>DAINDD010000080.1:0-11118 GCA_036732045.1 Chloroflexota bacterium
GGCAGCCTCTACACCAGCGTCCTCCCCAACCTGCTGGTCGAAGGCATCCGGCGCAGCATCATGGCCAGCTCCGCGCCCAAGGTCTACGTCTGCAACGTCGCCACCCAGCACGGCGAGACCGACGGCTTCAACGTCGCCGACCACCTGGATGCTATCGAGCGGCAGTTTGGCAAGGGCGTAATCAGCTACGTCCTCGCCAACAGCAACCTCCCAGCGAGCATCCCCAAAGCACCCCATTCCGAGGCGGTGCGGCTGGACGCTCACGTCAACAATGGGATACGATTAGTCACGGCCGACGTCATCAGCGAGGAGAACCGCTACCACCACGACTCCGTCAAGCTGGCGCAGGCCGTAATGCGGATCTACTACGATCGCGACCAGGCCGCGCCGGTAATGGCTGAGCCCGAAGAAGACTTGGTCACCGCGCTCGATAGCAAATAGCGAGACAACTCGATGAACGTAACCGACTCCCTGGCCTTGGCCTCGATCCTCATCTCCATCGCGCTCATCATCGTCATCCTGCTGCAGGTGAAGGGTGAAGGCGTCGGCGGACTGCAAAGTGGCTCGTTTGTACGTACGCGCCGCGGGCTGGAAAAGACGCTCTTCCAGCTGACAATCGGATTGTCCGTGCTCTGGCTGGGGGTCTCCGCACTCGCTGTCTACGTCCGCTAGCTCCGGACGCCTCGCCGCCCTGACAACCGCATGAGCTTTGACAGGACACCCTCGCCCCAGGGCCGGCATGGGCCCGGCTGGCCGCTACTCGCACTGCTCGGCACCGGCGTCGTGATCCTCGGGGCGGCCCTCTTCGCCTTCGCCAACCCCCTCGGCAACTCCAGCGACAACAAGACCACCACTCGCTACGTGGAGGCTGAAATCGGAACCCCTTCGCGCGTGAATCCACTCTTCACCTACGCCAGCGACACCGACCGTGACCTTGCCTCGCTCGTATTCTCTGGCCTCGTCCGGCTCGACGCTGACGGGACTCCTCTACCCGACCTCGCGCAGAGCTGGGACGTCAGCAGCGACCGCCTCACCGTTGTCTTCCACCTGCGTCCGAACGTCACCTGGCAGAGCGGCGGAGCGTTCACGTCTGCTGACGTGCTGTTCACCTACGGCCTCGTCGGCAACACCGCCCTGCAAGGCGACCCCGAACAGGCCGCGCTCTGGCAATCGGTCAAGTGCATGGCGCCGGACTCGCTGACCGTCTCCTGCGCGCTGCCGGAGCCGTTCGCACCTTTTCTTACCTATGCGACGATGGGCATCCTGCCGTCCTCGATCCTCTCGTCAGCCACGCCGCAGAGCATTCTCGACGATCCCTTCAACAAGCGCCCCATCGGTACCGGCCCCTACAGCATCGTGGAGATGAACACCAACCACGCCCTTCTGCGAGCGAACGCCAGCTTCTACCTCGGCGCGCCGCACATCGATGAGATCGAGCTCAAGTTCTACCCGAATATGTCGAGCGCAGCGGCCGATATCGTGCGCGGAAACGCCGACGGTCTCCTGGCCGACCTTACGATCGATCCCAACGACTACCAGACGTTGCGCCACGTGGGCGGGCTGGACTCACACGCCGCCAACCGCAGCACCTTCACCATCCTTTATCTCAACGACGGTGAGCCTCCCATGAACGACCCGGCCGTGCGCTCGGCGATAGCCCGGGCCGTTGACGTCGACTCCGTGATCACAGATCTGCTCGGCGGGCGAGGGCAGCGCGCCGAGACGCCGATCGTGCCCGGCACCTGGGCCTACGACAGCAACGCGCAGGCTCCCAAGCACGATGTCGGCCAGGCGCGCAGCATTCTTGAGGCTGACGGCTGGGTGCTTCCGGCCAACTCGACCGTCCGCGAGAAGAACAACGCGGAGCTCAGCATCTCGCTGTTCACTGATCAAGACGCCCTGCGCGGGGCCATCGCCGACGCTATTGCGGCCCAGCTGGCGGACGCCGGCATCAACGCAACCGTCGTGCGTCAGCCGTCCAACAGTCTCGTGCGGGACTTCCTGATCCCGCGCCAGTACCAGGCCGCGATCTTTGGTTGGGACCCCGGCGCCGACCCCGACCCCTATCCCGCCTGGCACAGCTCGCAGACGATCAACAACGGCCGCAACATCGCCGGGTACACCAGCAACGACGCCGACAAGCTGGTCGAGGAGGCGCGTCGCTCGTTCGATATCGCCAACCGAAAGTCCCTCTACAGCCAGTTCCAAGCGCTGTTCCTCTTGGACGTGCCCAGCATCCCGCTCTATGTTCCGCTCGACACGTACTTTGTTCGCAGCAAGATCAGCGGCGTCGACCCCGGTGTCCTCTTCAGCACCGCTTCTCGCTTTCGCAACGTCTACCAGTGGACGATGACGAACCCACCGGCCCTCGGGAACAATTGACCGGGCGAAAGCACCAGGAACCCCGAGCCCGTGTTCCACGTTTCCTGGTTCCTCTATAATCATAGCGTGACCTTCCGAGAGCTCATCCTGATCCTGATCGTAGTCGCCGCCGGCGTCATGCTCCTCTGGTGGGAGCTCGGACGCGATCGCGCACTGCTCTCGGCCGCCGCTATCATGCTCGGCATCTTCGCAGTTGCCGGCACGATCGCCGTCCTCGTTACCTGACCCGCTTAGGAGCGCGGAACGATAATCACCGGCACTTGCACCACTTGCCTGGCGTGGCCCGTATCATCTGTGTTCAGGTACACCCAGAGGCAGTACGGCGTAGGCTCCGTGACATCGGCGATCACGATGTCGGCGGCAAACGGTCGGGTGTTGTCAGTTATGTCGAGGCCCGGGGGCGGTACACGGTAGTCGCGCGGCTGCGGCGGTAGGTTGATCGTCTGCACCACCGATTGCTTCTGGTCGACAACCGATAGCACGACCCCCTTGTTGTCGAGCCCAATCGTCGAGCCCCAGCCCCGCACGAAGACCGGGATGGTGACTTGCTGTCCCGCGAGCGGCCCCTGAACCTGCAGGACGTTCACTGGGGCCGGGTCCGGGTTCGGAGCGCAGACCTGGAGCGGCGTCGCCGTCGCCGTGGGTGAAGGCACCGGCGTCTTGACGGCGCGCGGAGTCACTGACCCGCTCGAAGTCAGCAGTGCGACGGAAAGCGCGGGCGTTGGCGTCGCGGCGTCGCCACTGCCGCAGGCCAACGCGAGCAGGCACGAGCCACCCAGCACGCCGAGCCACAACGCGTTTCGTTTCCGCATCGGCTTCATGTTATCCGAGTGTTATAACGTGGTGCACTGCCACGCGATTCGGCGTGGACGCCCCCGCGAGGCCGTCTTATGCTCGTCGCGATGTCAATCGTATTCATCGGTACCCCGGATTTCGCCGTACCCTCCTTGCGCCGCCTCGCTGCAGACGGCCACGTCATCACAGCCGCAATCACGCAGCCCGACCGCCCGGCCGGACGCGGCCGCCGCCTCGCGCCGCCGCCGGTGAAAGTCGCCGCTGAGGAGCTGGGCCTGGCCGTCCTCCAACCACCGACGCTGCGCGATGCTGGGCAGCTCGACGCAATCCGGGCGCTCCAGCCGGAAGTAATCGTCGCCATCGCCTACGGGCAGATCTTGCGGCAGGAGCTGCTGGACATACCGCCACGCGGCGTCCTCAACGTCCATCCGTCGCTACTGCCTCGTCACCGCGGCGCATCGCCGATTGCGGGCGCGATCCTCGCCGGCGACGACGAGACCGGCGTCTCGATCATGCTGATGGACGCCAGCATGGACAGCGGCCCGGTGCTCGCCCAACGCCGTGTTCCTATCGGCCCAGTCGATACGACCGGCACGCTAACCACCTCGCTCGCTGATCTGGGGGCCAACCTCCTTACCGAGACGCTGCCGCGCTGGCTCGCCGGCGAGATCGACCCACAGCCGCAGGACAACTCGCGGGCGACGGTCACCCGCCTCATCCGCAAACAGGACGGCGCCATCGACTGGCATCTGTCCGCGATTGAGATCTGGCGCCGCGTCCGCGCTTATACCCCATGGCCGGACGCCGCCACCAGACTAACCGGCGAGACGCTGCTCATTCGCCAGGCGTGGCCGGTCGATGGAGCATCCGGCGAGCCGCCGGGAACTGTCGTCGCCCTCCCTCCGAATGTGCCGCCGGAAGCGCGAGCGGCCGCCTTCGCCGTGCAAACAGGCGACGGTTTGCTCGCCGTCCTAGAATTGCAGCGGGCGGGCCGGCGCTCCCTCTACTCAGCCGATTTCGCGCGCGGCATGCCCGGGATCATCGGTCAGCGCCTGGAGTCGCCGGGCAAGGCATGAAGAAGGGGAGGCGCAGCGCCTCCCCTTCTCGCCTATCCGCGTTCTGGATTACTCGGATTTAGCCTCGGGCTTGGCTTCGGCGCCCTCCGCTGATGCTTCACCTTCGACGCCCTCGGCGGCAGCGGCCTCTTCGCCCTCAGCCGCGACTTCCGCTTCCTCCGCGCGCTCGGCCGCCGGCAGGTCGATGCGGACGATCACCGAGCCAGCGTCGGTCAGGAACACAACGCCTTCCATCTCCGGCAGGTCTCCGACGTGAATCGACTGTCCGATCTCCGTAAGATCGCTGATATCTACCTCAATCACCGAAGGGACCGCCGTCGGCAACGCCTCCACGAGCACCTGGTTGGTGGCGTGAGTGACGATGCCGCCGAACGTGGTGACGGCCGGGGCGACGCCGCTGAAGTGCACCGGCACCTCCAGGCGGACCTTCTCCGTCAGCGAAATCTGAAAAAAGTCGACGTGCACGATCTGGTCGGTCACGGGATTGCGCTGAACGTCGCGAACGAACGTCGGCCGCTCCTGGCCATCCACCTGCACGTAGATGATCTCGTTGCGGCCGTGGCGGCGCATCAACTGGCGCAGCTCATCGCTCGTCACCTGCACGGCCAGCGAATCGACGTTGTGCCCGTAGATGTTGGCCGGGATGATGCCCTGTCTCCGCAGCGCGCGCACCTTCTTGCCAATCGTCTCTCGACGGGCAAGGTTCAGCCGGGTCTTCGTGTCCTGGGTCATAAGAAATCTCCTCCGAGAAGTACCGATTCAGCTTAGGCGAACGCACGCCGGGCCGTCAAACGCTGCCGAGGATTCCCGACTTCACACACCCAAAGCGTGGGGATTGTAAGATAATTTCGAGGCCGGGGTCGGTCGTCCTACGCTATGGCGTTTTATGACTATATATTTGGCATTCTTGGCAGTTACCTTAGATGAACCATTCTCCATGCTTGCCGCGCTGGCGGCTGTGCTCACTTTGGGAATCCTTGTGTTTCAGGTCGTCACTGACAAGAAGCGCGAGAACGAACAATGGCGACGTGAAGAGGCTGAACGCGAGTTGTGGCGCGACCCAATAGACTTTCTTGAGTACCTATTGCCTCAAGCTGAATACAGACTGCGTAAATTTCCTGATGGCCCCGCAGAGGAAAGCACGCAACCAGCTCTAACGGTTGGGCTTGGTGAATACCTAATCGGCATTCAGTTTTTCACAAAGACAGAGATTCACGCCGATGATGTCATTTGGTCATGGGGCGATTTGGCGGATGCAGGTGATCGATTTGGGCGAGGTCAATCCGTACATGATCGATCCCAAGACTGCTCTCGACGGCGGCATCAACTACACGAGCTGGTGGGGCGAAGGCGGGCATAAGTCGCCGGATCAAGTGTTTCAGCCAAACATAGCATGGGTTAGATTCCGTAAGATTAGAACCGTCAATCCGCACAATGGCAGTCTCGACATCATCTTTCGTATGCGCGGTCACGGCGTCGTTTTTAAGACTTTACCGTTTGCTATTGCCGCAAGCGGATCGCCCGATACTGATTATCTGCGCGATTATGAGGCCGGGATTTAGTGATTGCGGCATTCGTCGGCTCGTTCATTGGCGTCAGTATCATCTTGACCATTAGGGGATTCATCAACCGACGACGGGCGAAGCAAAAGGAGGCGCTGACGACGGCGACGCAGCCTCAGCCTCAGCCGGCTCTTGACCTCGCGCCCTTAACAGCAGCACTTGCGACCCTACAAGACCTGCGAGCTAAGAACTTGATCACCGAAGAGGAGTACCAGGCGAAACGCAAGGCGCATCTTGACCAACTGTAATGCGTAGCTAAATTTCTAGCAGGCGAAGTAGATCTGTGCCCGTCTGTGGCCATTCCCGTCGTTCCCATCTGCGTTCATCTGCCTGATCTCGCGGTAAATCATCCCGGCTCAAAATGTGACCTCCGTCACTTGACTCGCTCCGGAGGCCGTCGCACCATCGGATGCGTAAGTGCGCACGCACGCAAATCACCACCGATGACACACACCACGTTCGCACCCAGGAACAAAGAGCAGCGCCGCGTCGCCCTCATCGAAGCCGCCAACACCGTCTTCGCCGAGCGCGGCTACGACTGCGCGACGACCCGCGAAATCGCCGAGCGGGCCGGCTGCGCCGAGGGGCTGATCCACCGCTACTTCGCCGGCAAGCGCGGCCTCATGCTCGCCATCCTCGAGTACAAAGGCCTGCAGATCAGCGGCGAGCACGGCGCCACACTCCCCGACGGCGACTCCGTCCACGCAGAGATCGAGCAGATCATGCTGCACGACATCGCCGCCAAGTGGGAGCGCAGCAACTTCATGCGGATCTGCGTCTCCCAGGCCGCCATCGACCCCGAGATCGGCGCAGCCGTGCGGGACGGCGTGCAGGCGCGCCAGGTGGAGTTCATCGCTGCAAAGCTGCGCAAGCATCAGCGGGCAGGCCGAATCCGCCCGGACGTCGACGTCGAAGCTATCACGCACGCGATCAGCGGCCTTGGCTTCTCGATCGGGTTCATGTACCAGGTCGCCTTCGGCGGTGCCCGCGAATCGGCCGCCGCCATCGCTCGCGGCATATCGTGCAGTCCCCGAGCAGAGGAGAATCGCTCATGAAAATCGGACTTCAGATCCCCAACTTCACCTGGCCCGGTGGCCCCGAACAGCTCGCCTCCACTCTGGGCCGGATCGCCCACACCGCCGAGGACGCCGGCTTCGACTCGATCTGGGTGATGGACCATTTCTTCCAGATCATGGGCGCCGCCGAACAGGAGATGATGGAGGCGTACACCACGCTCGGCTTCCTGGCCGGCCAGACCTCCCGTGTCGGTCTTGGCGCGCTGGTCACCGGCGTCACCTACCGCCACCCCGGCATCCTGATCAAGGAAGTCACGACGCTGGACGTCCTCTCCGGCGGCCGGGCCTGGCTTGGTATCGGCGCCGCCTGGTTCGAGCGCGAGCACGAGGGTCTCGGTATCCCCTTCCCCCCGCTGAAGGAACGCTTTGAACGGCTGGAGGAGGCGCTGAAGATCGCCAACCAGATGTGGAGCGATGAAAACGGCCCGTTCGAAGGCAAACACTACAAGCTCGCCGAAACCGTGAACGTGCCGCAGGTGCTGAAGCGGCCGCGAATCCTCATCGGCGGCACCGGCGAGAAGAAAACGCTGCGGCTCGTCGCGAAGTACGCCGACGCCTGCAACATCTTCGACCACATCGGCCTGCCCGCGATCGAGCAGAAGCTGGCCACCCTGCGCGAACATTGCGAGCGCGAAGGGCGCGACTACAACGAGATTGAGAAGACTGTGTACTCGATCATGGCGCCGGGCCCCAACGGCGAGAATGCAGCACAGATCGTCGATCGTTTCGGTAAGCTAGGTGAGATAGGCGTGCAGGGCGTTATCGGCGCCGTTGTCGGCGTCGATAACCTGACAACACTCGAGGCCATGGGCCGCCACGTTATCCCTCAGGTCGCAGAGTTCGGCGCTAAGGTGGGAGTCTAAGGGCGGAGCGATGAAGCGCATCGACTACAAGTGGATCGTCGGCATCGTCTTCGTCTTCGGTCTGTTCATGGACCTGCTGGACATGACGATCGTCAACGTCGCGATACCCAAGCTCGCCGAGATCCATAGCGCCACGACGACGCAGGTGCAGTGGGTCGTCACCGGCTACCTGCTCAGCCTGGCCGTCTTCATCCCGGTCTCGGGCTGGCTTGGCGACCGCTTTGGTACCAAGCGTATCTTCATGACCGCGCTGTTCTTCTTCACCGCCGCCTCGCTCGGCTGCGGTCTTTCCTGGAGCCTTGAGTCGCTGATCGCCTTCCGCGTGCTGCAGGGCATCGGCGGCGGCATGCTGACCCCGGTCGGCACCGCCATGCTCTACCGGGCCTTCCCGCCGCACGAGCGCGCCAAGGCCTCGGCGATCCTGATGATCCCGATGGTCGTCGCCCCGGCCAGCGGTCCTGTCCTCGGCGGCTACCTCGTTCAGTACGTCGACTGGCGGATGATCTTCCTGATCAACATCCCCGTCGGCGTGCTGGGTTTCGCCTTCGCCGGCCTCTTCCTCAAGGAGGAGCGGCAGCAGAGCCCAGGCCGCCTCGACGTCCCAGGTCTGCTGCTTGCGGCAGGCGGCCTCGCCACGCTGATGTACGCGCTCGCGGAGGCGGGCACGAACGGTCTGAGCGATGCCAAAGTGCTGGTCTTCGGCGCTGTCGGGCTCGTGCTGCTCACGGTCTTCACGATCGTTGAGATCCGCACAGAAGAGCCGATGATCCAGATGCGCCTTTTCAAGAACAAGCTCTTCGCCACGGCGAATGCTGTCCAGATGGTCGGCTTTGCGGGGTTGATGGGCGGCCTCTTCCTGCTCCCGCTGATGCTGCAGTCGCCCGCCACAAAGGGGCTCGGCGCTTTCGACTCCGGGCTGACCACGTTCCCGCAGGCCATCGGCGTCGTGGTAATGGTGCAGCTCGCCGGCCGCGCCTACTCCAGGGTCGGACCGCGCAGGATGATGATGCTGGGGCTCGCCGGCGTCACCGTCACGACGGTGGCCTTCGTCTTCATCAATGTCGGCACAAGCCTCTGGTGGATCCGCGGCATCATGTTCACGCGCGGCTGCTTCTTCTCGTTCATGCTCGTCTCGCTGCAGACCGCAACCTTCGCCACGATCAGCCCCCAGCTGATGGGCCGGGCCAGCGCCATCTCCAACGCTGGCCGCCAGGTCGGTGCGAGCTTCGGCGTCGCGCTGCTTGCCACCGTGCTAACGAACCGCCTCTCGGCCAACGGCACCTCGCTCAACCCCGGCGCTGATGCTGGTGCGGCAATGCACTCCTTTCACCAGGCGTTCATCGTCGCCTGCGTCCTCACGATCGTCGGCGCTGCGGCTGCGCTACTGGTCAGCGATAAGGAAGCGGCGGTTAGCATGCGCCAGCAGATAACGATCGAAGAGGGTGAGGAGACAGCTTCAGCGATGCCCGTGCCCGCCGGACACTAGCAGCGTGCGGGCGGGCTCTCAGATCTTCTGGGCGAGTGTGGCCGGCGATTCCCAGCGCTCGGCCCAGCCGGAAACCGCGCGGATCACAGAGTCTAGGCCGCGCCCCTTGTCCGTCAGCGAGTACTCCACCCGCACCGGCGTCTCCGGGATCACGGTCCGCCGCACGATTCCCTCGGACTCCAACTCCTTCAAGCGCTCAGCGAGCATGCGGTCGCTCAGGCCGGGCACCGTCTCGCACAAATCGCTGAAGCGCGTGACGCCGCTGAACAAAGCCCGCAGGATCGCGCCCGTCCAGCGCCGGCCAATTAGTTCTACGGTGCGCTGGTAGACAGGGCAGAAGGCTGAATGCGGAGTTTCTACATCCATCTTTCATATCTTACGCCAAGTAAGTGGCTTGACAACAGTATCTTCCTTGTATAAAGTACCTTACGACAGATAAGTTACTAATGGCAAGGAGCCCCCAATGACAACTGCGACAAGAACAGCCATCAGCATGTGGGAAATCGACAAGACCCACTCCAACATCGACTTCAAAGTCAAGCATCTGATGATCAGCACCGTCCGCGGACACTTCCGCGAGTTCGACGCTAAGATCGAGCTCGATGAGGCGAAGCCGGAGAACTCCCGCGTCACCGCCACCGTCGACGTGGCCAGCATCGAAACCAACGTCCCGGACCGCGACGCCCACCTGCGCTCCGACGACTTCTTCAACGCCGAGAAGTTCCCGAAGATTACGTTCGAGAGCACGACGCTGGAGCGCCACGGCGAGACCGAGTTCCGCCTAACCGGCAACCTCACGATCCGCGACGTCACCCGCGAAACCATCCTCGACGGCGAGTTCGAAGGCCGGCTCATCGACCCGTGGGGCAACGACCGCGCCGCCTTCAGCGCGCATACCGAGATCAGCCGCAAGGACTTCAACGTCCGCTGGAACCAGGCCCTCGAGACCGGCGGTGTCGCCGTCAGCGATAAGGTGAAGATCAGCATCTACGTCGAAGCGTTCCGCCAGGCGGAGCCCCAGGCGAACGGGTGAACCGAAAGGCCCGCCTGAACATTAGAAACAGTAGGAGAATCGAAATGATCAATCTCAAAGCCTGCGCTCGCTGCGGCGGCGACGTCATCCCTGAAGAGCTGCTCGGCGACATCGATCTCGTCTGCCTGCAGTGCGGCCACCGCACCTCAGCGCCGGCCGCTCCCAGGACGGCGCACAGCATCGGCCCCACCCGCCCGGTGGCGGCCGCCCGGCCTTCGCAGCGCCGCGCCGCCTGAATCTCGCGTCTCAGCCGCAGCCCCCCGAGGACTACTCGTCCTCGGGGGCTTTCATTTGGACAGTTAGCCGTATGCGTACGAGCCCAGCGCGCCCACCATCACGGGAACCAACCCATTGACCGGCACCGCCTGCCCCAATTGCATCATCGACATCTACTCTGACGTCGTTGACGAGGGCAAGATTTTCGAAGGCGAAACGCAAGCCGGCAACGGCGGGAACTAGTCTTTCAATGGTCAATTGACCGGCCCTTACGTGACAGCGACGGCAACTTACTTTAGTACCTGTGAATTTTCCGCTCCCCCATGACGGTCACCGTCGCCACGCCGACGCAAAGCCCAATGCCAACCAGGACGTAGACCACAACCCGGGTTTAGGGCGACATCAACTGCGACGGCAGCGTCAACGAGGCCGACTGCGAGTTCCTGCTTGAGTACGCTGCCGGCCTCAACGACGGGTTGACCGCGCCCCCTTGCCTGAACCTCGGCGAGGCGGAGATCACCTCCGGCCACCCCCGGGGGGACATCAACTGCGACGGCGTCGTGGACGGGCTGGACACGTTGTACGTGCTCGCTCACAACGCCGGCGCGCCGCTTGGCACACCTCAGGGG
>DAINDD010000081.1:0-11102 GCA_036732045.1 Chloroflexota bacterium
TTCTCATGACCACAGTCTAGCATAATTAACGATAAATAAGAAGCACTACACTAGATACCAGTGCGTAGCCCTCTCCGCATGCACGCAAATGGCCACGGCGCTGATCGTGGCCGCTAGTTGTACAATTCGCGCCATGGAAGGCGAAGTCCGCTACTGCACGACGGAGGATGGCGTCCGTATCGCGTACTGCGTTGAGGGCGAGGGGCCAGCGCTGCTTGTTTGCCCTTATTTCGTGGAGTCTTTCTCATATGAAGAGGTGCAGACGTGGGATTTTTTCGAGAAGCTGCTCGGCGAAGGACGCCAGCTGGTCCGCTACGACATGAGGGGGACGGGCCTCTCGCAGCGGGACGTTGTCGATATATCGAACGAGGCACTGGTGCTGGACTTGGAAGCTGTCGTGGCCGCGACACGGCTCGCGGATTTCACACTTTGGGCCGGAAGGCTGAGCTCTCACCGGGCGATCGAGTATTGCATTCGTCATCCCAGCGAGGTGAGCCGGCTGGTGCTGTACGGAGCGTTTTGGGGGGGCGCCGATGTGCCGTCGGAGACCGTTAATGCGTTCGCAGTGCTTGCGCGCGAAAACTGGGGCATGGCCGCTCAGTTGTTAGCCGATCTCGGGGGGCGCAGTGATAACGCCACGGGAGCGCTCCAGCTTGCGCGGCTGTTTCAAGAGTCCACCACGGGAGAGTTCGCCGCTCGATTCATCTTGCAAGCGTCCGAATTTAGTAGTGTGGAGCACCTATTGCCGAGGATTGGTTGTAAGACGCTTGTTCTCCATCGCGTGAAAGACGGACTGGCGCCGTTTGCAATCGCGCAGAGAATTGCCGGCTCAGTCCCGAATTCGCAACTTTTGCCTCTTAAGGAGAGCGCCGAGCATGTCGGCGACGTAGTTTCGGCATTCGACGCGATAGATGAGTTCCTGGGACGACCGCGCGCTGAAAAGCGTCGCAACACGGATGCTGCCTTCCGCACTGTGCTGTTCACCGACCTCGTCGGCCACACCGAGATGATGCAGCGCCTCGGTGACGAGCGCGGCCGCGACGTCCTCCGCGAGCACGAACGCATCACCCGCGAAGTGCTGAAGTCCCACGCCGGCACGGAAGTGAAGACGATGGGCGACGGCTTCCTGGCGTCGTTCGGCTCGGTGACGAAGGCCGTGGAGTGCGCCATCGCGCTGCAGAGAGCATTCGCCGGCCGCGAGGGCGAGCCGCTCTCGATCCGCGTCGGCCTGAACGCCGGCGAGCCGATCGAAGAAGACGGCGATCTGTTCGGCGCGACGGTGATCCTGGCTTCGCGGATCGCGGCGAAGGCGGATGGCGGCGAGATACTGGTGGCCGATACCGTGCGCGGGTTGTGTTCGGGCAAGGGCTTCCTCTTCGCTGACCGCGGCGAGTTCGTCGCTAAAGGCTTCGAAGAACCGGTGCGCGTGTACCAGGTCAGTTGGCGCGACACTACTGTAAGTTAGCGTGCGGCGCGTCGCTCCCCGCGTGAGCACGCGCAGTTGTACAATGCGGCCATCATGGAGCCGCGCATTCAGTACGCCAAGACTAACGATGGAGTGAGCATCGCCTATGCCGTGTTCGGCGAGGGGCCGCCAATCGTGTTTGCGGGAAACGCCTGGGGCGACATACACATGTACTCGGCCGGTCTTCTGCCCGTGCGGCGCGTGACCGACGGCCTCGTTGAGCGGGGATGGCGCGTGGTCTGCTATGACGGACGCGGAATGGGGTCGTCAGAAAGGGATGCGAGCGGCTTTTCTCTGGAGGGGCGCCTGCGCGACCTGGAGGCGGTGACAGACGCCGTTGGAGTTGATCGTTTCACGCTCGGCGGTGCTATTCAAGGCGGTGCGGCCGCTATCGCTTATTCCGCCCGACACCCAGAAAGGGTGCCCCACCTCATCCTCATCAACTCGTTCGCCCGGGGCGCTGGGTTATACGAAGCGCTGCCGGCCTGGCGGGTGTCTCGAGATCTGCGCCATATCGCCGAGGATCAATGGGAATTCTTCACCCTCGCGATGGCCAACGCCCTTCTAGCCTTCTCCGACAGCGAAGTTGCGCGCCGGCTGGCGGCTACGTTCCGCACGGCGATGTCGCCGAGAGCCTTCCTTGCATATCGCGAAGCCGCTGAAGAGATAGACGTGACAGATCTGCTGGGCTCGATCTCCGTGCCAGCACTCGTCGTTCACGACACGTCGACTACCTTGGGTGACTTCTCGGCGCTCGCGCAGAAGCTCGCATCGCACATCCCCGGTGCACGCTTCGTCGCCACGAAGGACGTTGCGTCTGTTGTCGACGAATTCTTGCGAGAAGGCGGCCTGACGCCAACGCCCGTCGCAGTACGTAAGGAACGTCCCGAACCCGGCGCCTTCCGCACTGTGCTGTTCACCGACCTTGTCGGCCACACCGAGATGATGTCCCGCCTCGGCGACGCGAAGGGCCGCGACGTCCTGCGCGAGCACGAGCGGATCACCCGCGAGGTGCTGAGGGCGAACGGTGGCACTGAAGTGAAGACGATGGGCGACGGCTTCATGGCTTCGTTCGGTTCGGTCACCAAAGCCGTCGAATGCGCCGTCGCCCTCCAAAAGGCCATCGAGGCCGGAAACCAAGATGCCGAATCGCCCCTCGCCCGCGCAGCGGGAGAGGGGAAGGGGGTGAGGGTTCGCGTCGGCCTCAACGCCGGCGAACCGATCGAGGAAGACGGCGACCTCTTCGGCGCGACGGTCATCCTCGCCTCCCGCATCGCCGCGAAAGCAGACGGCGGCGAGATACTGGTCGCCGACACAGTCCGCGGCCTCTGCTCCGGCAAAGGCTTCTTGTTCGCGGACCGAGGGGAGTTCGTCGCCAAAGGCTTCGAAGAACCGGTGCGGGTGTATGAGGTGAGCTGGCGCGATGGCTGAGCGCGAAGTCCGCTACTGCACGGCTAAAGACGGCGTCCGCATCGCGTACTGCGTGGAAGGCGAAGGTCCGCCGCTACTTGTCTGCGCGGACCTTATCGAGTCGTTCGCGGTGGAGCACGTTCTGCCGGAGCTGCAGGCGTTTTTCCGTGAACTGGCTGAGAGCTATCAGCTCATCCGCTTCGACCAGCGCGGCGTTGGGCTTTCGCAGCGGCACGTGGAGGACCAGAGCCTCGGGGCTGCGGTCAGCGACCTTGAGGCCGTTGTGCGCGCCGCCGGCCTGAAGCGCTTCGCCATCTGGGCGAGCTCGGCGGGCGGCACGAAGGCGCTGACGTTCGCCGCTCGGCATCAGCGGCAGTTGTCCGGGCTTGTATTGTTCGGCTCTTGGGCCCGGGCCACGGATTTGCTCCCCCGTGACGCTCTACTGGCATTCGCCTCGCTATGGCGTTCGAGCCCTGAGCAGGCGGCGCGGAACTTCCCCCCGGACGACTCATCGGTTCGGACGGATCCGGAAACGAGCCTACAAAGCCTGGAGATCTTCAGGCAATCGGCGGACCCAGAAGACGTGGCGCGGATGTTCGAGGCGGCCGCACAAACGGATTGGGACGCGACACCTCTCCTCGGCGCTATCCGAACCCCGACCCTGGTGCTTCACCGCCGGGACGATCAGGCGGTACCCATCGCATTGAGCCATCAGCTCGCCGCCCAAATCCCTGGTGCTCGGCTGGTACCCCTGCCCGGACGCAACCATCTCTTCTTCTTAGAGGACCGGGATGCGGTTATAAACGCGCTGCACAACTTCCTTGGAACAGTCGTCACACGTAGTCCCCAATCTTCCTCCACCGTCCGAACCGTCCTCTTCACCGACCTCGTCGGCCACACCGAGATGATGTCTCGCCTCGGTGACGAGCGCGGACGGGACGTCTTGCGCGAGCATGAGCGCATTACGCGAGGTGTGTTGAAGGCGCACGGCGGCACCGAGGTGAAGACGATGGGCGACGGCTTCATGGCCTCGTTTGGATCGGTGACCAAAGCTGTCGAGTGCGCCATCGCCCTGCAGAAGGCCATCGAGGCCGGAAACCAGGATGCCGAGTCGCCCCTCGCCCGCGCAGCGGGAGAGGGGAAGGGGGTGTCCGTCCGCGTCGGCCTCAACGCCGGCGAGCCAATCGAAGAAGACGGCGATCTCTTCGGCGCGACAGTGATCCTAGCGTCGCGTATCGCGGCGAATGCAGGCGGTGGGGAGATCCTCGTGGCGGACACCGTACGCGGCCTCTGCTCCGGCAAGGGCTTCCTCTTCGCCGATCGCGGGGAGTTCGTCGCCAAGGGCTTCGAAGAGCCGGTGCGCGTGTACGAAGTGAGCTGGCGCGAATGACGGTGGAGCCGCAGATCCAGTATGTAAAGACGAGCGATGGCGTCAGCATCGCCTACTACGACATCGGGCGCGGCGCCCCGCTGGTAGCGCTGCCGTACATCCCGTGGAGCGACGTCCGGTCGGAGTTCGTCGCGATGAATTTCAAGTTCCATCCGCGCCTCGCCGCGGAGCACCGGCTCATCCACTATGACGTGCGCGGGGCGGGCCTCTCGCAGCGAGGAGTCGCGGACTTCTCACCGGCAGGTTTGCAACTTGATCTCGACGCCGTCATCAATGCTGTCGGCCTCGACCAGGTGAGCCTGTATGCCGAGTTGAATGTTGCCAGACTCGCTCTCGCCTACGCCGCCGCGCACCCTGAACGTGTCGACCGGATCATCTTGTGGGCGGGATTTGCCCGAGGCAGCGACTTCTGGGCGTTACCTCGCTTGAAGGCGGTGCAGTCTCTCTACGAGCAGGACTGGGAGCTGTACACGGAGACGTTTTCGCAGGTCATCTTCGGATTGGCCAGCGGCGAGCCCGCCCGGGAATACGCGTCATTCATGCGGAACTGCGTCAATGAAGAGGAAGCAGGTGCGCATTTCGCGGCTGACCTGCACACAGATGTCACACCACTCCTGCCGAGCATCAGCAGTCCCACCCTGCTGCTTCAGCCGTCCGATGCAGCGATCGCGCCGATGGCGTGGGGGCGAGAGCTGGCATCTTCGATCCCTCGGGCGCAGCTGAAGGTGCTCAAAACGAGCGTGGCCTGGTCTGAGGAGATAGAGGAATGGATCATCGCGTCGATCAGAGACTTCCTCGCCGTGACGCCGCAAGTATCGAGAGGGCAGACGACTGACGGGCGCTTTCAGACGATCCTCTTCACCGATATCGTCGGTTCCACACCGCTCATGCACGCCTTCGGAGACGCAGCATGGCGCAGGATGCTCAGCGAACACGAGCGCCTCACCCGAGAGATCCTCGCACGGCACGGGGGCGCCGAGATCAAGACCATAGGCGATAGCTTTATGGCCTCCTTCGACTCGGCATCCAGGACCGTCGAGTGCGCCATCGAGCTGCAACGGGCGTTTGCGGCACGCAACGCGCATGAGCCGGAGACTTCGTTGCACGTGCGCATCGGCGTCAACGCTGGCGAGCCGGTCGCCGATAGCGACGACCTCTTCGGAACAGCAGTGACGTTGGCGTCGCGCATCATGGGGCAGGCGCAGGGCGGCGAGATCCTCGTATCGGACGTCGTTCGCCAGCTCGTCGCGGGCAGGAACTTCGTCTTCGCCGATCGCGGCCAGACGCTGCTCAAGGGCTTCGAGGACGCGGTGCGGCTTTACGAAGTGAGCTGGCGGGAGTAGGTCTGATGGATGCGCCACCCGTCCAGTACGCCACCACGAGTGACGGCGTCCGCATCGCCTGGGCCGAGGCGGGCCAGGGCCCTGCGCTGCTGTATTGCGGGGGAACCCCGTTCACGCATGTGCAGGAGCTATTTGCAGTCTTCGAGGCTTACTACGGGGCGCTGGCGCGCTCCTTTCGCCTGATCATCTTCGATGCTCGAGGCACAGGCATGTCTGAACGCGACGTTGCAGACGTGTCCACCGCTACGCTGCTGATGGACGCGGAAGCGGTGATCGATGCCGCGAAGCTCGATCGATTTATCGTGCTAGCCGATATGGGCTTGTTGGCGTTATCGACGGCCCTTCAACTTGCGACCGTACTTCCCGAGCGAGTCACACACCTTGCTCTCCATTCGCCGTTTCAGAACATGCGGGAGCTAGCAGACACGCCGTACGGCCGGGTAGGTCTGGCGCTCGCTGAGGCGGACTGGGCTGTCTATGCGCAGACTGTTTTTCGTGTCCTGGCCGGCTTGGACGCGGCTGACAGTCCCTGGCTCGATCCGCTCGCGAAGGCCGCAGCCGGATGGGCAGATCCCTCTGTGGGTCTTCAGTACGTGAGACTGTGGGAGGCCACGGATGTGGGCCACCTCCTCGCGGGCGTGCGTCAACCGACGCTTGTCCTGAGGCCTGAGCCCAACTTCGTCCCCGTTCGGTGTTGTCAGCGCATCGCGGCGACGATCCCGGGGGCGCAATTTCGGCAGTACGCCGAGCCGAACTACGAGCAGTGGGCTGAGCTGATACGCGCGTTCGTGGGGGTATCCTCGCCCGAACCCGCTGCCGATGCGCCGTCCGCGCAATCCGGACTCCGCACGGTGCTCTTCACCGACCTCGTCGGCCACACAGAGATGATGCAGCGGCTGGGCGACGCGAAGGGCCGCGATGTCCTCCGCGAGCACGAGCGGATCACCCGCGAGGTGCTGAAAGCGCACAGCGGCACCGAAGTTAAAACCATGGGCGACGGCTTCATGGCCTCGTTCGGCTCCGTCACCAAAGCCGTCGAATGCGCCGTCGCCCTCCAGCGCGCCTTCGCCGAGCGCGAGGGCGAGCCGCTGTCGGTCCGCGTCGGCCTCAACGCCGGCGAGCCCATCGAAGAGGACGGCGATCTCTTCGGCGCAACGGTAATCCTTGCGTCGCGCATCGCGGCGAAGGCGGAGGGCGGTGAGATACTGGTGGCCGACACCGTGCGCGGGCTGTGCAGTGGCAAAGGCTTCTTGTTCGCCGACCGCGGTGAGTTCGTCGCGAAGGGGTTCGAGGAGCCGGTACGCGTGTATGAAGTTAGTTGGAGGGAATAGCGATGGAGCAAGAGATTCGATTCTGCAAGACGTCGGATGGGGTGCGCATAGCGTACGCCAGTATCGGCGAGGGCTATCCCGTAGTGTTTGTCCACGGCTGGGCCAGCCACCTCGAGTTCTGGCCGAAGATGCCCCGGTTCGAGGAGACTGTCTTTAGCAAGCTGGCGGCCCACTTCCGCTTCATCAGGTATGACGCCAGAGGATGGGGACTGTCCGATCGCGATGTGACCGACTTCTCGATCGAGTCGAAGCTGCGGGACGTGGAGGCTGTCGTCGAGAATGCGGGCCTGGAACGGTTCGCCGTGCTGGGCGTATCGGAGGGTGGCCCTACGGCCATCACCTACGCCGTGCAGCACCCAGAGCGCGTCAGTCACCTGATCCTGTCCGGCACGTTCGCCTGTAGGCCGATGCCTGAGACTCCAGAGGAACAGCAGTTGCTAAACGCCATGCTGATGACGATCAAGCCGGGCTGGGGGAAGGACACCCCCGAGTTTCGCCAGTTGTGGACGGCGAGGTTCATGCCGGAAGGCGACCTGGAGATGATCCGCTGGTTCAACGAGCTTCAGCGCGTATCAGGCAAGGCCGAGACCGTGATGGCGGTCATCGGGGCGATGGTACAAATCGACGTGAGGGCCCTGCTACCGCAAGTGCAGATGCCAACCCTGGTGACCCATGCGCGGGGGGACCTGGCTGTCCCGTTCGAGCTCGGCCGCGAGATAGCATCGATGATCCCGAACGCGCGATTCCTGCCCCTGGAGAGCAACAACCACCTCATGCTTCCCGGTGAGCCCGCCAACGACGTGCTCGCAAAGGCCATCACCGACTTCATTGGCGATCCCACCGCTGACGCGAAAACCAAAGCACAGGCTACGGCGCCGTCAGGCCTCGTGACGATCCTCTTCACGGACATGGAGGGTTCGACGGCGATGACGCAGCAGCTCGGCGACGACCGGGCACAGGACCGCGTGCGAGAGCACAACACCGCCGTCAGGGACGCGTTGAAGGCGCACACCGGCAAGGAGATCAAGCACACCGGCGACGGCATTATGGCCTCGTTCGCCTCCGCTCGCGGCGCAGTCGATTGCGCGATCGCCATACAACGCGCGTTGGCCGCCGGCGATTCAGTGCGAGTGCGTATCGGGCTGAACGCCGGTGAGCCGGTGGCGGAAGAGCAGGACCTGTACGGGACGTCGGTGCAGATGGCAGCGCGAGTGTGCGCCGAGGCGAATGGCGGGGAGATCCTCGTCTCGGACGTGGTGCGGCAGCTTGTAGCCGGCAAGGGGTTCCTGTTCAACGACCGCGGAGACCACGCCCTCAAGGGTTTCGAGGACCCAGTGCGGGTGTACGAAGTTAGTTGGCGGGGAGCAGAATGATCATCGGAGGTACGTCATGGTGAAAGTGAAGCTCCCTGCGGGCCCGCAAGAACTGACCGCTCTCTGGCTGACGTCAGCTCTGCAAGAGACCGGCGCGATCTCGGACTCAGCCGTCACCGCCCTCGACTACGAGATCATCGGCGAAGGCGTAGGCGTTCTCGGGCAGCTGGCTCGGGTCCGGTTGGAGTACGACGCTCCGGAGGCCGGGGCGCCCGCTTCTCTGGTCGCGAAGTTCCCGGCCACTGTCCAGGAGAACCGCGATCTGGCGAACCTCTTCCGCTTCTATGAACGCAAAGTGCGCTTCTACGAGGAGATCGCCGACGAGGTGGAGCTCCGCACGCCGAAGCGTTACTACAGTCGATTTTGATCACGAGACCTGCGACTACGTCCTGCTGATGGAGGACATGCACCCGGCGCGCTGCGGAGACCAGGTGACCGGCTGCCAGCCCGAAGAGGCCGCGACCTTGCTCCGCGAGATGGCCCGCTTCCACGCCACGTGGTGGGACCATCCAAGGCTGTCATCGCTGGACTGGATACCGATGGGCAATGACCCCGTGAACCAGTCCGCTGAGCAGGCCTACCAGGACGCCTTTGAGCCGTTCCTCAAGAACTTCGGCGACCGCCTGTCACCACGGGCTCTTGCGATCGCCGAGCGGTTCAAGGACAAGATCATCGCCATCGAGGAGGAGTTCGCGAAGCCCCCGCTCACCATCGCCCACGGCGACCTGCGCTACGACAACCTGTACTTTGGGGCCGATGGCATGGCCGTCGCCGACTGGCAGATCGTCCTTCGCGCGCGGGGGCCATACGACGTCGCCTATTTTATGAGCCAGAGCGTCAACCCTGCAGAACGCAGGGCGTCGGAGATGGATATTCTGCGCAGCTACCACGAGACGCTGCTGCAGCAGGGCGTGAAGGGCTACACCTTCGAGCAATGCTTCGACGATTACCGCGCCTGCGCTATGTTCTGCCTGGTCTACCCGGTGATCTCCGGAGGCACGCTCGACCTCGCCAACGACCGCGGCGCCGCTGCGCGTAACGACGGAGCCGGCAACTGCGGCGGCCGGTTCCACTGCGCTCATCATCGACGGCATCGCGGATCTCGCGTCCGAGGCGCTCGATCAAGGGGCGAGTATCCCGGCTCTTTAACGGCACACTTCCCGCCGGCTGGCGTTACCGCCGTTAGCTTCCCTAGCCAGCAGCGCTACGCCCTGCTCGGCGGAGCCAGACAAACACGGCGCCGCCGGCCCTTGCCGAAGGTGACGACCACCAGGGTAGTGCTCGTGTGTGCGAAACGGGACGGCCTTGCCTGTAGCCAATCACGACTCGCGTAGGCATAAGGCCAGGGGTTAGAATGGGCTCTTGAATGCAGGTGTAAGGAGGTCGCTCATGCCGCTAAGGATCAAGCACATCAGACAGGAGGAAGCGCCCAAGCCCTCTTCGACTGGGAAAGCTAACAAGGATCTATTCGCCGTCAAGAGTGAAATGCTTAAGCTCGGCAAGGGGATGGTTCTCGAGATTGAGACTGGAAGTGAAAGGGCGGTTCGCGGGGCCAAGACACTAGTGACGCGCGCCAGCAAGGAGCTCGGTGCTCGATGGCAGCACTGGCATGTGGGAACGAAAGTGTTCGCAAAGCCAGTGCAGACACCGAAGAACACCACATCTGGACGGAAGAAGACTGGCTGATTTTCTAAGCCCTTCGGACGAGCGCCTCCCTGGCGGCTCGTGTTCAACCGCCAGGCGAAGATAAGAGGTGGGGACGGTGGAAAGCTTCAGCGTAAGGTGATCGCGAAGAGGACTGTTGACTACGTCGGGGCGCTGAAGGATGTGATTTCGGAACGACTGGTATCAAAGCCCGCCTCAAATCCTCGACGTTGGACCTCCCGGCGGCGGCCCGGCTGTGGAGTGCCAACATTACGTCCGCGTCTGAAACTTGAATTGCGATAATGTGACAGTGCTAAGTCACTCACGATGGCCCCTAAACGGGCTGCCAGGTTCGCCGCCCGTCGATAAGCACCAGGCGCCCGAAGCTGTCCGGTGTGAAGTGCCCACCGGCCACGAGCGCCTGCTCCGCAATTAGCCGCTCGGCCAACGCTCGTTTGGTACGCCGCGAAACACGCGGCAGCTCATCGACGGCGGCTATCCAGAATCGGATCAAGTGCAGCGGATGATGCGCTACGTCGCCCAGGATGATTGCTCGCTGGCCGGCGGAGGAGACCACGAGCGAGCAGTGCCCGGGAGTGTGTCCTGGCGTGGGCAGTAGGCTCACCTCGGGCGTGACGGCAGCCTCGCCATCGACGAGGCGCAGCTGCGGGCAGTCCTTTAGCGGTAGGACATCGGTGCGCAGATGCGGCCCTTCCTCCCCGAGGACGGCCGGATCGGTCCAGAAGTCCCACTCCTTGCGCGCAATCCAGTACTCGGCATTCGGAAACGTCGGAACAAGCGCCCCGTTGCGCTGTACGCAGTTCCAGCCAACGTGGTCAAAGTGCAGGTGCGTGTTGACGACAACGTCGATGTCGCCCGGGCGTACGCCGAGCTGTTCGAGGTTCGATAGCAACTGGCCGCCCGGCAGTTGCGGGTTCTTGTCGCCGATGCCGGTATCGACGAGTATCGTGCGGCCGGAGCTGCGCACAAGGAACGAGCCGCGCTTGATCGGCAGGGTGCCTTCCGCGGTGAGCTCGTCGCCCAACGCAGCCTGGTACATCTCCGGCGTCACGCCGGAGAAGAGGAACGATGGGTGGGCGGGCATCATGCCGTCCGTTACACTTAAGATCTCGACGTTGCCGACCA
>DAINDD010000082.1:0-11016 GCA_036732045.1 Chloroflexota bacterium
GTGGCCGCAGCCACAGTCGAAGGGCCGGGGGTCCTGGGGGTGTCCCCCAACCCTTACTTATTTCTCGGGGTGGGGTGGGGTGGGGGGATAGGGCCATCAGAGCCTGTCAACCGAAGGCGACGTGCGGTTGGGGACGGAGTTGCGAACTCAGGCTGGCGTGCTCAGCCGTCCAGCTCGTGGAGGACGATCCCGCAAGCGACGATCGCCGCCGTCTCCGCTCGCATCACGCGCCGCCCGAGCGTGACCAGCGCCGCGCCGCTTTCCCGCGCCAGTTCCACCTCCGCCGGCTCGTAGCCGCCTTCCGGGCCGATGAAGACGCTGACCGCACGCGGCTTCTCCTTTAGCGAACGCAAGTACCCACCCAGACGCTGCTTCCGCTCGTCTTCCCAGGGCAGGATCTTCAACCCGGGCGCCCGAGTGATCGCGTCCTCGAACGACTGCGATGGCTCGACGGTGGGCAAGCGGCCGCGGCCGCACTGCTCCGCCGCTTCGGTGATCAGCCGCCGCCAGCGTTCGGCCCTGGCCGGGCCCGTCTCCTCCATCTGAAGCTGCGTGCGCGTCGCCATTACCGGCACGAACCGGCTGACGCCGATCTCGGTGCCCTTTTCCAATACGAAGTCGAAGCGATTGGCGCGGATCATCGACTGATAGAGGACGACCTGGAGCGACGGTTCGTGCGGCGCCGGCTGCTCGCCGGTAACGAGGCCTGTCACGGCGTTGGCGGAGACTCCCGTCAGCTGGACGACGTAGTCCTTCGCGCCGCCGGCCAGGACGACGCTGTCGCCTCTCCGGTACCGCAGCACGCGCGCCAGCCTATGAGCGAGGTCTCCCGTCAGCGTGACATTGCGCGCCTTGAGGGCCGACGGATCGACGAAGAAGCGCCGCAGTTCGTCGGCCACGCTAGGGCCGCCTCGCGATGATCGCGCGCCAGATGCCGTCTTCCACCGTCTGCTCGACACCGAGTCCCGCGCCCGCGAACGCCGCGCGCAGACCGTCGACGGCGTCTTCGAGGAAGCCGCTCGCGATCAGGCGGCCGCCCGGCGCGAGCGCCCGCGCAAGCAGCGGCGCCAGGCGCTCCAACGTGAGCCCGCTGATGTTCGCGACGACGACGTCGAACTGCTCGCTCTGCGCCTCCAAGGTGCCTTCGCGCGCCTCGATAACGTCGGTGACGCCGTTCTCGGCAGCGTTCGCGCGCGTTGCCTTGATCGCCTGGGGATCGATATCGATGGCGACGATGCGGCTTGCACCGAGCTTCGCGGCGGCTATGGCCAGGATGCCGGACCCGCAGCCGATGTCCAGAACGGACGCGTGGTTGACGGCGACGTCTTCGAGCGCGGCCAGGCACATCGCCGTTGTCGGGTGCTGGCCGGTGCCGAACGCCATGCCGGGATCGATGCGCAGGACGATGTCGTCCGGCTTGACGCGGTGCTCCACCCACGAAGGCACGATGACAAGCCGCCGCCCGACACGCTGCACCCCGAAGTACTTCTTCCAGGCGTCGCGCCAGTCTTCGTCGGCAAGCTCGCGGGTCTCGTGCCAGACGGCAGGGCGCTGGAGCGGCGCGGTTTGCAGTGCGATCTCGAGGTTCCGGCGCAGGCGCTCGACATCATCCGCGGGCCTCACGTAGCCCTTGACCAGCGAGGCGGCGTCGCCGTCCGCAACATACGTCTCCGTCGCCCGGTCGAGCCGGGAGGGCGTTTCGATGGCGACGCCGCCGGGGCAGGCCTGCCGCAACAGGTCGGCGGCAATCTCGGCGTCGATACCGGCGACCTCGACGGCGATCTCGAGCCAGGGACCGCTTGCCGGGTCGTCAGTGCTCATAACAGATGTGAATGTAGCTGCAGGTCTTCAGACCTGTCAGCGATGTGGGTGCCTACTTCAGCGCGCCCTTGATCTTGCCGAGCAGGCTCTTGTCGCCAACCGGCGTCCCGAAGCTCTCGGCCAGGCGCTTCAGCAGCTCGCGCTGTTCGTCGGTCAGCTCGATTGGCGTCAGGACGTTGGCGCGCACAATGAGGTCGCCGCGGCCTCCCGCGTGTAGCCGCGCAATGCCCTTGCTTCTGAGGGTGAAGGCGCGCCCGCTCTGAGTGCCGGCCGGGATCTTGAACGACGTGTGCTCGCCCTCGAGCGTTGGAACCTCCGCCTCGAAGCCGAGCGCGGCCTGCGCCGGGTTCATCGACAGCTCGTAGATCAGGTTATCCTCTTCGCGCTCGAAGAACTCGTGTTTGGCGACGCCGATGTCGACGTACAGGTGGCCCGGGCCGCCGCCGTGCAGACCGGCATCGCCCTCGCCGTTCAGACGCATGCGGGAACCGTCGTTGACGCCGGCCGGGATCGATACGTTGAGCGTCTTGGTCTTGCGCTCGCGTCCCGTTGTGCGGCATTCCTTGCACGGCTCGGTCACGATGCGTCCTTCGCCGCGGCACTTGGCGCAGGTGGCGATGTTCACGAACTGGCCGAAGAAGCTCTTACTGATGCGGCGCACCTGGCCCGTCCCTTCGCACGAGGCGCAGCGGGCCATCTGTGAGCCCGGCTCGCTGCCGGTCCCCGAGCAGCGGGCACAGCGCTCGATGCGGTCGACGGAGATCTCGCGCTCCGTGCCGAAGGCCGCCTGTTCGAACGTAATCTCGATGTCCACACGGCGGTCGCCGCCGCGTTGCGGTTCGCGGGCGCGGCGTTGGCCTGTGCCGCCGAAGAAGGCGTCGAAGATATCGCCGAAGCCGTTGAAGTCCGCCCCCTCGAAACCGCGCCCGGAGTCGAAACCGGCCAGCCCGGCGTGGCCGTAGCGGTCGTATGCGGCGCGCTTGTCGGTATCGGAGAGGACTTCGTAAGCCTCGCTTATCTCCTTGAAGCGAGCCTCCGCGCCGGGTTGGCTATTGCGGTCTGGGTGGTACTCCATCGCCAGCTTGCGGAACGACTTCTTGATCTCGTCGCCGTTGGCGCCGCGAGAGACGGAAAGTACCTCGTAGTAATCGGTCTTTGTCGTGGCCATATCCGTCCTATTGTACCAAGCGTGACGATGTTGGAGGGCAGTGATAGTTCGCCATTGCGGCGGAAAAACGTATGTTCTCGCCACACAACAACCGCGAGGAGGGAGTCGGGGATGATGAGCGAGAGGCGCAGAATGCAAGATGCGCCGCAGCTATCCCCGTATTGTGCTCTGGGCGGCTGGGCCGATTCGCCGCCACCCCGGCGGGCGCGCCGTGTCCCCTACTCCTTGTTTCGATGCTCGCCTAGGTCACGCTACTCATAAGCAGTCGACTTAAAAGCCTCGGTATGTTCCGTTGAGGTGGAATGCAACAATCCATTTTGCAATATAAGTTTGGGCAGCGCGTACGAAAATTGCGGCTGGCCCGTGGATGGTCGCAAGAGCGCTTGGCTCTCGAGGCTGGACTAAACAGAACCTACCTGGGCAGCCTCGAGCGCGGAGAGAGGAACGTCAGCCTCATCAATATCCACAGGATTGCAGAAGCTCTCGATGTGGGAGTTAGGGAACTCTTCTAGTGACGCGCAACGTTACGGTGAAGTTACCGTCGCTATTGGCCCGCAAGATATATAAGACGGGACAGACTCGAGGCGCAGATGACGATGAGATCTACCAGAACCGCGTTTCACGGAGCAGTACGGTACTCATTCCTTATCCGGTGTGGATTAGCCATTTCACCGTACCCCAGACGGAGCACATATTCGCCAAAGGCTACATTGTCCTAATTTCCCCCGCCCTATACTTTGTCGACCCTGAAGCGGGGGACCACCTAGCGAAAGAAGGCTTGATTCTCGGCGAGAACGCGCTTGTATTTTACGAGACTCGCCTTCAATGGTTAGCGAATAACCCAGACGCCTTAGGCTGGCACCCCGCGGAAAGCCGATTAACGCCGCTGAACGGCCAATATGTCGCGCGTATTTCAGCTACGACAGCGCTGGACGAAGGAGAAAGAATCGTCCGCGGTTTCGAGACGAGCGCCAACAAGGGCGCCGGCATCCGGGTTTATGAGTACGCAGATGATGAGACGATCGCACGCTGTCGAACCCAGCTTGAGGCTTTGTTCTGGCTGTGTGACGATGCATTCCCGGTCGTAACCGCTCATGGAATGACGCCCGAGCAGGCCGCCGAAAGGAAGGCCCTGGTCTTGTCTGAAGCTGGCGAGCGCGGGTTGCTGGACATCGTTCGCCTTCAGAGTGCGCGCATTTTAGGCACGCGCGGCTCTCCCATCTGCCCCTTGTGCTTGGAGGAGCTATCAGCTGCAGGTTTCTTCAGTCGAATGGAACAAGCCAAAGGCAGGGAGGTCTTAGACTTGACTGTCACGCAGGTGAACCTCTTTCATGTCGAGGAATTGCGCATGGGTATGTTCAATCATCAGCCATATAACGTAGGCTGGGGACACCACCACTGCAATGTTGTCGTGAAGGACTCTGGCATCAAAGCAACTCTCGCTTGGATGCGCGCTGTCTTAGACCGGAATGTCAGCGCTGGCTACATGCCGCTCGAACAGGGGTAGTTGATTAAGTTCGACCTGAGTCATCCGTTCAAGAATCACCTCGGCGGGCTGGGCGAGCTCCCCCAGGCCACGAGAGTCGTGTAACCCTAGGTTTCCCGCGATTCTGGACACCCACGACGGATCGACCTCCATTGATACGCTGTGCCTACCCAACTTCAGGGCGGCTAGCGCTGTGCTTCCGGAACCAGCGAAACAATCGACCACAATGTCCCCGGGGAAGGTCGTAGCTTCAATGGCATGCTCGAGGAGGGCAGCAGGCTTTTCGGCAGGGTGCTTCCCCTTATAGGGCCGCACAGATGGGAAGGTCCATACGTCGGTGAACTCTGTCGTGGCGTCCACCCTGAAGGGCCTAACCGCGTCCTCATACACGGGCATCTCAATGATTCGTCCAGTGGCCATCAGAGTCTCGCAAATCTTGGCGTATTGTTCGGCGCTTGGTGTGTTGCGACCAGCCTCCCAATTCGAGATCGCTCCGCCATGATTTATACGGCCATAGGCCCCAATGGCCTCCGCTAACTCGTAAGTTGACAGACCTGCCCCAATGCGGGCCTCACGAAGGAACTGCGCGAATGGGGACCTATGTAAATTGCCTTCGCAGGCTGGCTCACCGAAGATGATCCTTTCTGTGTGGGGATACCATTGCCTCAGTGCCTCTTTTTTCATTTTCTGTTTCCAACCGTCAAAGCCCGGATCGTTTGGCTTTGTCCAGACGATTTGCGCCAAGATGTTGAAGTCGACGGAGAGAATTACCTCCAGGCGCGCGGCCATTTCGGGAGCACAGAAGCAGAAGAAAGATCCGTTTGACCTTAGAATGCGCTTCCATTCGGCGGCAAATTGGGCCATCCAGTCAAGGTAATGTTCGTCTTCCCCGAATGAAGTATCACCGAAGATATTGCGCTTCTTTGTAGAGTGGTAAGGCGGGTCAGTAAGGACGAGCGAGACACTGCAACTCGGAACCCTACGCAACAGTTCCAGTGAGTCCCCTTCGGCTAGCAGTGCGCGGCGTGACGAAAACCGCAGTGACGGGCCTAGCGAGGCGGTCATCCTCTCGAAGTCCTCATCACGCGTAAGCCTTGATCGGTGCGGGACTGGCACAAGTTTTGACAAGGTCACTTCTGGTTTAGAGTCTCAGCGGGGAGGCAAACGGCATGGTTGCACCTTAGTATCCAGCCTCTTGGTTCTGCTATAAGGTTCACAAGTGCAGTCTAACCAGGCACCGTCGCCATCCGCCACTGGCTAGTGGCACGTCTATGTGGAAGCCCCCAAAGGCATTCGTACTCGCGTAGGTGTTCTTCGACGACGTGGCGCGGGACCGACCTTAACAGCAGCGCGCCGCCGATGAGCGCGACCAGCAGGTCGTCAACGTGGCCCAGCCCCGGGATGAAGTCCGGTATCAGGTCGATCGGCGAGGCCACGTAGGCGACGACTGCCGCGGCGATGATCTTGGCCGGCCACGGCACGCGAGGATCGCGCATCAGGTCGCGGCCAAAGGCGAGCTTGTCGCGGAACCGCAGCCGTTTCTCTTCCCTTGAACTTGCTGTACGATACGGGGCGTAATGGGGGGAAATCTACCCTTCGAGCGTTCATCGTAACGTCGGTGATGGCAGGGCGTCTTAAAGGGGGAGCAATGACACGGATGGCCACGCGCAGTGAGCACCCCACCGCCGAAATTCCGCGACACAAGGTGCTCGGATACGTGACCCTAACTCTCCGCATCTTTCAGTCCGAGTCGGTGCACTGCTCTTACGCCTCTGAATGTGTGGAGCTCAGTGTTGGGAGTTGCGGTAGGACTATAGACGAAGCCCTCTCCAACATTATTGAGGCCACCGAACAATACTTGAACGCGATCCAGGAGAGCGGCGAGGCCGCGCGTGTTTTTCGAAAGAAGGGCATACCGACCTATCTTGGCGAACCACGCGAGGAAGCCAGGAGCGTAATAACTCACCCAAACGAGTTGGTTCAGATTTTCTTGTACCGAATGTTGGTCGATGTTCCGGACGGAGTACTAACGCCAGGCACCCATGTCCAAACTGCCTCTGTGTAGCAGCGACCAGATCGTCAGTGCACTCAAGCGGGCTGGGTTTCAGCCCGCTTCTTCTCATCCGGGTAGCCATCTGACCACGCAACGATGGACGGGCAAGAGAAACGATCACGACCATTGTTGTCTTGGGCAAGAAAGAGGTCCCGCGCTACACGCTCAAAAACATTCTTAAGCAAGCTGAATTAAGCGGCCCTGCATTTCTCAAACACCTGCGGTAAGCTCAGGCGTCGTTGCTAACAGAGACTCGGCGAGGCCAATCGCCTTGGCTGGCAAACGCTTCGCCATCACCATAATTGCACCCTGGCCCAAAGATGAACATTGCGTATGCCTCATCCTGGTTTAGAACCATCTCACGTTGTTGTCTCCAGACGCCGCCTATCTTCGGCGCGGACCTCGTACTCGCGTAGGTGCTCTTCGACAACGTGGCGCGGAACCGACCTCAGCAGCAGCGCGCCGCCGATGAGCGCGACCAGCAAGTCGTCCATGTGGCCCAGCACCGGGATAAAGTCCGGTATCAGGTCGATCGGCGAGGCCACGTAGACGACGACTGCCGCCGCGATGATCTTGGCCGGCCACGGCACACGGGGATCGCGCATGAGGTCGCGGCCAAAGGCGAGCTTGTCGCGAAACCGCAGCTTTCCGATCCTCCGCGCTAGCCTCCGTTCGTCCGAGCGCATCACCTTCCAGGCGATGAACCCGCCAACGACGATCAGGATGAGCAGAGCGACGCCGACCAGGATCAGCGTGGCCAGCAGGATGTCCTTCACGACTCCAGTTTAGCGTCGCACGGGGCGGGGCGCTGAGCCATCCTTTGATCCTCCGCGGCGAATCAGGAGCTCCGCTCGCTCGGAGGTTCTCGAGAGGTGTGCGAGATCAACCTGGACGTCCGGGCTTCAAACGCGTTCAGTCAGAGTGATCTCATCTGCGGGCGGCTCTTTAGGGCTCCAGAGCATGTAGCCGGCAAAGATGGCCATCGCCAGCACCGCCAGCGTTCCGCCGACCGTCATCGTCCAGTAACCTTCGTTGATGTGGCCCTCGTTGACTATGAGCGATCCCAGACCTCGGGAAGCCGCGGCCCCGTGCAGGAACGTCAGAAGAACAGTGGCAATAAGATTCGCGGAGCGACCCCCTAACCTCCGCATGGCGAGGGCCGGCATCACCAAAAAGGCCATCCCGATTATCACCGTCGTGAGAAAGCCGATAGCGATGAAGTGCCGGACGGCATCCGTCTGGAAATCCGCCACGAAGCGGCTGTCTGCCAACGCCGAGGCGGCGAAGCACACTTGGAGTACAGCCGCCAACGCCAGCCAGGCGTACGCCGACCGGACGAATCGCATGTTCCTGCGGGCGGATTCGCGCAGCCGGTGCGGCGATCCTTTGAAGATGCCCAGCGTCGCCACCATGAGGATCAGCCCCGCGCCGACAAGCAGGAACCCGGCGTTCTCCGTGTAGCGCAGACCGTCCGGCTGTTCGTATGAGCCCCACCAGTCGCTCGTCGCATACAGAGCGATGCCCGCGTTCAAGCCAGCCCAGGCGATCGTTACCAGGGTCCGATTCGCCCTCTCCCTACCGAAGAAAGTCGGAAATGTGCGGATCGACACGGCCAGGACGAACATTGCCGCAAAGCCGTAGAGGAGCAGGAAGGCCACAACATCCGAACGGTCGCTCGGCAGGATGGGGTTCGATTCTCCGGCGGCGACGAACGCGAGGTAGGCATTGAGCAGCATCGCAACCGCGAGCCAAACGACCCCGGCGGCGAAGAACGGCTTGTAACCAAACTCATCCGGGCGGCCGAGCAGCAACGCGCGAATAATTACGGCGACAAACAACGAAACACCCAGGAACTCTAGAGCACCGGAAGACCCGAATAGGACTGCGAAGACCGTCCCCTCGTCCGCGAATGTTTGCCCGATGGCCCGCAGCGCCAGCCCCACGACCGCACAGGCCAGTGTGAGTGGGACCCACCACTGGTGGCGGAGCTTCACTGCCGTGAAGCGCGGGACGAGACGATACCCCATCCCCATCACAAACAGCCCTAACCACCCGAAGAGCTGGGTGTGCCCATGCACTTGAACAAGCTGTGGGAACCGTCCGCCGAGCCCCGATCCCTGTGCCGCCTCGTGCGCGAGAAGCAGCCCCAGCGGAAAGCCAACAAAAAGCGCAGAGAAGATGGCGGAACCGATGAACGGTGCGTACTGGTGCTCTTCGCGAAGGAAGTATCGTGAGACGTTAGAACCTCGGGCTGGATTCGCATCCGGAGTGCTCATGTGTTCAGTCTACGAAATGATGTCGCGCCAGAGGCCGACACGCCGAACCCGAGACTCGCGGCGGCGGCCGCCGCCCTTCATCGGTCAGCCATACAGCCGCTGCCGGATGTCCTCGACGACGTTCGAGCCGTCCAGCCGCAGGTGGCGCGGGTTGTAGCGCTCGTGCTCGACGCGGAGGACGAGGTGCGCGGGGTCTTCGCCGACGGGCAGCGGCAGTCCGCAGGTGCCGAACGCGTCTGTCTTCGTCTCGGCGTACACGCTCCGCTCACCCTGATCCGCCGCGGCGGATCGAAGGGCGTGCGAGATCACCTGGACAACCGCGCCCTCGACCGGCGGACGCTCTCCATGCTCGTCGGCGTCGTTTGCCAGCACGGTGACGGAGGCGGTGCGGCCGTCCGGCGACGGCTCAATCGTGACGTCCATGTCGATCAGGTAGACGAGCGGCGGCGTGCAGACGGCCTTCAGCCCCGCGGTGAGCACAGCTTGCGTCTGGTCGGCGGCGCGTTCGGCGTCGATCGGGGCCATGCCATGGTCAGTCGTGATCACGAAGAGCGTCGAGTCGAAGAGCCCGCGCGCGTCGAGGACACCGAGTATCTTGCCGATGCGCTTATCCGTCTCCACCATCGCGTCGAGCACGGCCTGGTGGTGCGGGCCGTAGTCGTGGCCGACGGCGTCCGTGAGCGAAAACTCGTGGTAGGTGAACTTCGGCGGCGGCTGGTTCTCGGCGGAGAAAAGCATCATCGCCTGCACCGCCCCCTGGATGTCCGTGTATGAGTATCGGCGGGCGTCCTCCATTCCATCGGCCTGCCAGCGCGGGTTAGTGTCTTCGCGGTTGGCGCGCGTCAGCTCCCTGAGCTTGTCGGTATCGATCATCATCCGCCGCTCCAGCGTCGAATGGCCGGCGCCGCGCATGCACGGCTCGTTGATCGAAGCCGTCACCTCGCCGCGCCTGCTGTCCCACTTGCCGAAGACGCGGTGCACGGCTTCGTACAGCGTCTCGACATCGCCGGTGACGTACTTGCCGGTCTCCCAGATCATCCCCTGCGGCGTCACGGTCTCGCTCTTCTCGCGCAGATAGTACGTCGGGTTCACGATGTCGTGGTGGCCGCACCAGGCCCCTGTGCCGAGGGCGTTGTGGCTCGGCCAGGTGATGCTCGGGAAGTTGACGATGGTGCCGTAGCGGAACATCAGTCCGTTCTCGATCAGCCGGCTCAGGTTGGGGATCGACTCGCGGTCCTTCTCCAGGCGCTCCTTCAGCTCCGTGTTACTGAGCCCGTCGAGCAGGAAGATGTAGGCGCGATCGGGCCGCGCGCCCTCGTCGATGATCTCGTCGATCGGCTTGCCGTCCTGGCGGCGGAGGTAGACGTCCGGCTGGGCGCCGCGCTCGCTCGAGGTGCGGCCGGTCGAGTCCATCCCGTCGATCAGCGGCATGCCGAGCAGCTTGGCCAGCGTCGGCGCGATATCCACTTGCGCGCAGAGCGTCTCCGTGACTCCGCGGCCGCGCACGCCCGGGCCGCTGAAGACGAGCGGCGCTCGCGACTGTACGACGTCCGCCGCGCCGTGCTGCCCGGGCTGCCGCGCGAACTGCCAGCACTTCGGGTTAACAGCGAGGTCGGGGGCGTTCGGACTGTCGAAGAGCTGCGCGATCCTTTCGTAGGCCAGCGGGTAGCTGAGCGCCTGCGGTTCTATGAACGAGCGGTTGGGGTCGCCTGCGTAAAGGCCGGACTTCTCGGCCGCCTCCACTTCCTCGGCGATTGTGGCCACGGCCGTCGGGTCCTGGTTGGCGATCGGGTTCTCGCCTGCCTGCTCGACGACCTCGTAGCCGTAGCCGCCGCCCTCGGCCAGGAAACGCCGGAAACGCAGCATCCCGCGCAGTGACCAGACTTCGTAGGCGCCTTCGAGGGGCGCACCGTCAGCGTCGGTGTCGTAGCGATACGTGGCGACCCAATCCGTCTCGCCATGCGAGCCGTCGGTCAGCAGAGCGACGATGGCGCGGTTGCCGGACTCCTCCTGGTTGGGGTCGAGCCCCTGCCCGGCGAGGCGTTCCGGCGGCGTCCGCCGGCGGGCGGATTCAGTCGTGGTCATCGTTGGGCTCCTCTGATGGTGTGAGTGAGCGCCATTCTAGCTCATTCAGTTCTAGAGGTGTTTCAGTGTCTAGCGAGGATGAAGGGGGCGGCAGCCCCATACCGGGGGTCTGGGGGTGTCCCCCAGA
>DAINDD010000083.1:0-10331 GCA_036732045.1 Chloroflexota bacterium
GGGATGATGGCGTGCCCCGGACGGGCCGCCGCATCGGCGAGCTCCGGCAGCCGCGATCGCGCTTTGAGGTCGCTCTCGTCCACGGCGATCCCCGCCTCGTACCAGCGATAGTGACGGTGGATGAGGATGAAGATGCACATCAGGATTAGCATGACGATGATCGATAGCCAGGCGCCGTCAAGGAACTTTGTGCTGGCGATGATCAGCGCCACGATCGCCGTCCCGACCATGCCAACGAAGTTGATGACAAGGCTGACTCGCCAGCCCGTTTCTTTCAGCCGCAGCCAGTGGATGACCATACCCCCCTGCGACAGAGTGAACGATACGAAGACGCCGACGGCGTACAGCGGAATGAGGTTGGCCACCTGCCCGTTGAAACCGACGATCAGCGCGATCGCGGCGACGGACAGTAGCAGAATGCCGTTGGAGAAGGCGAGCCGGTCACCCCGGAAGCTGAACTGTCTCGGCATGAAGCGGTCGTTTGCCAGAATGGCCGAGAGGCGGGGGAAGTCCGCATAGCTCGTGTTCGCGGCCAAGCACAGGATTAGCGCGGTCGCAGCCTGATAGACGTAGTAGACGGCGTTCTTACCGAAGACGGCTTTGCCTAGTTGCGAAACGATCGTCTCGTGCTCGTTGGCGACGAATCCGTAGCGGCTGGTAACAAAGGTGACGCCAAGAAAGAGAAAGCCAAGGATGAACGCCATTGCCGTCAGCGTCGTGCGCGCGTTCCTGCTCTCAGGCGGCTGGAACGCGGGCACGCCGTTGGAGATCGCCTCGACTCCGGTCAGCGCGGTGCAGCCGGAGGAAAACGCCTTGAGGATGAGGAAGAGGCCAAGCCCCTGCGTCGCCGCAACGGTCTCCTGCGGCGGGGCCTGGTGCAAGAGCGAGCCGGGCGCGTCCCCAGCGATCACCTTGAAAACACCGATGACGATTGCTGCCGACATCATGAGGATGAAAACGTACGTCGGGATTGCGAAAATGCTGCCCGCCTCACGGACACCGCGCAGGTTTGCGACCATGATCAGCAAGATGACAACGACACCGATCAGAACCCGGAAATCGAGCAGGCCCGGCGCGGCTGACGTCACCGCAGCGACACCGGCCGCAACGCTAACGGCCACCGTGAGGGCGTAGTCAACCAGTAGCGCTGCGGCGGCGATCAGGCCGGGCACTTGTCCGAGGTTCTCATGCGCCACGATGTAGGCGCCGCCGCCGCTGGGGTAAGCGCGAATCGTCTGGCGGTAGGAGATGGTAACCAGCGCCAGCAGCACGGCGATCACCAGCGCGATCGGTATCACGTTCTTGAAGGCGCCGGAGCCAGCTAGGACGAGCACCAGCAGGATCTCCTCCGTGGCGTACGCGGAAGACGAAAGGGCGTCCGAAGAGAAAACAGCGAGCGCCTTGATCTTGGTCAGCCGCTCGTGGAGCGCCTGCGCGTTGGCGAACGGGCTGCCAAGCACGGCCCCCTTTATCGCTTGCAACAAGTGCTCGAAGGCGCCGGGCGGGCGGCTGCCCGCCAGCGTAGCGGTCAGACGTCCGGGTGCCGATCGGGTGAACCGCTGGCGCGATGGGACGACGCGCAGGTAGGCGCCCTTGGACGCCGCCCCCCAGCGCACCTCGCGCAACTCTACGTCCAGCTGCGAAGGCGTTCGCCCTCGCTCCTGACGCGGAACTACGATCCGGGCGCGCTCCTCGCGCGTATTGGTGCCGCGCGCGGCGGACTTCGTTCCAGCTTCGGCCGGTACCGACGGGCGGCGTATCTTCTCGCCGTTCTTCAGTGGTTGACGTGGTCTGCGCAGAAATGAACGGCCGCGGCCTTCGTTAGCCAAACAGTCCCCCGTGACTAGCTCGGTTTACCTGTCAGGCTAGCATCGGGAAAGGCGCTCTGGCTATCCCGCGCGCCAAACGCAACAGGGCCGCAATCTCTACGTAACCGGCCCGCCGGTCAGGCCCCTGGCGTTCCCGCGCCCGGCGGAACTGGCGTCGGCGAGCCCGTAATCTGGGGCGGGGTGTCCGATAACGGAATCACGAGCACGGTTCCCGCCTCGAGTGGCGTGTCCACCGTGATTCCGTTGGCCTTGGCCAAGTCTTTGGCTGCAACGCGGAACTGATCGGCGACGCTCTGCACGGTGTCGCCCTCATGCGTCTTGTAGTAGGTGACGGCTACTTGCGGCGTCGGCGTCGGCACCGGCGTCGGCGTGCTGAGCGGAGTGGCCGTGGCCGACGGCGGCTCTGTCTTCGGCGGGAAGACGGGACCTCTCGGCGTCGGCGAGGCAGTGACTGCGTTCTGGCCGGATGGGCCACGGCAAGCACCGGCCTTGACGGTGGGCGTGTTGACTTTGAAGATTTCCTGGCGACCGGCGCAGGACAAGACGACGATGTCGCTTGGCTTCACAAAGTCATGCGGCGGAATCTTAAGGTACTGGTCGGCCTGCGTCATGAACTCGCGCCAGATCGGGCCCACGCCCTGCGCGGAGAATGTGCCGTTCGCCATCGGGCTGTTGTCCGCATTGCCCATCCAAACGCCCGTCACGAGGTCAGGCGTGTAGCCCATCACTACGTCGTCACGGAAGTCCTCGCTGGTACCGGTCTTGGTCGCCGCCGGCCGGTCGATCGTGAGGCGGCTCCAGGTGATCGCGTCGTTGGAGAGGATGTCGGTCACCATGTAGGCATAAGCTGGGTCCACAACCTGCACCGTCTCCGGCTTGTCGAAGTTGTACAGTACGTTGCCATCGGCGTCCGTGATCTTGAGCACCGAGACCTGGTCCAGTTGCCGATAGCCACTCGGCACGTCTTCCGAGGTCGGACGGCCGGCCATCACGCCGCCGTTTGCGATTACGGAATACGCATACGTTTGATCGACGAGCTTCACCTCGCAGGCGCCGAGCGTGATCGTTGGACCGCAGTTCCCCTGGCGGAGATCGGTGATGCCCATTTGATGCGCTGTGTCACGGAAGGCGTCCTCGCCGACGTCCTGCAGAGTGCGCACGGCCGCCGTGTTGACCGACTGCGACATCGCCGTGCGGACGGTGATCGTGCCTAGGTAGCTCGAGTTCCAGTTGTTGACCTTGTGCGCGGCCGGGGTACCCGCATCGAGGATAAGCTCCTTGTCCTCGATAAGCGTGGATGGCACCCAGCCGTCCTTGAACGCCGTGAGGTAGGTATATAACTTCATCGTGGACCCGTGCGACTTCAAAGAGCTAGCGATGTCCACCTGGCCGGCGATCCTCGCCGGATCGCTCGTGTCATAGAAATTGCGGCTGCCGATGTAGGCCAGGATTTGACCGGTGCTGGGCTGGATCGCAACTAGAGAGGCATCGTGTCCGTTGGTGCTGCCTTCGTTCGCGGAGATCTGCTCTTCGATGATCTGCTGGGCCAGCGAGTTGAGTCCGAGATCGAGCGTACTCGTGATGCGCAGGCCGCCCTGCAAAACAACCTGATCGCAGGGGATGCCACCCGGTGCCTTGAAGAGGCCGGCCTGGCACATCTTCGCCACCTGGTCCTGCAAGAAGTAGAAGAAGTGTGGCGCCTGGATGCTAAACGACGTCTCGACGAGGTTTAGCGGCTGCCCCTTCGCCGCCGTTATGTCGTCGAGCGTCAATTGAATTAGCGGCTTGCTCTGATCGCCTGGGCTGGGGATCTTGTTGACGTCGTCCAGGTGTTTGATCATCAGGTCAAATACGTCTTGCTGGCGCGTCAGGGCGGCATTCGGGTCCGCGGAGTAGGTCCCGGGCGCTTGTGGCAAGCCAGCCAGATACGCGGCCTCAGCCAGAGTCAGATCGCTGGCTTTCTTTCCGAAATACTGTTGAGAGGCTGCCTCGATGCCGTAGGCGTTGCGCCCGTAGAAGATCTGGTTCAGATACCAGTCCATGATCTGGTTGTTGTCATACTTGCGCTTCAGCTCCAGCGCGATCACAGATTCCTTGAGCTTCCGGTCGATCTTGTCGGTCGTGCTCTCGTTCTGGCTCGTCAGCGCCTCGGGGATGTAGACGTTCTTCACGAGCTGCTGGGTGATCGAACTGCCGCCGGTGCCGCCGAAGAATCCGCCGCCGCCGAACGGCAGCAGGTTTTGCCATGCCGCCCGCGCCAGGCCGCTGAAGTTGACGCCGGGGTTGGTGTAGAAGGAGGCGTCTTCGGTGGCGACCGTCGCCGCGACTACGTACGGGGAGATCTGGTCGAGCGGCACCGGATCGCGGAGACCTTGATTCGGGTCCACGTACTCGCCCAGCTGCTGGCCGTTTCGGTCGTAGGCCACGCTGGGCCCGACAAACTTCGAGTTGATCGTATCCTGCGGCGATTGTAGGCCGCTGGCGTAGGAGCGGTAGACCAGGAAGCCGGCCAAACTGAGTCCCATCGCCCCGAGGACGCCGGCGAACAGAGCCAGCGTTAGCACAGCGCCCAGCCGCTGGCGGAACACACGGCTGCTCTGGGCGCGTACGCCTCGGGCACGCTTGCGGCGGGCGCGATATAACTTCTCCAAACGGCTCCTTTTATCTCAGGCGGCCTACCGGGCCGTCCCTACGCTGGGCGTTTCACTCACTAGTACAACGAAGTGAGACAGCCCGAAGATTCGAAGCCCTGTGTTTTCCAACGGGTACAGCACGCCTCGCAACGCCTTGCCGACGATGTTCCGGCGAGCCATCACGTGGTCAAAGCCGGGAAATACGTATGTGTGCACAGACGCGCGCAGCCCCGCGCGACGGTAGACGCGGCGCAGGCGCTTCTCCGAGTACGTCCGCGCGTGCGGCACGAGGCGGTTCCGCACCGAGTCCGGCAGGTAGTTCACGAACGGCACGTTGCCGAAGACGTAGCGCCTACCGAAGAAGACACCGTGGGTCTCGAACGGATACAGCCGGTTCGGACAAAAGATCACGATCTTGCCGCCCGGCGCCAGCAGACGCCGCGCCTCTCGCAGCGTTTCCACGTCATTATCGACGTGCTCAAGGACTTCATGCAGCAGGATGACGTCGAACGTGGCGTCGCGGAAGGGCATGTGTTCCCCGACCGCCAGCGCCAGGTTCGGCAACGCCTCGCTCCCCCGCCGGACACTCTCGCGGTCGATGTCGGTGCCGTAGACGTCGTTCGAGAACTCGCCCAGCCGCCGCACGAAGGCGCCAACGCCACAGCCGATGTCGAGGATGCGTTTGCCTTCGAGGTCGACATGGCGGCGCAGCAGGTCGAGCCGGCGCTCGAGGCCACGGGTCCAGATCTGGCTTGGGTGGCCGAGGATGGCACGTTTGTCCGTCGTCCCGGCCGGGACGCGCTTAGTGGTCACAAGATTGAGCGTAACAGGGTCGCGCGGCGACCGGCCAGCAGGCCTTGGCGCCGCAGGTGCTAAAATCGCCCCATGCGTTACCACATCTGGACCGAAGGCTGCCAGATGAACGAGGCGGACTCGCAGAAGCTGGAAGCCGGCCTGGCCAAGCTTGGCTGGGAGGCTGCGACGCGGCCCGAAGACGCCGACCTCGCCGTCGTTAACACCTGCGTGGTGCGGCAGAAGGCCGAAGACCGCGCAGTCGGCCAAATGTCGCTGCTGCGCAAGCTCAAGCAGCAGCGCGATGGCCTCCAGATCGCCGTGATGGGCTGCATGGTCGGCCCTCGCACCGACGAACTGCGACGGCGCTTTCCGTTCGTCGACGTCTGGGCGCGGCCCCAGAACTTCGAAGTGATCATCCGCCACCTGATGCCGGAGGACGACCTCGGCGGCGAGTTCTGGCCGGACACATTCCCCGAACCGAAGGGCCCAACGGCGTTCGTGCCGGTCGTTCACGGCTGCAATAAGTTCTGCACGTACTGCATCGTCCCCTATCGCCGGGGCCGCGAGAAGTCGCGCCCGCCGGAGGACATCCGGCGCGAAGTGCGCTCACTCGCTGAGCGCGGCGTCCGCGAGGTGACGTTGCTCGGCCAGACGGTTGAGGCTTACGGCAAAGACCTGCCGTCGCTCGAAGGCGAGGGGCGCCGGCCCGACCTGGCCGACCTGTTCGAAGCTCTCAGCGAGATCGATTCGCTGCTCCGCATCCGCTTTCTGACCTCCTACCCGCGAGACATGACAGACCGCATCATCCGCTCGGTCTGCGCGGTGCCCAAGGTCTGCGAGCACTTCAACATCCCCGTCCAGGCCGGCGACGACGAAGTGCTGGCCCGCATGCGCCGCGGCTACACGATCGAAGACTATCTGGGCTGCGTGGCGCGCATCCGTAAGCATGTGCCGGCAGCCGCGCTGAGCACGGACGTCATCGTCGGCTTTTGCGGCGAGACGGAGCGCCAGTTCCAGAACACGCTGGGCATCCTGGAGGGCGTTCGCTTCGACAAAGTGCACGTCGCCGCGTACTCGCCCCGACCGGGCACCTTCGCCTGGCGCCACCTAGAGGACGATGTCCAGCAAGCCGAGAAGATGCGCCGTCTCCACGCCGTCGAAGCGCTGCAGGAGCGGGTCTCGCGCGAGATCAACGAGGCGCTGCTCGGTACGACCCAGGAAGTGCTGGTGGAAGGCGAGAACGATGGCACGTTCACCGGCCGCACCCGCACGAACAAGCTCGTCCACTTCCGCGCGACTGCCGCGCCGGCCTTTGGCGCAATCGTACCGGTGCGCATCGACAAGCCCACCGCCTGGTCACTCCAGGGCGAGCTCATCCCCGCCGGCGTCGTCGCGTGACACGCATTCCCCAGTCGACGCCGACCGCCGCCGCCGAGCGCCCCACGGCAGACCGCCTTGTCGCCGTGCTTGTCGTAATCATGACGGTCGAAGCCGGCCAGTTGCAGGTGTTGCTCATCAAACGCAGCGCTGATCCGTTCAAGGACTGCTGGTCGCTGCCAGGGGGACGGCTTGCGGAGGGCGAGTCCTTGCTCGATGCGGCGACGCGGCGGCTGGAGATTGAGACCGGCGTCAAGGACGTCTTCCTCGAGCAGCTGTACACGTTCTCCGACCTCGGCGACCAGAGCTCCGTCGCCGTCGCCTACTGGGCGCTTGTCGACAAAGCCAGCGCGCGCCTGGCCCGGCGGGTGGAGTGGCAACCCGCCTGGTGTCTCGCGAATGAACTGCCGGAACTCGCGTTTCACAACGACAACGTGATCGAGTACGCCCTGACGCGCCTGCGCAATAAGCTCGCCTACTCCAACGTGACCTACTCGCTTTTACCGAAGGAGTTCTCGCTTTCGCAACTCCAGCAGACGTATGAGGCGATCCTCCTGGGCCCGCTGGACAAGCGAAACTTCCGCAAGCGCATCCTCTCGCTCGGCGTCCTCGAACCGACGGGCAGTCTCGCCAGCGAAGGACGGCACCGTCCCGCCAAGTTGTACCGCTTCCGGGAGCGCCGGCCTGTCGTGTACTAACGTGCCTGCGATCGGCGGCGCGTGCGATACTGCGAAAGAGTCACCATGATCAAGTTGTCCATGTCCGTTGCCCTTCTCGCAGCTGTCGCGATGGTGGGCTTAGCCTGCGGCGGCTCTAGCAGCAACAGTTCGACGGGCGCTGGCACGTCCAGCGCGGCCGCTACCGCGACGGCACCGCCGGCCGGCGGATCGGACGAGAGCGACTACTTCACGCAGCTGGCCAGCATCTTCGCCGGGGGCCAGACCGGCAGCAACGACGCCAGCACGAAGCTGAACAACGATCTCGGTTCCGCGCAGACCCTGGATGACAACAGGGCCGCCATCAACACGTTCCTGGACAGCATGGTCGGTGTCTTCAGCACCGCGATAACCCGTATGCAAGCGCTCAATCCGCCTGACGACGCCAGGGATGCGCACAACAAGTTCCTGCAGGACGTCCAGAACGCGAAAACAAAGTCTTCTGACCTCAAGGGCCAGCTTGCCAACGCCAGCACGATCGCCGACTTCCATACAATCGTCAACGACTTCAACACCGAGGTGGACGCGCTCGTCTCGGACGCAAATGTCGCTTGCGTCGCGCTGCAAGACCTCGACAATCAGCACGGAGCCAACGTCGACCTGAGTTGCAACCAGTAGGGCTGGGCGTCAGCCGCCGCGGGGCGCAATCTCGACGGCGAGGACCATGACGAGCGGGTCGAGCACCGATTCCGGCACATCGATCGTGAGCTCGCCCACAGGGTCAGCGTTCAACAGCTGATCGATCACGCTGCAACGGACGGAGAACGCGAGCTGCGTTCCGGACGACAGCTCGTGCACTGACTTCACACGCCGAATCGGTACGCCGCGAACGGTCACGGCGTCGTACGGTCTCATCAGCAGGTGCAAGTACAAAATGTCGCCTCGACGTGTGGTCGGCCCGCAGAACTGCCACGGCTCCAGGCTCGGCGTAGTGCCGATGATCGACTCGCCGTTTCGCTTCATCCACCCGCTCACGGCGCCCAGGCGTTCTAGTTGCTCAGGCGGCAGCGTGCCGTCTCCGCGCGGGCTAAGGTTCAGCAGCAGCCGCCCGCCCTTGCCCGCGATCTCGCACAGCGTCTGCACCAGACGCCGCGACGACTTGTAATCCGCATCGTCGGGGTTGTAGCCCCAGCTTTCGTTCATCGTCAGGCAGACTTCCCAAGGCCGCGCTGGGGTCTGCGCAGGTACGAACTGCTCCGGCGTGTCGTAGTCGCCGCCCGGCAGGCGATCGTTGATCACGATCTCCGGCTGCAGTTCGCGGATCATCGCGGCCAGCTCTGAGGCGCGCCACTCCTGCGGCGTGTGCTCCCACTGCCCATCGAACCAGATCAGGTCGATGCGACCGTAGTTCGACAGCAGCTCACGCACCTGTCTAAACATGAACTCGATGTAGCGCTCCCACTGCTCTGGCGTCGGCGGTGGGAGCCGCGCAAAGTTGTACGGCCGGTATTCGTCCGTGAACGCCGGATAGTCCGGGTGATGCCAGTCGATCAGCGAGAAGTACAGGCCGACGCGCAACCCCTCGTCGCGGAAAGCGTCCACCCATTCGCGCACGATGTCCCGCCCGAAGGGAGAAGGCTCAACCGAGAAGTCGGAATGCTGGCTGTGGAACATCGCGTAGCCGTCGTGGTGCTTGGCGGTGAAGACGGCGTACTCCGCCCCGGCTTCCCGGGCCAGGCGGGCCCACTCACGTCCGTCAAAACGTTCCGGGTTGAACGTCAGCGACGTCGACTGGTACTCCGCGACCGGGATGTCCTCGCAATGGGGCAGAGCAAAGTTGCCGCCGACCATCGGCCACGACAGCTCGTGGCCGCGCTGCGAGGAGTGCCCCCAGTGGAAGAACAGCCCAAAGCGCGCGGCCTCGAACCACTCCTGAACGGTCATGGCTCGCAAGTCTACCACGCGAGCGACGCCGAACAACAAAGCGCCCCGACCCATGCGGCCGGGGCGCTCGTTTCGTTGCTTGTTCGGTCAGTTGTCCAGGAACTGGCGCAGCAGGGGGTTCATGCGCTGACGCCGGTCGCCGAGGCCGGCGACGTTGAGGCGGTGCATGTACTCGTTCACACGCTTGCGCTGGACGCCCATCGAAAGCTGGAGGCCCTTGTCAAAGTTCTTGACGCCGCCGCCCATCAAGATGGCTAGCGCCTCGAACAGCGCGAAGTTCACGCCGTCAGCGTCCATCGGGTCCGGCGCCAGCGTGCCCTCCACCTTGTCCAGGTAGTGATGTATCTCCTCGCGGCGCCAGGGCTCGGTGTCCATTACATACTTCAGGTGCATGACACCGAAGCCGAGGTGGCGCGACTCGTCCTGGCCGCAGAGGCGGAACATCGACTTCTCGGCGTGGTTCTGACCGATGAACTCGCCCATCCGGAACATCGACTGCACGAACCCCTCGGCGGCCACGTGCATGATGGCTGACATCTCGGTGAAGTCCTTCGCCTCGATGATCACGCGCAGGCCGTCCTGCGGGAGCGAGGAGAGCAGGCCGCCGCCGTTGGCGAAGGCGCGCTTGCGGAAGACGTCCAAGTGCCGGCCCTCGTCCATGATCTGGCTGAGCAGGAAGAGCTTAACCTCGTGGTGCTCGCTGTTGATCGTGCCGAGCCACTGGGCCGGCGTATCACCGGCGATGAACTCGACCTCGGTGAGGAATGTGCAGAGCTGGCACATCGCGCGCTCCATGTCGTCCGGCAGCGGCTCGATCGTCTCCCAAGGGATGTCGGTGGCCGATGACCACTGGCGGGTGACGGCTTCTTCGTACAGGAGGCGCGCGTTCTCAGAGTAGACGTCCGACTTGCCGGCGTATGAGCCGGGCACTCGCGGCGCATCCTTGCGCGGAACGGAGCCGCGGACGCGGACGGAGCGGTTGTCGGAGTTCTCGGGGACGATGCCGGCCGGGCCAATCTCGATCTCGTCGAGCGTCAGGCCCCGCTTGCCGGGCTTGGCTCGCATGCCCCAGGGATGGCCCTCGTCCTTGACCAGCC
>DAINDD010000084.1:0-9305 GCA_036732045.1 Chloroflexota bacterium
CTTCAGCAGCCTGTTGGGGTTGTCGGTGGCTCGCGGGCTGCGCGCTCATCGCGAACCACCAACCACCGGGCGCGCGATATAATCGCGATCGATGATCACTTCGATAGTCACCCGTCACACGAGGCTGACGGAGCGCGCCGTGTGGGAAGCCGCGCTCGGCACGGTGATGCCGAAGATACGCGAGGTGCTGGAGGCCGCGCCGGGGTTCGTCTCGGTCGCGTACCTGTGGGGGACGGACGAGCCCGGGCACGTGGCGCAGATCATGACCTGGCAGAGCGAGGACGATTGTCGGCGCTATGTGCGCGAGGGCGCCGCGGCGATGGTAGCGACGATCGAAGACGCGGCGGTGCCGACGGCGGCCTACCCGAACGGCAGCTGGGTCCGGCAAACGTTCTCAGCTATCGAAGGCTGATGCCGGACGAGAGCGAGTTCCTCTGCGGCGACTGGATGTGGGACGCGTCGCTGCGTGAGCTGCGGCACTTCCCGCGCCGGAAGAAGGGCCACGCCGAGGAGCCGGACGCGACCGAACGCCTGGAGACGGCGAAGAGCGTGACGCTGTACCTCTGGTCGCAGCAGCCCATGATGAGCTCGCAGACGGGGGACCGCCACGTGACGCCGAACCTGGCGCGGCTGGAGGTGGAGTACGCCGACGGACGCAAGCTAACGATCAACGAGGGCGACCGCGACTGCGTGCGCAAGCTGGCCGGGGCGATCGCAGCGGCGTACGGGCTGGCGGTCCGAGAGGAAGGTGCGCCGACGGGACGGCGCGGCGGCAACCTGCCGGCTCGCGACGAGATGGGGCGCCTGCAGTACGACGACGGGCGGGTGCAGACGACGCTCGATGAGGCGACTGGGGAGCTGCGAACGTCGCGGCGGAAGAAGCTGGCCGGCAAGGCGACGCAGACGTTCCGGACGAGCGAGATCCTGCGGCTGGAGCTGGCTCGCGATGTGCGGGGGCCGATGGAGGCAGTGACGGTGTTCGCGATCGTTGGGCCGGAGGAGGAGGCGGTGCCGGTGGCGGGCTACAGCGGCTTCGAGGGCTGGGCGGAGATCGAGGAGTGGCGCGGCTTCACGGCGGAGTTGGCGCGCTCGCTGGGGACGAGTTGGGTGGAGCGAGCGAGGGAGTAGGGGAGCGAGAAGTGTCGCCGCGCCTGCCAGGCCGTCAAGCCATCTGGCTAAACCCTAAATCGTGGCAATAGACACGTTACTGCGCTGTCATTATCGATGCCGATTCGGGGACTCAAAATTGGGGGAATCGGGTTGATTTCGTTTGGCAGTTGCGTGTTTTTGGGATTACGGTGTAATTCCGGAATACAGAAGTAAAGCAACGCCGATTCATATCTGTGCGTCGAGGATGGTCTTCAGCAATTGACTGATTATAAATGCGGTTTTGTGTTCTAAAACAGAAAATTATGTTCAGTGAATTGCTGCTTGGTGGCACTGCAGTTTTGTGCTTTGGATTGCCGTATTGCGGTGCGTGCCTGGCCCATGGCTTAGAGGCTGGACGTCAGGCGCCGGGAGCGGGGGCGAGGCTATCTGACTCTTTAGAAGTCTAGATTCCCGGGTTTGGAAGGCCCGAGGTCAAACGACCGACCCGGATTCAAGATCCTGGAGAGTTGTTTCATCCCAAATGCTTACTCCACGGTCACGGGCGAGCCGTGCGGCGTCGGCGGTGACGCCCGACGGAGAAGCCAGGATTGCTTGAATCCTCGCACCCGCGGGTATTACACCCAGCAATTCCCGGACAACTTCTACGCCCACTGAGCGAGCGTGGTCTTTGCATTGTATATAGACCCTCTGTTCCAGGCCGATTTCGTCGAGTCTGCTGGCAATCAGATCGACGCCGCCATCACGTGTTCTAGGCGTCTTCTGCACGGCCCACCCCTTGGCACGAAGGATAGTCGCACATCGCTCTTCTAGTTCGAGTCCAGTCGGCCTTGTTGGGCGTCCTCCAACGGGCGCCGGTGCCTCTAGCCCGAAGAGTCCGAACATCTCGCTTTGCGTCAACCGCGAAGCCACGTCCAGCGAGACATCGTCGACAATCTCGTCGAAGATCTGCTGCTTCTGAGCCAGGATCGCCTGGATGCGCTCTTCGATTGTGCCCTCGCAGGTGTACTTAAACACTGTTACTGGTACGACCTGGCCCATTCGATGCGTACGGTCCTCCGCTTGACGTTCGACCGCAGGGTTCCACCAACGGTCCACATGGAAGACGTACGATGCCTCTTGCAGGTTCAATCCGACGCCGCCCGCCCTTAGCGACAGAATCAATGCCCGATGCTCCGTGTTGGCCTTGAACTGTTGAATCACTTGGTCACGCTGAACGCCTGACATGCCGCCGGTATATGTCAGCGGGTGATAGTCCTTAAGGGCTGCGGCGATGGCCGCTACCCCGAAAGACTCGTCGGTGTATTGCGAGAATAGCAACGCACGGTGATCTTCCTCAGCCAGCGTTGCCATGCGCTCCTGTATGTCAGTAAATTTCGCGGATTCGCCGGTCTCGGGGTCGGCATTGCAAATCTGCTTGAGACGTGTGATGAGCTCCAATACGTGCTCAATGCGTATCGTCTGCCCCAGTTCGCGCAGTCGGAATATTCCCTCTTGTTCGGCTCGTGTGTAGCTTTGTTGTTGCGCTGGCAGGAGAGGGATGCCGACGGTAATTATCTGCTTGGGTGGAAGTTGATCTAGTACATCCGATTTCCGACGGCGCAGTTGAAGTTCCTTGTGTCGGGCCAACAATTCTGGTCCCGGCACATACTTCTTGGTCGAGTTCTCGTCGCCCTGATCAACGAACTCCAATATGGAGGCCAAGTCATCAAGGCCGTTCTCAAGGGGAGTTCCCGTCAGAGCCCAGGATCGCTTCCGGCGGAGTTGCTTCGTCGCACGGCTGATCTCTACGTCGCGGTTCTTGATCTTCTGCGCCTCGTCCAGGACGACGATATCCCACAACTTGCGCCGGGGAGGCGCTTCCGGGCCACCGGCCGAGTCGGAACGGAGAGTCTCGTAGCTCACGATCGTGACGTGAGCGTCCGCCCTCCACTGCCATGCCCGGTCGGTCGGCGGGCCGCGTACGACGATCAGACGCAGCTCGGGTGCCCAACGATGGAGTTCACGTCTCCACTGATCGATCAAGCTCGCGGGGACAACGAGCAAGACCGCCTCAATAGTTCTCCGAACGCACAAGATCCTGATTGCGGCAATCGCTTGAACGGTCTTTCCGAGCCCCATATCGTCGGCGAGAAGGATTTGCTCACGAGTGAGCAGCGCTCTGACTCCGTCCAACTGAAACTGCATCAGGTGCGCTGGCCAATCGAGAGTTGTCGCGAAACCGGGCAGCAATGAATCAAGCGGAACCGCCAGGGTAACCCGCAACCTATCAGTTAGTGACGGGCCTTCAGGTTCTCTCGTTAGCCGTTCGGTGATCGGTCCGTTTAGTGGGAAGGCAGACATACGTTCCGTAGAGCCGACCGCGGCCGAGACCTCCGGTTGAGGTTCCAGATTCACGCTCTCGGTGCTATCAACTACTGGACCAGAACCACGCAAGAGCCAGATTACCGAGGACGGCCTGGCATATATAACGCCAAGCGAATCAACGGGGCGGAAAGTGTGCAGGGATTCGGAGATACGCAGCGGTATGGACGGCTCAGGAGTGCGTCGCCATGGCAACATTGAGCGCCGCGCGACGCCTGGCCCGCGTGGGTTCCACCAAGGCGTTTCGGCGACCGTCAGGCGAACGCCTCCGCGATACCAGCGGCTGCCCTCTCGAATGGCTCAGTAGCAAGCTGGCGTCCATTGAGTGCCTCAAGAAGTCTGCGAGCCATAGAGTCCGCATCGGGTGGACCGCCGATCCAAAACAAATGAAGGGCTTCGCCAAATGACTCGGCAGATTCGTTAGAAGAATGAGCGGTCGCGCCTGGCGCCGCGACTCGGCACAGTGGCAGGTGAACTTCGATATCTTCAGTGAACACCCGAGGAGGGACCTCATCAGCAAGAGAGAGTAACAGCGACGGCTGTACCGCACTCGCTGTGAACAGCGCTTTGCATAGCGCAGTTGTCGCGTGCCGTCTGGCTTCACCGACTCGCCACAAGAACGAAGAGGATACGTCGATCCGGCTGAAACTAAAGTCAACAGGCTCGCCCCGGCCGTTCACGCAGAAGAGGGCCCCACGGAGGCCGCGGGAGTCAGGTTCCTCTGCGAACTTCAGGTATCCGGCGAGCCCGAAGTTCTCGTCGTCTTGTCTATCCCGAAACGGAACCGGCATCTTGCTCGCTTAGTTGTTCTGGGCTGTCACCGCTCGTTTGGTCGCCGTCGGAGGACTCTTTAAGGTCCCGATCCTCCTCATAAGTGGGCTTCAGCACCTGCTCTTCGGTGTTTACTGACGCCTCGGGATAAAGGCGTCGCAGGTCCCATTCATTGATCCATCTCCGAACCCAAGATCGCATGGCACGCTTCGAGTCCTTGTTGCCCGATTCGACGTCGGGAGGTTCCCAATCGTACGCTCGGGCGTGGATGTCCTTCAGCTTGCGGTACGTCTGATCGAGCACAGAGTCGCCCGGAGGTGCAAGGGTTAACGCTTCGCGCTCTATTATGCGCATGCCGGTCTCAGCTTCAGAAGCGAGCATATTGAATTCCTCCGTGCCTTTGCTGCGAAGGCGCGGACCGATTGAATCGCGATCGCCCTTCCCTTGTAATACGGCAAGGTCAAAGTCGTCCGTGATTGCCGCTACGGCCAGGATACCCGGGTAGTTGGTTCTCTCACTCTTTCCCAACCAGCGAGCCAGTTCGGCATAGGATTTTCCGCGCTCTACGACGTTGAAGCGACCGACGAGCTCGACCTCATCGATGAGGAGAACCCATCCCTTGTAGCCTGCGCCAAGAATCAGCCGAGCCGCAAAACTGAAGCGTTCAAGAGCAAGGGATGCGGGGACTTTCCCCTTGAGATCAAAGGTTGCCGCCGCGCGGATTTGCCGCAGCCCGTGCTTCACGTCGGCGATCTTAAGACTGTCTCCAGACCAGAAATTCGTTATCTTCTCGACGAGTTCTGGATCGTTTCTTAGACGCTCATGAAGAATCAGAGTAGCCGGAAATAGCTGGTGAACACCGGAGTCGGCACCACTGGCCCATTTGTAAAGTTCCGCGTACGGCTGAGTATCTTGGCGCAAGCCGAGCGCAATCTCCTTGATGGCCTGCCCGCTCAAACGCGGCCCACGCGCGGCCTCTATCGCAGCCCGATAGACTTTCGCCGGATTGAACATCGGCGTCTCTTTGCTAATGACGATGTGGCTACAAACGAAGTTCTCAGAGATGGCCTTAACCTGGAGGTATTTCAGCAGATGCGACTTTCCCGTGCCGAACCCTCCCTTGACGAGCAGGCCCTCTATCTGACGGCCAACCCGAGCCGCGTCTTCGACAGCGGCCAATCGCTCAAGGAACAGTTGCTCCACGCTCTCTTGGTTGCTTCCAAGAACACGAACTGCATCAGCGTTCGGTACGCCGTTACGAAGCGCTTCGATGGCGCGCCGAAAGCCGACGTCTTGAGATCCGCTGCTCATTGAGGAACCTCCGTCGTAGACAAGCGAATCAACGAAGCCATTGGATTGACGAGCTTTCGGTCGCGTATTTCGTCGAAGACGCGGAACTTTAGAGCTGGGTAGATGCCCATGCCACGGCCAAGAGGATCGTCATCAAGAAAGGTACCATCGGTCGAGATGACCATAAAGCAGCCTGTCAACCGATCAGTCTCATCGATGAACTGCCTGAGTACCTCATAGGTATCGAGCACGGCCGGCCTTCTGTAGTAGATGAGGCCGTCGCCCGAGTTCTTCGCCATCGCAAGCCGAGCCATGTTCAGAACGACTAGAATGCCCGTGTAACCAGCGAACCTTATCCATCGAAGCAAAGATTCGATGAAGTGACGCGCATTGGTCTTGTCGATCGAGCTAAAAATCTGGTACGGCTTGACGGCACCTTTCGCCGTGTTACGTCCGCTCAACCAATCTGTCAGGACCTGCACGGTCGTCTCGCCATCCGGACCACCGGTCAGTTGAGCCAAACAAATCTGAGTCATCGCTATACGGAAGTCCTTCGAGAGCCAGCGCTCCCTCGTCACCTTGGCCTCTATGTGCGGCCGCAGTTCCATCATCACTGAGCCGGGCTCGATTCGATTCCCTTCGGCAATTCGTTGCAAAAGTGGTGCGTCGCCCTCTGATGGCGGACGCAAGTGTTTCTCCTCGGCCAGCCTCGCGATCACTCTCTCGCTGAGGCTTTTCCACGGGACTTGCTCAGCAATCCGGAAGAAGATTTGGTCAATCATGTGAACCCTGGTGTTAGCCGCATTGACGTCCACGACGATATAGCCCAAATCTGTCGCGACGCTGCTGAGCTCATTGCTTAGGCGAGATCGCGCCTGATCGTCCAAAGGAGCGGCGAACTTGATGGCGGAGCCGCCGTTCTTCACAAACCCATTGAGGTATTCCCGCGTTATGAAGCTGACCCACGCTTCCGGCTTCATAACTGGTGGCATCGTCATTCGCCCTCGCTGAAGCTGACGCCAAGGTAGTTAACAGTTTCTCCCTCGGGTGAAACAGAGGAGAAGATATCCTTGCCCTCTTTTGTACCGGTACTCGCGCGCAGCAGCCTGAACGGGACGCCGGATCTCAATCGGGTCAACCCGCTTCGATCGAGGAGAAAGATGTCCCTTCCGAAGTCGCTCTTACCGTAGTCGGCAGTCGTGCCCGGGAGGAGAGTAACGGCGTCGTATATCTTCGAGAGCTTGACGTCCATCCCCACGCCGTCTTTGCCGGCGATGAGACGATAGGCACGGTACAGGGCTTCCAGAAATTTGTCACTCGCAAATTTCGGTCTCTTTGTCTGGTTCGCCTTCAAAAGTGCCACCAGTACGGTAGGCCGGATCGCGGGCACTTTCTTTCGGTCGATCCTCGCAGCGCGCTCGGAAGGAACAATTCGCACCACAGAAGGGAATGCGACTAGCCGTTCGTCCTGCCTCTGGATCTTGAGCCCTTGAGCTTTTGCTGCTTCTAGTAGCTCTTGCTCATAGTCCCCGCGCAGATATTCCTCCTCCTCATCCTGCGAGTACGGCCACGCCGATCGCGCATTGGCAGCCTCCTGGCGAGCCAGTCCAAGCGCCGACTCGAGTCGATCGGACGCCTTTCTGATCTTGACGATGTCTCCCTCAATCGCTGCTTTCTGCATCTGTTTAGCGCTCGCGACTACGGCGGCAGCAGCTTGGGCGGCCGCCGTGGCCGTTTTCTCTACGTCCGCAAACCCTCGTTCGAAAGTCGTCACGTCGCCTCCGGAGTCTGAGAATGGGGATGCTCAGGCAGCAAGCACTTCTGATTTCGCTGCTGGAGCACAGCTGAGTCGAACCGATCGCCTCGTAGTCTATCAGGAGTCGGAGGCTTGTCTAACAAGCCGAAATCGTATCTGGATCGGGAGACGGGGATCGAACCCGCGACCCTATGCTTGGAAGGATTATGTGCCGCGATTGGTATCTAGCAGAGCGCCAATGCGGCTATTTCGGGCTGATCCGACTCTACTGTCAGTAAACGCGGATGCCGCGAGGCGCATTACAGTATCCTAACGGGCAACATGGCCAAACGTTCCGAGCGGCTGAAGGCGGCAGCGGCGTCCGAGCCGCACGCGGCTCACGGCGAGGAGAGCCGGTTCGCGGTGCTGGCGGCGATGGCGGCGAACTTCGCGATCGCGATCGGGAAGCTGGTGGCGGGGCTGATGACGGGGAGCGCTGCGCTGCTGGCGGAGTCCGGGCACTCGATGGCGGACACGGTGAACCAGGTGTTCCTGCTGGTTGGGATGAACCTGTCGAACGCGGCGCCGGACGAGAAGCACCCGCACGGCTACGGCAAGGAGACGTTCTTCTGGGCGTTCCTGGCGGCGATCTTCATCTTCGTGGCCGGGGCGGCGTTCTCGTTCTTCGAGGGCATCCGCACGGCGATCGAAGGGGGCTCTCACGACCGCTCGTCGCTCCAGCTGGCGGCCGGCTTCGGGGTGCTGTTGATGGCGCTGTTCTTCGAATCGACGTCGTTCTTCGTGGCGGCGCGCGGCGTGCGGGCGGGAGCGAAACGGCTCGGCTGGGGCCTGCGGCGCTACGTCGTCGAGGCGCCGGACGTCACGATCAAGACGGTGTTCTTCGAGGACAGCGCGGCGATCATCGGGCTGGGGTTCGCGATCGCAGGGCTGGGGCTGTCCGAGCTGACTGGCAGCGAGTACTGGGACGCGGCCGCCTCGATCTGCATAGGGACGGTGCTGGCGGGCGTCTCGGTGATGCTGGGCATGCAGTCGCGGAACCTGCTGCTGGGGGCGGCGGCCAGCCCGGAGACGCGGGCGGCGCTGCATAGTCTGGTGGACTCGTTCCCGGAGGTGATGGGCGTCAAGCGGATGCTCTCGATGCAGGTGGGGCCGAGAAGCGTGCTCGTGACGGGGGAACTGCACGTGCGGCCGGGCCTAACGACGGGCGAGATCGAGGACCTGATCGCCCGCATCGACGCGCAGATCGGCGTGGAGATACCGGAGGTGCGCGAGACGTTCTGGGAGCTGCACGGCACTGAGGGGAAGCTGCAGGCGGCCGCGGACGCGCAGGAGGAAGACGACTCGACGTAGGTTGTCAACGTCCTTCGTCGGGCCGGGGCAGTCGATGCTAATTTCCCTGCCCCCGCCCCGGCGTCAGGCTGAAGCCTGACCCCCCGAAGGTGAATCGACGAGCGGCCTAGCGATTGATCGCGGCGATGCGTTCGTAACGGGTGAGCTTGACGGAGGCCGGGTCGAAGACGGTACCGAAGAGCGACTGGAACTCTGTGAGGTAGGGTGTGTCGCGGTGGGCTTCGACGGCCGCGTCGTCGCGCCAGATCTCGAAGACGAGGACCTGGCTCGGGTCTTTGACGGCGCGATGCCAGAAGTAGGCGACTGCGCCCGGCTCGTTCTTATCCACACCGTCGACGACCTTCTTGATCGCGGCCTCGGCCTCAGCCTCTTTGCCGGGGAGGATGGTGAACTGGGCGGTGACGGTGCGCACCCTACATCTGCCCCGTCATCTGCTCGATCGGGTTGCGGACGAAGCCGGCGACCTCATCGAGGACTTCGACGTTGAACGCGCCGCGGTTCATGCACTCATCGAACGTCTTGCGGAACTCCAGCATGTGGTCCGTCTTGCGGTGCGCGTCGAAGGCGGCCTGATCCGAGTAGATCTCGTAGCCGTAGACTTCTTGGGCATTGACCTGGCCGCGGGTGATGGCGTACATGAGGCAACCGGGCTCGCTGGCCTTGACGG
>DAINDD010000085.1:0-9114 GCA_036732045.1 Chloroflexota bacterium
GGGACCGAACCGGGGGCGGGAAGCTCAAGCGCATTCGATTCTGTTTTTGAGGGGCATGCAAGTCAAGGGAAAGTCTGACGTCTACGTAATAGTTTCTTAGTGACCGACCGGTTTGTTCCTTGCAGCCTATCTTTCGCTGCCCTTAAACTACAATCCCACGGAACTCCCCACATGCTGTTGGTCGCCCGCAAAAACCTCTTCTCGGAGAAGACGCGCCTCGCCATCTCCATCGGTGGCGTCGCGCTCTCCGTCTTCCTGATCGGCATCCTCCTTTCGCTCTATCGCGGCTGGGACCAGCAGGTCGGCAGCTTCGTCGAGCAGGTGCCCGGGAGTCTCTGGGTGGCCAGCGACGGTACGACCGACTTCGCGCAGGCGGCCTCCATCCTCCCGCAGGACCTCGGCCAGCAGATGGGCTACGCGCCGGATGTGCAGACCGTGAGCCAGCTGATCGTGCGCCCGATGGAGGTCAACCGCCAGCAGGACCCGCCGACTCAGACCTTCGACCTTCAGTTCGTCGGCTACGACCCGGCGGTTGGGATCGGCGGCCCGCTGCGAATCGTCGCGGGAAAGAGCGCACCGGGCCCAGGCGAGATCATCATCGATGACCAGATGCGCAAGCGGCACAACGTCAACATCGGCGATACCCTGGTGCGCGGCACGAAGACACTGACGGTGGTCGGGATCTCGGCGGGCGGCGACTTCGTCTACACCCAGGTCGGATTCGTCACGCTGGACACGGCGATCAATTTCCTCGCACTCAATCCGCCGGGCCAGCGGACGTTCTTCGTTATCAAGCTGAAGGATGGAGTCGATGTCGATTCGGCCGCGGCGCGCCTCCAGCAGGAGACGCCGGGCGTCAAGTTCATCAAGCCGGCAGATTTTGCTCACGAGACTCGCAAGCGCATCCTCGGCAACATCTTGCCGATTCTAATCGTTGTGCTGATCATCTCGTTCATCGTCGGGTTAGCGGTGGCCGGCCTCACGATCTACACAGCGACCATCGAAAAAGCGCGCGAGTACGGAATCCTGAAGGCGGAGGGCTTTACGAACCGCGACTTATACCGCCTCGTCTTCGAACAGAGCCTCGTGACGGGGTTGCTCGGCTTTTTGATCGGCGCCGGGCTCACCTTAATCGTCGCCCCGTTCGCCCAGCAGAGCGTGCCCCAGTTCGTCGTCTTCGTCCGCTGGCAGGACATCGGCGCCGTCGCCGGGACGACGCTAGTCATGTCGCTGCTGGCAGCGTACATACCGATTAGAAGGTTGACCAGCATTGATCCGGTCTCCGTCTTCAAAGGATAGCTCCGACCCGGCCGGCGAGCGGCAGTCGATCCTCCATCTGGAGGACGTTAGCAAGTTCTATCGCACAGGCGATTTCACGGTCACCGCGCTCAAGGATGTGAATTTCCAGGTGTTCGGCGGCGAGATCGTCGCCGTCATGGGGCCATCGGGCTCCGGCAAGACGACTCTGCTCACGATCGCAGGCGCACTGCTTCGCCCATCCCAGGGACGCGTCGAAGTCTGTGGCATCGACATCACGGACATGCGCGAGACGCAGCTTGCCGACATCCGCCGTCAGAAGGTGGGCTTCGTTTACCAGAGCTTCAACCTGCTGGAAGCGCTCACGGCCATCGAGAACGTTCGCCTCGTGATCCAGAACCACAACAAGAGCAGCAGCCGAGACGCCTCCCACCGCGCGCGGGAGCTGCTCGAAATGTTCGGGCTCAGCCACCGTCTTAACTCACTGCCGAAGAAGATGAGCGACGGCGAGAAGCAGCGCGTCGCCATCGCCCGGGCACTGGCCAAGAACCCGGACCTTCTGCTCGCCGACGAGCCAACCGCGAACCTCGATGCCCGTCGGGGTCAAGAGGTGATGGGGCTGCTACGGGAGAAGGCCGTGGAGCTGAACAAGGCCGTCGTCGTCGTCTCGCACGACAACCGGATCCGCCAGTTCGCCCACCGTATCGTCTGGCTCGAGGACGGCATGATCACCGACGCCGACACGCATGAAGTCGGCTACTAAAGGCTTCGGTGGTCGTCCAGGTAGCGCTCGGCGATGAACGGCACCGCCGCGAAGATGCCCATTACGACGGTGATCAGCGCCATCGTCACCGCAACCTCAACGATGTCGCCGAGCGTCCAGGTCAGGTAGATTGGGAACATTCTTGAGCCTTACCCTGAGCATAGGACGAACGCTGGCGGTGTCAAGTCGCTCTGGCGATTGACGGGCGCGGGCGTATCTCTGACGATTCGGCAATCGTAGGCCTTTGGCCCTCCGAAAATGGGGGCTTCGATGAACATCATTCGAATGAGAGGTCTCGCGCTTCTCGCAACCGTATCGCCTATCTCGGAGTCGTCGCGTGCGGAGGTGGCGATGACTTTGCGAGCAGCCAGACAGCAGTCCACGCAAACCGCTCAGGTCACAGTCGCGCCTACCCCCACCGGCAACCGCGCGGTCGAAGTCGTCAAGTCCGGCTACACCGGGGTTATGGGCAGCGCCGCTCAACTCCTTCGGCTGAGGCCTGACCATCTCCAACCTCGACCAGACTGAGGGAGTCGACCAGGTTAACTGGAACATCAACTTTGTACGATGCGAGTGGCGCCAAGGTCGGCGGCACTTACGATACATGTACGCGTTGTTCCCGGACGAAATGCGCGGCGCCGACTACCTGGCGGTCAGACGCGGCCGCCGACCGCGACCATCGCCCGAATGGAAGTGACCGCCAGCGCCTGCGACACTTGCTCGGAGCCTATCAAGGCGAAGAAGCGGCTCTCGGTTAACGCGACCCTGGATAAGAGCAACGCAGCAATCTACATGGCCACAGGAACGGTCACAACCCGTTTTCCGTCGAGGCGAAGAGCGTTCGCCTCGTCACTCTTTCGTACAGCTCCGAGGGGAACATCATCGCCAGCAACTAGGCACTCATCGATTCCATCCCTACGGGCGGCACCGGCGCTCATGAGTCGCAGGTCTCCATCCCCGGCTTCGACAAAAACGCCGACATCGACCACGTGGAGGCTTACGCCGAACCTGAGCGGCTAAAGCTTACGTCCCTCCAGAACGAACCCGACGCGCCGCGAATCCTGGCTGCTACTGCGAGAAGTCTGGCGCCCCCGACAGGACTCGAACCTGTGCCCCCGGCTTCGGAGGCCGGTGCTCTATCCGACTGAGCTACGGGGGCGCAGCGCGGATTTTACCACGCGCCGATTGATATGCCGCCGTTGTTGACACCCTCCGGACGCTCGTCCATGCTCGATTTATGACCACCCCCGAAGGTGCCATCCGCGACAGAATTCGCCGTCTCGACGACCTTACGAGCCGCCTCTTGCACGACCGCCGGCTGATCATCGCGAGCAATCGGGGGCCGATTCAGTATGAGATCGAGGGCGACGGGTCACTAACGGCGCACCGCGGCTCCGGCGGCATGGTCACGGCGCTCTTGGCGACGGCGCAGATCGTGCCGATGACGTGGGTCGCCACAGCGATGACAGACGGCGACAGGCGAGCCGCCGCCGAAGCAAACGGCGATCTCATCCGTAGCCCCGGTGAGGACCTCTCGGTCAAGTTCGTCAGCGTCGCCAGCCCGGTCTACCAGCGCCACTACTACGTCTTCTGCAACCCTCTGCTGTGGTTCGTGCAGCACCTGATGTGGAACACTCCGCGCACACCCAACATCGGCCGCGCCGTCTACGAAGCCTGGGATAGCGGCTACATCCCCGTAAACCAGGCGATCGCGAATGCCATCATCGAGGAGGCGCGCGGCTCTCCCGGCCCGCCCTGCGTACTGCTCCAGGACTACCACCTCTATCTTGCCCCGGCGATGGTCCGTGCCGAGGTGCCCGACGCCAGCATCCTCCATTTCACGCACATTCCCTGGCCCGGGCCGCGCTACTGGGGGTTGCTCCCGGAGTTCATGCGGCGCCGCATCCACGAAGATATGTGCGCCTGCGATATCGTCGGTCTGCAGACACGCGCCGACGTGCAGAACTTCCTGCACTGTGCTGAGGTCATCCTGGACGGCGCGTCCGTCGATTACGACACCTGCACAGTGCGTTTCCGCGGTCGCCAGGTGCACGTGCGCGATTATCCAATCTCGATCGATTCCGCGGGCCTGCTCGAATTCAAGGAGTCCCCGGCCGTCCAGGCCTACGTGCAGCGGCTGCGCCCACTCCGCGGCGAGCAGACGATCGTCCGCGTCGACCGCTCGGAGCCGAGCAAGAACATCATCCGCGGGCTGCGGTCATGGGAACTGCTGCTGGAGCGCTACCCGGAGTTTCGCGGCCGCGTCAATTTCCTGCAGTTCCTCGTGCCGTCGCGCAGCGAGTTGGGCGTCTACCAGACTTACACCGACGAGGTCTTCGAGCTCGTCGAGTCAATCAACGACCACTTCGGTGATGTCGATTGGCAGCCCATCCGCGTCTTCTACGAGGACAATTACGCACAGGCGATCGCCGGCATGACCTTGTACGACGTGCTGCTCGTGAATCCGATTATCGATGGCATGAACCTCGTCTCAAAAGAGGGGCCCTTGGTCAACAAGGGCGACGGCGTCCTCGTCCTGTCCGAGCAGGCAGGCTCCTACGAGCAGCTGCATGAACACGTGCTGCCGGTCGCGCCGTCAGACCTGGAGGGGACGGTCCGCGCGCTGCACCAGGCCCTCACGATGCCGGAAGACGAGCGCCGAGCGAGGGCGGATGGGTTGCGTCGCGTGGTGGAGGATTACGACATCGTGTACTGGCTGGAGGCGCAGTTCAAGCATTTGCTTGCGCTCACGGGGGGAGAGCTTTAGCCAGTTCCTCAAGCAGCCACTCCACGCCTTCGACGCCGCGCACGAAGTAGTCGGTGCTCTCCAGGACGAGCGCCTCGACTTCGTCGCTCCAGACTGCCACGCTGGCACCCGAAATACCCGCCTCGCGCAGGTCACGGACACCGCGGAACATATCCAGATCAGTCGTGTCATCGCCGATCGCCAGCACCGACTTCGCGCCGATCTGGCGGACAAGCGTTCCGACGGCCGTGCCCTTGTCGATCGCCAGTGGCGGCCGCAATTCGATCACCTTGCGCCCCTCCTGGACTCGGAAATGCGCGGCTGCCTCCGACGCCGCCACGGCCGCGCGGATCGCGGCGCGGGCCTCTTCGTCCGAGTTCGCCCGGCGGTAGTGAAACGCAACGACCGCCCCCTTGTCCTCGACGGTCACTCCCGGGAGATTCCGATGAGAGGCATCGTGAATCACCTGTCGCGCCCATTCTACGTAGGGCCAAACCTCCTCCGGCGTCGAGGTGTCCCCGCTGGCCGCGATGTGCAACCCGTGGTTAGCCGCGAAGTACGCCTCCGGGATGTTCACCATCGACTGCGCCTTCTCCAGCGCTCTCCCCGTGATGAACGCGACCCGCACGCCCTGGCGGATCAGTTGACGGATGGCATCCCGCGCTCGGGGCGAGATGCGCGCCTCTTCGGGGTTCGGGACGATCGGGGCGAGCGTGCCGTCGATATCGCTGAGGATCGCGAAGGGCTTGCGGGAGAGCAGTGGCCGCAGCAGCTCGATGTCTCGCAGCTCTTCGGCCATGCCCGTCCTTTCCCCCTGCTAGACCTGCCCCCGTTGCCTGTATTGTAGCGCCTCCGCCACGTGCGCTGAGGCCATTACCTCCGATCCGGCGAGGTCGGCGATCGTCCTCGCGACCTTCAGCACGCGATGGTATCCGCGCGCCGAAAGCGCCAGTTGGTTTACCGCGAGCTTCAGGAGCGAACGCGCGCCGTCCTCCAGGTAATGCTGGCAGAACTGGCGCACCTCGACCGGCCCCATCTCGCTGTTCGCCGAAAGGTGCGACTCCGAATACCGCAATCGCTGGACGGCGCGGCTCCGGTCGACACGTTGGCGCACTTCAAGCGAGCCCTCCGGCGACGGCCCCTGTGAGAGCTTCTCGTAATCGACGCGCGGCACGTCCACGAAAATGTCGATGCGGTCGAGTAGTGGCCCCGAAATGCGGTGCTGATAGCGCGTGACCGAGGAGGGTGCGCAGGTACATGGGCGAGCGCTGTCGCCGTGATAGCCGCACGGACACGGGTTCATCGCCGTAACGAGCGTGAAGTTGGCCGGGAACGTAACGTTGCCCGCAGCCCGGCTGACGGTGACCGTGCGGTCCTCCAGCGGCTGCCGGATCGACTCCAGCACCCCGTGCGCGAACTCCGGCAGCTCGTCCAGGAACAGCACTCCGCGGTGGCTCAGCGTAATCTCGCCGGGGCGCGGATGCCGTCCACCCCCGACCAACCCGGCGTGCGAGATGGTGTGATGTGGCGCGCGAAACGGCCGCATCCGCATCAGCGGCGTGTCGTTCGGCAGCATCGCCGCGACACTGTATATCTTCGTCACCTCTAGCGCCTCGTCCGGCGTCATCTTCGGCAGGATGCCGGGCATCGCCCGTGCGAGCAGCGTCTTGCCTGAGCCCGGCGGCCCGACCATGAGGACGTTGTGCCCGCCCGCCGCGGCGACCTCCAGGGCGCGCTTGACGTGCTCCTGGCCCTTGATCTCGCGAAAATCGGCGCCCTCGCGCGGAAGCGCCTCGCCGAGATCGACGTCGCGCTGCGGAACGAACGCCTCGATCGGCGTGTTGAAGCCGAGGTGCTCCACCAGCGCCCGTAACGAGTCGACGGGGATCACCTCGACGCCTTCGATCAGCGCCGCTTCGCCCGCGTCCACGTCCGGCACGAAGATCGTCGTGAAGCCGCGCTGCCGCGCCAGTCCGACCATCGGGAGCACGCCGTTTGTGTGCCGCAGGCGGCCGTTCAGCGACAACTCCCCGATGAACACTGCGTCGCGTCTCGGCTCCGGCACCTGGCCGGAGGCGACGAGAATGCCGACGGCCATCGGCAGGTCGTAAGCCGGCCCTTCCTTGCGAAGGTCGGCCGGAGCCAGGCTCACGGTAATCTTGTGCCTCGGGAACTGCAGCCCGGAGTTGCGGATCGCGGACATCACGCGCTCCCGCGCCTCTTGCACCGCAGTGTCCGGCAACCCGACGACCGCGAACTTCGGGAGACCGAAGTTGACGATGTCGACCTCGACGTCGACGATCTCGCCGTCGAGCCCGATCACTGCGCAGCTGTTGACTTTGGAAAGCATCCGCTTGACGCGACGGTAACAGCACAGGCGTTCTGGCCGAAGGGGCAAATGGCACTTTCGTGAGAATTCGTCGCGAAGCCGCTATCCTGTGGAGCGACATGGCACGTCAAGACCTACCCCCTGAAGTCGAAGACGTGCTCGACCGTCTGATCGCATCGCTTGGCGATGACCTGAGCGCTGTCTACTGGCACGGCTCCTGGGCGCGCGGCGAGGCCAAGCCGTGGTCGGACCACGACATGATCATCGTCCTCAAGCGCCTTGACGATGAGCTCCTCCGAAAACTGCAGGACATCTTCCGCGGACGCAAAGACTGGTCCACGTTCGTGCGGACGGAAGAGGAGTTGCGCCAGTACCCTTCCGAGGGCCGGCCGCAGTTCCACTTCGGGCTCGTCCGGCTGTACGGCGACTTCGAGCCGCCGCGGCTGACCCGCGACAACATCGTCGACGAGCTGCGCATGCTCGCGCTCAACATCAGCTTCGAGTCGCGCTACCGCCTCTTCCATAGCGAGCCACTGTACGGGGAGATGGAGCCGCACATGCCCGGCTTCCAGCGCCGCCGCAACGCCCGCTTGCTCCGCTACGCCGCGAAGCTGGCGATCCTGGCGATGAAGGCGCGCGAGCTCCTCGCCAGCCGCGAGTACCCGGTCTCCAGCGCCGACCTCCGCCCCCGCCTCGCCGACCCGGACGAGCTGTGGATCGTCGATACCGTCGAGCGCTGGGACGAAGTGCAACCGCAGTTCGAGGCCGACGCGTCGCCGTTCGCGCTCCGCCTCGACGCCTTTGCGCGCAAGCTGGTGGCCTGGCTGGAAGTCGAAGCGCCCGCGTGAAACGTCACTTCACCGCCACGGCGTTCGTCATTCGCGGCGATGCCACACTGCTGCACTGGCACCGCCGCCTCGGCCAGTGGATGCCGCCGGGCGGCCACGTCGAGCCAGGCGAAGACCCGGCCACCGCCGCTCTGCGAGAGGTGCTCGAGGAGACCGGCCTGGTCTGCGAGATCGTCCCGGCTTCGCCCAACCTTCCGTTCTCGTACCCCGAGCAGATCGCTGCACCCTACACGATCTTGCTGGAGGACATCCCCGGCCCCGACGAGCCGCACAAGCACATCGATCTGATCTACTTCGTGCGCCCCGTGGCAGACGCCGAGCATTTGACGGTTGACGATCCGACGCTCTGCTGGGTAACCGCAGCGGAGCTCAGAGAAAACGCGCCACTGGACGTCGTCGGCTGTGGAGTGTCCGCGCAGGTGCCCGAAGACGTTCGCCAGCTGGCGTTAGTAGCAATAGATGTTGTCCGTTCATCCTGAGGAATCGAAGGACCGTGGTCGAGGCCAGCGGAGACTGAGGAATCGAAGCCGAAGCGCTTCCCAGCCAGGACACGGCCTACATGTTCCGCGCCAGCAGCTGAAGGCGCGACCAGTTCCCCTTGATCAGCGCCTCCTTCTTCGCACGAGACCAGCCTTTCAGCTGCCGTTCCGCCGCCAACGCTTCTTCCCGCGTCCCAAATCGATCCGACCAGACCAACGTCACCGGCCGCCGCTTCCGGGTGTACGAAGAACCGAGGCCAATTTCGTGCTCTTTCAGACGGTCGTCCCCTTTATCCGTCTGCCCGATGTAATACGACCCGTCCGAGCACCGCAAGATGTAAACCCAGAAATCCATGTGACCCTCCCAAGGAACGCCGCGGCTTCGATGCGTCAGCCTCCGCTGACATAGCCTAATCCTTCGATCCCTCAGCAAAAAACCTGCATCTGTCACCCACCCCCCGTTCGCCCTGAGGAATCGAAGGGTCGCCGAGACACCAGCGAAGACTGAGGAATCGAAGCCAAAGCGTTTCCCGGCGATAACGCGGCCCTGCCTCCAACAACTCAGCCCCTCCTTCTCCGCTGACGCAGCCTAATCCATCGATCCCCTCAGAAAAAACCTGCATGTGTCGCCCGCCCTCCGTTCGCCCTGAGGAATCGAAGGGTCGCCGAGACACCAGCGAAGACTGAGGAAT
>DAINDD010000086.1:0-8823 GCA_036732045.1 Chloroflexota bacterium
GGCTTTCCAGCCTCGGATCAGCACCGCGCCATCAACCACCGCTTGGCAACGGAGACTCCCGTAGTCGAGGCTTTCCAGCCTCGGATCAGCACCGCGCCATCAACCACCGCTTGGCAACGGAGATTGATGTAGCCGAGGTTTTCCAGCCTCAGATCAGCGCCCCGGCGTCAACCCCCGCTCGGCGCTGGACTTGGCAGCGCGTTAGCCTTCAGCCAACCGACCATGGTGTCAGCTCCCGCGTTGTCCGCGCCGGTGATCACGGTCAGCCGTTGGCCGGTCAGCGGGACGAGGTCGAGGCTGCCGTCGCCGGGGTTGGCGAGAGAGCTGCCGCTGCTGTGCGAGACGGCCAACCAGGTGCCGTCCGGAGCCCAGGCGCGCGGCGTGTCGTACCCCGAGACGGGCTGCGGGAGGAACGTCACGTCGCTCCCGTCGAGCGTCATCAGGACGACCTCGCCGGGGCCGCCGTTGGAAGGCAGTACGCTGACGGTGAGGCGCCCGTCCGGGAACCAGGCGGGCCTGAGGAAATCGCCGGCCTCAACGCCGGGGACAGAGAGCGGTTTGGCGGTGGCCTGGACGAGATCGGCGACGTAGGCCAGGTTGTGTATCTCGCCGCTATCGTTGATCGCCTGACTGACGTAAGACAGCGTGTGCGAGTCCGGGCTGAGGCTGGCGTCGAAGGCAGCCTGGTCGCTGATCTGCACAACGGAGCGGCTGTTCGGCGTTGGCGTCGGCGCCGGCGTGATGGTTGTCTCGGGTGGCGGCTGGCCCGCCGCCGCCGCATCGTTTGCCGCTTGCAAATTCGCTGCCTGCGCTGCGTACCAGGCGTCATCGCCGAGTTTGTGCAGCGCGTCAACCTCCTTCGTAGTCGCGGGTGAGAAGATGCCGACAAGGGTCGCTCCCTCGGTCCCGCCTTGCTCCTGGAGGAAGAACATTGACTTGCCGTCGTCCGCGAACCCGATCGGCGCGAACGCCAACACGTGCGCCACACTGTCCTTCAACACGACCTCAACCGGGTCCTGCGGAGGCGGCGGGGCGATCCCCGGTGACAGCACCGGCGTTGGCGTGGGTGAAGGGTCGTCGTGATGGGCCACGCGGACGCGCACGATAGTCACATTCGCCGCCAGGAACTCCGGGCCCGCGTACTGCCGCATATATAAGAGGCGACTGTCCGGCGACCATAGCGGCGTGTAGTTATAGTCGATCCCGGCAGCGACTTTGAGAGGCGTTTGGTCGTCCGATTTGAAGTCTATGACGTACGCCTCTGCCTGCGAAGAGTCCGCGCTCTGAGCGGAATCCGGCAGTGAAAGGTAGGTTAGCAGGGTCCCGTCCGGGGACAGCGCCGCCTTGACCCCGAAGCCGTCGCGGTGCTGGATGCGTGCGAGCTCCTGCCGTCGCGTCGGATCGGTGGGCGCCGCGGCCCAGATCACGTCCTCGGTGGCTGAATACTGGCGGTAGATGAGGCGGTAGTCGGTCTGCGGGGGCGCCTGGGTCGGGCCGGGCGTGTGGATCACGGGCGAGGGCGAGGGCGTCGGCGTTGGGCTGGGGCTCGGCGTCGGCGAGGAGCCGCCACCGCAGGCCGCGGCGATGGCCAGCGCCGCGAGGGCTGCGCCCCCAAAGAACCGCGGGAAGGTGTTCATCCGAAGGCTAAACGCACGGGGCCACACTCAAGGTTTGGCCGGTCTAGGGGCGCTGAGCGTCCGCGCGTACTGCGCGTATCCGGTGATAGAAGAAATACACGACGCCAATGACCAGCAAAGCCGCCAGCGGGTAGGTAACCGGCCGGAAGTATTTGGTCAGCGACTCCCAGTTGTCGCCGAGCAGGTAGCCGGCCGTGATCAGCGCCAGCGCGAACGGATACGAGCCGAGGAAGGTGAGCGCGGTAAAGCGCGGCAGGTTCATTCGGGAGATGCCGGCGGGCAAGCTGATGAAGGTGCGGACGACGGGCAGGACGCGGCTGGCGAGGACAGTGACCTCGCCGTGTTTCTTGAACCAGTTGTCCGCCCAATCGACGTCCTTGCGGGTGAGGAGCACGTAGCGCCCATACTTCTCGATCAGCGGACGGCCGCCCCAGGCCCCCGCGGCGTAGGCGATGAGCGATCCGATCGTGTTGCCGAGGGCCCCGTAAAACGCTCCAAGGAAGAGGTACGGCCAGCCGTGACCCTTGTCGTTCACCAACAGCCAGCCGGCGAAAGGCATGATCACCTCGCTGGGGAAAGGGATGCAGGCGCTTTCGACGGCCATGAGCGCGACGACGCCCGGCCAGCCGATCGCATCGTAGACGTGCCGCGCGATATCGAGGAAGACCTGTTCCAGCGGGTATGTCCTTTCGCCTGCGAGACCTCGATCCAGTATATGGGACTGCGATGTTAAGAGCAGGCGATTCTGCTAAGATGGTCAAGAAGGTATCGAAATGACTAAAAAGGTCAGCACGGCGCACGCCAAGGCAAAGCTATCCGAAATCGTAAGTCGGGTCGCAGAGACCGGTGAACGTTATGTGGTCGAGCGCCGCGGAAAGCCCATGGCCGGCGTAGTCAGCGTAGCCGACCTCGCCCGGTTGGAGGCTGATGCGCCGCCGGCGGCAAAACCCGCGGGTGCACTCGCGCTAGTTGGCATCTGGCCCGGCATCGACGATGACGAGTGGGATGGAATTATTCGTGATATCTACAGAGCTCGATCGAAGGACCGCGGAAGGCGTGTCAACCTTCAACCGTAGTGTTCCTCTTTGATACGGACACTGTCAGTAATCTAGTCAAACAAAGGCCGTCGAACCTGCTCATTGGCCGGCTTGCTACGGTTGCGCCGGAGCAGCAATACACATCAAGCATTACACTCGGGGAGATCCTCTACGGGGTACTGCGCGCGAAGACTGGCTCAGAAGCGCTCCGACGGAATATCGACCGAGTGCTTAGCGGCATGATGACGATTCTGCCCTTTGACGCGGAGGCCGCCCGGCACTACGCCTACATTCGCGCCGATCTCGAACGGCGAGGTCTCCCGATTGGAGATGCCGACACACGGATCGCCGCCATCGCTCTCTCGCGGGATATGACTGTCGTAACCGGGAACGTCCGCCACTTGAAGAGAGTTACGGACCTCAAGGTCGAGAACTGGCTCGCTTAGAGCCGACGTCTCCCCGTGCCGCCGCGCTATAATGCAGTCAACGAAACTCAGGCGGCCGCGAATTTCGCTGAGACGTTTAGAGACGGGGGATCAGTGGTTAAACAAAAGCCCAGGACGATAGGGGAGCTGCGGGAAGCGGGCTACCGGCCGCACACCGTTAAGCAGGAGATCCGGCGCAACCTGATCTCGCGGATCGAGGCGGGGCAGGAGCACTTTCCCGGCATCATCGGCTTCGAAGACACCGTGCTGCCGCACCTGGAGAACGCGCTCCTCTCCGGCCAGGACATCATCTTCTTGGGCGAGCGCGGACAGGCCAAGTCGCGCATCATCCGCTCCCTCGTCAACCTGCTCGACGACGAAGTCCCCGCGATCACCGGCTGCGAGATCAACGACAGCCCCTTCGACCCGATCTGCCGACACTGCCGCGACCTCATCGCTGCCGAAGGCGAGCACGTCGAGATCGAGTGGATCGACCGCGACCGCCGCTACGGTGAGAAGCTGGCGACGCCGGATATCACGATCGCCGACCTGATCGGAGAGGTGGACCCGATCAAGGTCGCCGAGGGCCGCTATCTCTCGGACGAGCTGACGATTCACTACGGCCTGATCCCGCGCCACAACCGGGGCATCTTCTGCATCAACGAGCTGCCGGACCTGGCGGAACGCATCCAGGTCGGCCTCCTGAACATCATGGAAGAGCGCGACGTGCAGATTCGCGGCTACCGCATCCGGCTGCCGTTGGACGTGCTGGTCGTGGCGTCTGCCAACCCGGAGGACTACACCAACCGCGGCCGCATCATCACGCCGCTCAAGGACCGCTACGGCGCCCAGATCCGCACCCACTACCCGAAGAACGCCGAACACGAAATCGACATCGTCGAGCAGGAGCGCACGCACTTCGAGGACGACACCGAGCGCAAGGTGGACGTGCCGCAGTACATGAAAGAGATCGTCGTCGAGATCACGCGGCTGGCCCGCCGCAGCCCGGACATCAACCAGCGCTCAGGCGTCTCCGTCCGCGCCTCAATCGCCGATTACGAGGCGCTGCTGGCCAACGCCATGCGCCGCGCCATCCGCCTCAAGGAGACGGACGTCGTGCCGCGCGTGAGTGACCTCCCGTTCGTCCTCCCTGCGCTGACCGGCAAGATCGAGTTCGAGACCGTGGACGACGGCCGCGAAGAGCAGATTGTGGATCGGCTGATTCAGGGCGCAGTGCTCGCCGTGTTCAACCACTACTTCTCGCTGGGCGAGCTGGAGGCGATTATCGCGCGCTTCAAAGCCGGCTACGCGGTGGAGGTATCGGACATGACGCCGTCCGCCGACTACGTGAAGCTAATGAAGGACACCGAAGGGCTGGAGGCCGCCATCGAGAAGCTGGGCGCCCGGGCCAGCGATCCTGCCACCGCTTCTGCCGTCGAGTTCGTGCTGGAAGGTCTGCACCTGAACAAGCGGCTGAACAAGGACAAAGTCGCCGGCCGCTACCAGTACCGCGGCTAGAGCCGCGTAGCGAGCGTCGCCGTCTGACCGGCAAGCCATGACAACTCGCTGGTACGCCTGGGTGTTCACGGTCATCCGTGTCGTCATGCGCGCGGTCTTCCTGCAGGAGGCGGAGCACCAGATCGCCAGCGGCTACATCGGCGGCGATGGGCTGCACGCCAGGCTGACGAAGGGCATCGACACCGCCATCCCGCCGTACGACTACCTCATCGAGCACGTCTTCCTGAATATCGACGATCCGCTGACGCTGTTCGTCATCGCCGGCGAAACGCCGTCGGCGCGGCGCTGGTGCTTGGCCTCTTCACGCGCCTGACCGCGGCCGTGGCGATTGTTATGAACGTCAACTTCCTGCTGATGAACGGCTTACACGCGAACTCCGGCGGCGTCGACGCGGCGTTCATCGCCGGCGAGTTGCTCCTGCTGGCGTTCGCGTCCGTGCAGGCACTGAGCCTGGATGCCGTGCTGGCGCGGAACGGGGTTAGCGGGCCGTTAAATGAGCGGCGACCCGCCCCGCGCGCGTACCGTCGTTGTCGCCGAACCGCGTCGCATTAGCTATCCAGAACGCTCGTGTAAGATGGCTTCAGCAATGGCTGAAAAGGCAAAGTATCCAGCGTCAATCATGCCGTCGTGGGCGGCGGCGCCGTTCCATGAGTTTCTCGACCACCACGAGCAGGCGATGCGTCTCTTGCACTTGACTATGCGAGGTATTGCCATGGTGCGCGGAGCACCCAGGGCGTTGGAAGTGCTGGCAGAAGTAGACAATAAGACTGAGGAAGAGGAAACGCAACGACGTCTGGAAGATGCTCGTGGTGCCGCTGAGTTGGCTCAGAGTGAAGTTGAGAAAGGCTTCCCGATCCTTCACGAGCAGGCGGCGATCTCGTTGTGGGGATCGTTAGAAGCACTCGTTAAGGCGTTAGTGGTTGCGTGGCTAGTAAACAAGCCTGAGTGCTTCAAAGCCAAGGAGCTCGAGCGAGTCAAAATTCAATTGGGGGAATACATGGGGTTGACGCAGTTGGAGCAATGCGAGTACGTCGTAACGCTATTGGATCAACAGGAAGGCGGAGGGCAAAGATTCGGGACGACTCGATTCGAAACCTTGCTATCGCCGATCGGGGTATCCGGGTCCGTTGATGCGGATGTCACGCGCGCCATTTTCGAGCTGCAGCAAGTGCGTCATGTTCTCGTGCACAGACGAGGTCTTGCGGATCGAAAACTATTAGAAGCGTGTCCCTGGTTGAAGGTACAGCTGGGAGACCGCGTTGTGATCGATCATGCGACGTACAACCGGCTATCCAAAGCAGCGCACGATTACGTGCTTGAGATTATCCAGAGAGCGAGGGAACAGTTCGGCGTTGGCAGGTTCGACACGGACACGTGGGAGAAGGAACAGAGAAGCACTAGTACTGTTCAGCCAAGCGAGACGTCTGGTTAGACGGGCGTCGCCGAAGATGTTTTGTCTATTGGCGCGCGCCAGGAATGATAGTTATTTCTTGACAACCTCACTGCCGTCTCGAGTCACCTTCATCCAACCGGTTTCGGTCATGAAATAGTTACGGATGTCTGGGAGGCTGACCACTCCCTTTTCGACCAGGTCTGCCAGCCTTGCCAGGTCAAGAGTGCGAAGAATCAGCACGTGGTCGTGGACGGCCTTGCGGCACTCATTGGGCCCAACGCGTTGTTGATCCTTGGCCTGCACCGTTGCGGCACCTGCGAAAGTGTTCACGATTAGTAGAGAGGGATACTCGTCGGGTAGGTCATGCTCTTCGCGGTGAAGGCGCAACTTCGTGATGTGTTCACGCTTCACGTTGTCATTGACACCTTTGGCCTCGCATATCACGGAGCGAGCGCCTTTCTCATCCAAGAGCCAGAAGTCTTCTCGGTATCTCTCTTCACGTTCGCCTCTTAGAGCGAGGTTCTCCACCAGCCATTCCGGAAGACGGTCGGCAAGACGATCGTCTCGCAGGAAGAGTATGTCCTTGCGCGCTTGATAGCCTGCGAGACGCGCGTCTAGTTCGGCGATTCGTGCCACCTTCTCATCGCGATCCTGACGCAACGGCTCCTCAGCTTGAAACGTGAAACTGTCAGCGATGGGGGCAGTTTTAGGGCGCAGAAGTGCGCGGCGGAGGCTTTGCATAGCGTTGACTAAGGAAATGGCCAGATCGGACTCCGCTCCAACCTGAATGTTCGCCGGCAGTACGTAGATCAGCCCCGCGCCATTTTCGATAGCAAACGCGGAGAGACTGTTCGGGCCGGACCCTGCAATGGGGATGATTCGCACGGTCGAGCCCTCTGCTGCCGAACAGGCAGTGCCGGAGAATCCATACTCAGAAAGATAGTCTCGAAACTCAGGGGCGTAGGTCGTTGCTAGAGATGATGCATCCCAGTGCATTTCAATCCCACAATGGCTTAGCAAGCGGCCGGTCGCGTACGTGCCGACTGCTAGGTCGTCGCCCTCTTTGTACAGCAGCGCGACCTGCTGACCGGCTTCGGTCGCTACGAGTATGCGACGAATAGCAGCTCAGCGGCTTGAGGTTGAGCGGGGGTGTTTGCCAGTAGCTGTTGCGCTTTGAGAACCGCGATGTCCACGCCACCAAGGTCGACACTGGTTGATTCTGTCTGACGCGTAAGGAAGTGAATAGAATCTTGGCCATCCGGCCCGATAGGAACGAGCTCGGACTTTCCGATGTCGAAGAAACGAGCTTGCATTTAGCGAATCGTATCACCCGCTGGCCGTCCCATGGCCCGGGCCCTGTGAAGACCGCTTGATCAGCGGTAGTAGAATCTGATACGTATTTCAGCCCCAATTCAGAAGGAGGCCCGCAATGGCAGACCTGGCTAAGATCGCCCGCGACTACCTGGAGACCTGGAACCGCCGCGACTGGGACGCTTACCGAGGGTTCATGCACTCCGATTACTCGTACACCGGCGGCGACGGGAACCGCATGGATGGGCCGGACGCCGGCGTCGGCGTCGGGCAGATGTTCGCCACGGCGTTCCCGGACGGCAAGATCAACGTCAAGCACGCACACGCGTCTGACAATACGGTTGTCATCGAGTTCGTCGGATCCGGGACGCACAACGGTGACTTCGCGGGAGTGCCGGCCAGTGGCCGCAAGATCAACATCCCCGTCTGTGATGTGATCGAGTTCCGCGATGGGAAGATCTACGCGGAGCGCGAGTACATCGACATGCTGGGCTTGATGCAGCAGATCGGGGCGATACCCGAAGGCGCTATGGCTTAGCCACCCGGGCGTGAGACGCAGCCCTTCCCCCGTCCCCTCGCCTCCGCCTGAGGCGGACGGCGGGCGAGGGCGATCCGTTGTGCGAAGGCGGGAGAAGGCGCAGGGAGTGCAGAGGGCGGAGCCTGGGCCTGTCCTGAGCGTGGCCGCAGCCACAGCCGAAGGGCCGGGGTGTCCCCACCAACCTCCTCCGCCTGAGGCGGGGCGGGCGAGGGGGCATCCTGTTGTGCGAAGGGCAGGGTTCGGGAACACTCCAAGAGCCGGAACCGCTCTTCCCCTCGAAAGCCCCGTCTCGGGGCTGAAGGATCCAGGAGTGCAGAGGCGGAGCTGGGCCTGTCCTGAGCGTCCGCCCCAGGAGGACAGCCGAAGGGCCGGGGGCCTGGGGGTGTCCCCCAGATTTCTTCCTCCTTTTGGTGGGGTGGGGTGGGGGGCGAGAAGCGTCACTTCGCAGCCGCTTGAGCTTGCCTAACCCCCAGACAGCTTAGCCAGCGCTTCCGCGACGATCTCGGTGTCCTTGTCGCCGCGGCCGGAGACGTTGATCAGCACGATCTGGTCTTTCGGCAGCTTGCGGGCGACTTCCGCAGCGTAGAAGATCGCGTGTGCCGACTCCAGCGCCGGGATGATCCCCTCCGTCTCGCAGAGCAGAGTCAGCCCTTCCAGCGCCTGCCGGTCCGTGACCGCGACGTACTCCGCGCGGCCGCTGTCCTTGTAAAACGAGTGCTCCGGCCCGACCCCGGGGTAGTCCAGCCCGGCCGAGATCGAATGCGTCTCGATCACCTGTCCGTCCTTGTCCTGCAGGAGGTACGACATCGCGCCGTGCAGCACGCCCGGCCGCCCGCCGGAGAGGGGCGCTGCGTGGTGGCCGCTGGCCAAACCCTCGCCCCCGGCCTCGACGCCGATCAGCCGCACCTCGCTGTCAGCGTAGAACGGGTGGAAGAGGCCGATGGCGTTGGAGCCGCCACCGACG
>DAINDD010000087.1:0-7778 GCA_036732045.1 Chloroflexota bacterium
AAAGGAGCTGCGCTTAAGCAGGCAAGGTGTACGGGATGTACTGAACGAGTACACGCCCCTTGACCCATGACCCATGACCCATGACCCTTACCCCCGTGATTATCGACTTCCACACCCACATCTTCCCGCCCGACGTTCGCGACCGCCGCGACGACTACGTCCGACGCGACCCCACCTTCGCCGAGATGTACGCCAACCCGAAGGCGAAGATCGCGACAGCGGAAGACCTCCTGGCCAGCATGGACGAGGCCGGCGTCGACCGCAGCGTTGCGCTTGGCTTCGTGTGGCAGGACCACGAGACGATCTCTCGGCACAACGACTACTTGCTTGACGCCGCGGCGAAGAGCGGCGGCCGAGTCCGGGCGTTCTCCACAGTTAACATGGCCGCTCCCAGCGCCGCGAACGAGATCGAACGTTGTTCCGGCGCGGGGGCACGGGGTCTCGGCGAGCTGCGGCCGGAAAACCAGGGTTGGTCCCTTGACGGCGCCGCCGGCGAGGCGCTGGCCGATCTCGCACGGCGCCTCGGACTCATGCTGCTGTTCCATGTCACCGAGCCCGGCGACCGCTCGTACCCGGGCCGCCCCGGCTGTGAGCTCGACTCCTTCCGCCCTTTCGCAGAAAGGCATCCCGACCTGACCATCATCGGCGCGCACCTTGGCGGAGGGTTCTACGCAGGCGAACCGTCGTCCGCGACGCCGTATGTCGACACCGCCGCCCAGCCTTTCCTGCACCCAGGCGGGCAGGCAAACGCGGCGTTGGCCTACGTCCCGCCCGACAGGCTTCTCTTCGGCTCCGATTACCCGCTCATCAGCCAGGCCCGCCAGATCGCTGAGCTTCGCGCCGCGATCGACGATGAAACACGCTTGGAAGCGGCGCTCGGCGGCACCGCGCGCAGGCTGCTGGGCATCCCATGACCGCCTCGCTCCGCCTCTTCATCGCCATCGAGTTGCCGGCGGACGTGCTGGCGACGCTTAACGATCTGCAGCACAATTTGCAGCGCGACCCGGCCCTCGCCCGCCTGCGCTGGGTGCGGCCGGAGGGCATCCACATCACGCTAAAGTTCCTCGGCCCCGTGCCAGCTGAGCGCTGCAGCGAAATCGAGGGCGCCGTCGCCCGCTCTGTCGCGGGCATCCCGCCGTTCGAGCTGCATCTCGGCAAGCTGGGGACATTTGGCAGCTCACGATCGCCGCGCGTGCTCTGTGTCGATGTCGCCGGCGACCTCGACACCCTCGCGAAGCTGCAGTCGCAGGTTGAGGCGGAGCTTGGCCCGCTCGGCTTTCCTGCGGAGTCACGGCGCTTCTCGCCGCACCTGACGCTGGCCCGAGTCCCGCCAGAACGTGCCACCGAAGCCGCCCGTCCCCTGGCCGAGGCCGTCGCATCGCACGACGCCCCGCGCGCCACGATCCGCGCCGAGGTACTTTCGCTGGTGAATAGCGACCGGCAGCGAGGCGGCGCGGTCTACACGCGTCTCTTCGCGGCGAACCTCGTCTAGCGCTGTCCACTGTCCACTAATCGCTAGCCACTAGGCAATGCGTTATGTTGTACGCAATGACTGAACAGACCGCCACCGCCATCTCTCCAATCCGCAGCGAAGGCTTCTTCGCGACGATGCGGGCTGCGGCGGCGTTCTTCCGGCGAAACTTAACCCCGCGGACCGGCGTGGCGCTCGCCGCCTGGCGAATCGAGGCGCTGCTCATCACACCTTTTTCAATCGTCTTCATCGAGACGTTCGGGCGCTGGCGCGGCGCCTTCGTGATGAGCTGCGTCATGGCCGGGTTCTCGCTGCTCTTTCTGCTGCTCCTCGCAGGCGAGCCGATCATGGCTGACTTCCGGCGTTGGCTGGGCGAGCGCAGCTGGGGTCACAGAACGATGCGCATCGCCGAGCGCCGAGATCGCGCCGGTGCGGCGCAGCGAGCCCTCGCCGTCCCGGCGATCGTGATGCTGCTGGGACCGTTCTGGCGGTCCGTAACCGTAGAGACGTTCCTTGTGCGGAAGCCCCTCGGTTTCTTGATTGCGGCCGGCGGTGCTTTTCCGCACACGATGTTCTGGACAGGCGTCGTCGTCGGCAGCCTTTGGGTCCTCGTCACGAGGCCAGCGCTACTTTGGGCCTGGGACATCGCACTTTCGCCGGCCGCCGACGCTATCTGGCGCGCTGCGGCTGCGATTTTTCCGTGGTAAGTGCGGTCTACTCGCTTCTAGCAATGCCGCCTGACGGAACCTCACTCATTCTCAAGCAAATGTGAGTAGTTGGTGTGAAATTCGCTTTCGCCAGGCGGGACACGGATGGCCTGGTGCGCTTTCGGAACGCCCTCCGGCCAGAAGCGCCGCCGGAACCCTTGATGGGCCACCGTGAGGCTCCATGAGCAATCCGTCGTAACGCCCGTATCTTCCAGCACAGGTGTCAAAGCCCCAGCCAAGAGTCGGCCCTTAACGTAGACGACTTGGGTCAGCAGACTCGCAGCCATATCAGCCTCGTTGTCTCTGCGTGGGTCTGTCCTGGCGAAATGAGCAGCTAACTTGTTCCGGTAATTCTGGAGTCGTGGCATGACTCGGGCGACATAGTCCTTTGCACCTTGGGTATTGAGAGTGGTCAACCACCCGACTAACTGCGCGTAGTTGCGGCAGACACTGCATACCACTGGAAGGCACACGAAAGTCTGCCGAGAGCGAACCCATCGAGCAGCCCACCTACAAAATCGAATTGAACGTCATCCTTTTCAGCGCGTTTACGTACCTTGTTCTCGATGCTCAACACGTCTCCATACAGCCAAAACAGACCCTCGCCCAGGCGAGCTAGCGCCATTCGCGCTTCATAGTGCTCGGCTTTGTCAGTTTCTGTGATCTCCAGATTTTCGATGTGATCCAGAATCACTACCTACTCCCGATACCCCTCCGGGTGGGCTTGCCGCCAGCGCCACGCCGTCTCGATGATCGAATCGAGCTCCGTGTAGCGGACCTCCCAGCCCAGTTCCGCGACCGCCTTGTCGTGCGAGGCGACGAGCGTGGCCGGGTCGCCGGGCCGCCGCCCCTCCTCCACTACAGCGATCTCCTCGCCCGTGACGCGCCGCGCCGATTCGATCACCTCTAGGTTGGAGAATCCCTTGCCGTTGCCGAGGTTATACACTCCGCTCGCCGTCTCCGTGCGGTCGATCGCCAGCAGGTGCGCGGCGGCCAGGTCCGACACGTGCACGTAGTCGCGCACACAGGTACCGTCGGGCGTCGGGTAGTCCGTCCCAAACAGCGAAACGTGATCACGCTGCCCAATCGCCGCCTCTAGCGTGATCGGGATGAGGTGCGTTTCCGGTCGGTGGTCTTCGCCGCGCGACTCGGTCGCGCCGGCCGCGTTGAAGTAGCGCAGCGCCACGTAATGCAGCCCGAACGACTGCTCGTACCAGCGCAGCATCCTCTCGACGATCACCTTGGACTCGCCGTACGGGTTGACCGGCTGGATCAGCGATTCCTCGCGGATCGGCACCTCCTCCGGCTCGCCGTAGACCGCCGCGCTCGAGCTGAACACGAAGCGCGTTACGCCGTACGTCAACATCGCGTTGAGCAACGTGATCGTGCCGCCGACGTTGTTCGCAAAGTAGCGCCCCGGCTGCTTAACCGACTCGCCCGCCTGGATGTAGCCGCCATAGTTCAAGACAGCGTGGAAGTTGTGCGAGGCGAGCAAGCGAGTCAACGCGGTCTCGTCGCGGACGTCTGCGTTGACGAACTCGGCGTCCGGGTTCAGAGCCTCCACGTGCCCGCCTACCAGGCTGTCGATGACCGTAACGTCGTGCCCCGCCTCCACGATCTGATCGACCGTGACGCTGCCGATGTACCCCGCCCCGCCGACTACGAGAATCCTCACCACGACCCCCCGGCCCCCCAAGCCAGGGAGCATGGTGACATAGGAGCATCAGCGAGAAGCATCGCCCAGTTAGGCAGGAACTCAACGATCTCGCAGTGTACGGCGCGCTGCATTACCCGAACATCACCCCGCCGTGATGCTCTCTTGCTCTCCAGCGCCCACCACGGGCGTCTTCGCCCGAACGAGCCATCACCACTCAGCGCGGTGTCAACCGTCGTACCGCTTGTACACCAGGCACGCATTCTGCCCCCCGAACCCGAAGCTGTTCTTCAGGATTACGCTGATTTCGGCCTGGCGCGCCTGGTTCGGAACGTAGTCCAGGTCGCATTCCGGGTCCGGGTGTTCGTAGTTGATGGTCGGGTGGATCCAGCCGGTTCGCAGCGTCTGGACGCAGGCGATCGACTCCACCGCCCCCGCGGCGCCGAAGGAGTGGCCGACCATCGACTTCGTGGCGCTGATCGGCACCCGGTACGCGTCCTCGCCGAAGACCTTCTTGATCGCTAGCGTCTCAGTCTTATCGTTCAGCTCCGTCGAAGTGCCGTGCGCGTTGATGTAGTCAACGTCCGCGGGCGAGATGCCGGCGTCGCGTAGCGCCTCGCCCATGGCCCGAATCGCGCCGTCGCCGTCCTCTCGCGGGGCCACGACATGGTACGCGTCGTTGCAGGCGCCATAGCCGGCCACCTCGGCCAGGATCGGCGCTTTGCGGGCCGTCGCATGCTCCAGGTTCTCCAGCACAAGAATGCCCGCGCCCTCGGCCGCGATGAAACCGTCGCGCTGAGCGTCAAAGGGACGGCTCGCCTTCTGCGGCGGGTCGTTCTGCGTGGAGAGCGCGCGGATAACGGCGAACCCGCACAGCCCGAGTTCCGAGAGCGCGGACTCCGTGCCGCCCGTGATGACGGCGTCCACCCGCCCCGCGCGAACGAGGTCAAGTGCGTCGCCGATCGCCTGGGTGCCGGCGGCGCAGGCGGTGATCACGGTGTTGTTGTAGCCGCGCGCGCCGAACTGCAGCGCGATGTGCGCCGCCGCCATGTTCGGCAGCATCTTCGGGAAGAAGAACGGGTCGATCCGCATCCCTCCCCGAGAGTCCATCGTGCGCACCGCCTCCTGCGATTCGCTCAGCCCGCCGATCCCGTTGCCGATCAGCACGCCGACTCGGTCGCGGTCGACGGCCTCCAGGTCGAGCTCGGCCTGCTTCAGCGCCTGGCGAGTCGCGGCGATCGCGAACTGGCTGAAGCGACCCATCCGCCGGGCGTCGCGGCGGTCCATGTACTGCTCCGGGTCGAAGTCCTTGATCTCACCGGCGATGTGGACCGGGTACTCCGAGTGGTCGAACGAGGTCAGGATGTCGATCCCCGACTTTCCTTCGAGAGCGCTGGCCCAGAACTCTTCCACAGAGTTTCCGATGGGAGTGATCGCGCCCATTCCGGTCACGACGACCCGCGTGGCGTGCCTGCCGTTCTTACCGGCCATCAATGCCTCCAACTGGATTCAGGCCTTCTTGTCAAAGTACTCGCGACCTTCCGCGGCCACGAAGAGAGACCCTGAAAGACATATTAACCTGTGCTCGCTTCTCGCCGCCAACGCGCGTTGCGTTGCAATAGTGACGCTTTCCACATCTTCGCCCGGTACTCCGCACTTCCGAAAAGCTTCTACGATGCGCGCCGGCTCCATCGCCCGGGAATGCGAAGCACGCGTCGCGATCACCCGCGCAGCGATCGGTCCTAGCGCTTCCGCCAGCCCGTCGATGTCCTTGTCCGAGGACGCACCGACGATGAACAGCACTCGTCCCGCTCCGAAGTATTCGACGAGCGCTTCCCGCAGCCGGCGGCCCGAATCGGCGTTGTGCGCCCCATCGGCGATTACAAGCGGCTCTTCGCTCAGCACCTCGACGCGCCCCGGCCAGCGTACCGACTCCAACCCACGCACGATCGCCGCACAAGCAATGTCGCGCCCGAGCGCCTCCACGGCCGCGACCGCCGTTGCCGCGTTCTCGGCTTGGAACCGGCCGAGCAGAGGCAGTCGCACTTCGACTGTGCTTCCCGGGCCATCGATCCGCACGGCCTGCGATCGAAAGTCGTGCTCGCCGACCGACCAGCGGTACTCTGCCGCCACGTCGACGAGCCGCACGCCAGTCTTCGCCGCGAACTCGCGGACGACGCGCGCCGCTTCCGGGAACGGCTGCGGCGCGAGCACGGCCGTGCAGGCGGGCGTGATGATCGCAGCCTTCTCCGCCGCGATCTGCCCGATCCTGTCGCCCAATACCGCCGTGTGCTCGAACGAGAGCGGCGTGATCACGGCGACCTCCTTCGTCTCGAAGACATTCGTCTGATCGACGCGCCCGCCGAGGCCGACTTCGATGACCTGTATCGAAACATCCGCCTCTGAAAATGCGATGAAGCCGAGCGCCGTCAACAGATCGAACGTCACGACATTCTGGCCCGCCGCCCGCTGCGCTTCGACCGCCGGGCGCATCTCATCGACCAGACGCGCGAACGTCTCCTGCGAGATCGGCTCCCCGCCGATGCGGACGCGTTCGGTGAAGTCGTGCAGGTGGGGGCTCGTGTACAGACCGGTACGCAGCCCTGACGCGCGCAAGACCGATTCGATCATCGCCGAGACGCTGCCCTTCCCCTTCGAGCCAGCGACGTGCACCGTCGGTCGCCCGAGCTGCGGGTCGCCGAGGCGGTGGAGCAGCGCCAGCATCGGTGCTACGTCAGGGCGCTCCTGGAAGCGGCCTGTGCGCTCGAAGTCAGCAAACGAGAGCAGATAGGCGATCGCTGCCTCGTAGTCCATCACCCGCATTCTACGCGCACGGGTCTGGAGTCCGACGGCGCGCAGCTGTTGTCGGCGGTGAATCGCCGGTTTTCGAAGTTATCCACATACTAACCCCAAATTAACGCGCGGACCCGTTGCGCAAGCTGTAGGTTCGTTGACACTAATATCCCCGCGCGGTTCAATCGTTACCGACGCAACACCCGCATAGCATCCGGGAGGGCAGATATGGCCACCTCCGCCCGTGAACCAGCCTCTGACAGGCTGTTTGACTACCTCATCGAGCGCCAGACGTCACTCTTCGACGCCGTCCGCGGTTCCGCAGAACGCTATCACCGCTTCAACCGGAGCGTCATCGAAAGCGCACGCCAGTCGACCGTCGACTGGACAGAGGTCGGCCGCCGTTGGCTGGCCAACCCGGGCGACCTCATCGGCACGTACGAGGCGGCGTCCGAGGCGGTCGGCCACAGTCAGGCCCGCGCGCTCGCGCTCAGCCGAGAATGGCTCGACGACCGCACCGAGGCGCAGCGCGAAAACCTGGAGGCCGTCCGCCGCGGCTTCGGCGACGTCCGCGAAGTCGTGGAGCGCGTCCAGGCCAATGCCCCAGAGTTCCTCCGCCTTGGCCTCCGCCGCACTAACGGTCGCAAAGAGCGCGCCGCCACCGAAGCGTAGTTGAGCGAACCAAGGGTCCTGCGCGGTAACACCCCCGTTCCTGATTCGGACGCTCTAGGATGGGCTTGCGAGTTGCCATCGTAAGTGCTGGCCCTGTATAACATCCCGCCGTGGATGCAACTATGCTTGACGCCATTCTGATCTGTGCGGCTCTACTATCGACGGGAGTGGCTGTATTGCTTTTCTTCAGGCCACAGATCATTGACTGGTTAGATGAAAATACAAATCTCCGCACGGCCCGCTTCTATGAGCGAATCGGGATAGGGGTCAAATGGAAGTATCGAGAGGCTAACTTGCGGGTACTCAGAGTGGGAGTCCCTTCGTTCCTCCTATTTTGGGGTGTCTGCGTTCTGATCTTCGTAGCAACTAGATAGACCCTGACCGAATACGACACAGCCTCGTGCCCCATAAGTGTTGCACCGTTAGGAAGTGCAGAGGGGCGAAGCCTCTCTGCCGGGGGCTGTGGGGGTGTCCCCCACCC
>DAINDD010000088.1:0-7645 GCA_036732045.1 Chloroflexota bacterium
CCCCCCACACCCCCAGCAGAAGGGCTTCGCCCCTCTGCACACCCTCTCCGGCCGCGGCGTTCTGTAGGGTCATCCAGAGCTAGATAGTACGTAGCAAGTTGGCCGTCTCGATCGCAGCTTCCACGGCGTCCGAGCCCTTGTTGCCCTGGGCGCCGCCGGACCGCGCGAGCGCTTGCTCTTCGGTGTCGCAGGTCAGCACGCCGAAGATGCAGGGTATTCCCGTATCGAGCGCGGCATTCTGGATGCCGGCCGCAGCCTGCGTGGCGATGTGCAGGTAGTGGTCAGTCTCGTGACGAATGATCGCGCCAAGGCAAACGATGGCGTCGTATTGAGTCGAGAGCGCGGCCTGCAGCGCCACGAGCGGCAACTCGAACGAACCGGGCACCCAGAAGACGTCGTGCTCCTTGACGCCATGCCTGGCTACAGCCGCCAGCGCCCCCTCCAGCAGCCGCGAGGTGACGTGCTCATTGAACCGCGCGACGACGATCGCGATCCGCACGGAGGACCCGTCGAGGTTGGGGGTTGGCGCGCTCAAATGTTTACCTGCACTTTCAGCGACTTCGTGGACTTGTCGGCGGCTGTGGCGAAAGCACTGGCGGCCTCGGCCAGCGGGAAGCGGTGCGTGATGACGGCTCGGGCGCGATCGGGGTTGTCCCGCAGGATGCCGAGCGCAACGTCGAAGTCGGAGTGCAAGCCGGGCCGGCAGTACGTGATGGCGCCAACCATCGTGACTTCCTTCAGCACCAGGCCCAGTGCGTTCAGCGTCGCCGGCTGCGTGAAGACGCCGAGCACGGCGATCCGTCCGCCCGGCCGCACGATGCCCAGCGCCTGGGCCAGGGTCGGTGCGTGGCCGCCGACGGTCTCGATGACGACGTCGAAGCCCTCCTTCTCCAGGCCAGCCGTCTCACCGTCTCGCACGGCGCGGCTGGCCCCGGCGGCAAGCGCGGCCTCGCCCTGGTGATCGTGGCGGTAGATCGCGACGACCTCCACCCCGGCGACCGTTGCTCCGAGCACCGATAGCACTCCGATCGTCCCGCAACCCATGACGAGCACGCGTTCGCCGGCCCGCACGTTCGCCAGGTGGAGGCCGTGGACGCAGACGGCAAGCGGCTCCGTCAGCGCAGCGACATCGAAGCCGATCTCGTCCGGCAAGCGGTACAGGGTATAAGCGGGCATGGCGATGTACTCGGCAAGCGCGCCTGCCTCCGCCGTGCCGAGCAGCACGCGCTTCGGGCAAAGGTGGTAGCGGCCCGTGGTGCAGTACTCGCATTTCCGGCAGGAGCGAATCGGCTCGACGGCGACGCGATCGCCGACCGCAAACCCGGTCACGCCCTCGCCCAGTTCCGCGACCTCGCCCGCGAACTCGTGCCCCGGCGAGACGTTGGGCGCGGCGGGGAATGAGCCGCCGTAGAAGTGGAGGTCGGTGCCACAGATGCCGCAAGCGCGCACCCGTAGCAGCACCTCGCCAGGCGCTGGCCGCGGCGCGTCAGCCTCACGGACGGCGATCGTCTCTTTGCCGGTGCAGAACGCGGCTAGCATGCGCCGATTGTAGTGCGAAGAGGGGCCGGCGGTCACGGGTCGCGAGCCGAGATTGGTGCGGTATCATCTGGACATGCGCGCGCTGAACAGGCCGACGAGCTGGTGGGGGTGGAGCTGGGAGCCGCCGATCCCGATGTCGATCACGGAGCTGATCGCTGCGGGCAACATGGACTCGCGGGTGGCGGCGCTTTTCTGGGCAGCGATGGAACGCGGCGCATCGCTGATCGTGGCCGCTGACCCGCCGCACTCCGGCAAGACAACGACGGTAAGCGCTCTGCTCTCCTTCACTCGACCGGAGACCGCCGTCTACTTCACCTGCGGCGAGGGCGAGACGTTCGCCCTGCCGGCGCCATCGCCCAGCTACGACACCTACATCCTGGTCAACGAGATGAGCGACCACATCCCCGTCTACACCTGGGACGACAACGCCCGCCGCGTCTTCGAGGGGCTCGCGGAAGGCTACCGGCTGGCCACGACGATGCACGACACCACCGTCGAAGGCGTGCTCGACCAGCTGGAGCGCGACCTCTCGATCCCAAAGGCCCACCTGGCGCAGCTGACGTTCGTCGTGCCAATGTTCATCGGCCAGGTCGGCGGGCGGCTGGTCCGGCGCATCGAAGAGATCGCCTTTCTCCAACCAATGGGCAACGGCTACTCGGTCAGCCGGATCGTGGACTGGGACCGCGAGACGGACGCCTTTCGCCTTTTCGCTGACGAGCCGGCGCGGCAGGCGTTCGCCGCCTGGGCGAGGCTCTCACCCGACGCCCTGGACGAGCAGATCAAGGAACGGGCGGGCTTCCTCGATGCGCTGCGCAATACCGGCGCCAACAGTCCCCAGGACGTCGGCGCGGCGATTGAGTCGTACTACGAGCAGGTGCTGCGGGCGTAGCAAGCCTGGGTCGCGGCCCGTCGCATAGCGTCGTGGCGCACCTCGCGTCCCAACCCCAGATGCTTCGCGAAGAATTAAATGGCCACGAACAACGTGGACCGCTGCTCAGCGTGACAGAACGCGTCAGTCGCCGGCGAGCTCCCGGACCACGGTCTGCCAGTCCGCGAAGTCCTGGTAGACGAGGGCGGCACCGCTGTCCCGCAACTCCTCGACGGTAAACTTGCCCGTCGCGACGCCGACGCCGACAACGCCATTCGCCAGCGCGGAGGTTACGTCGTGCGGGGTGTCACCGACGACGACGATATCGGCCGGCCGTGCACCGTTTCCGACAGCGCGTATCGCGGCGGCGACCACCTCCGCGCGGTCGAGGCTGACCTCGCCGAAGCCGCCCCCCTCGAAGAAGCCGGCGATCCCGTAGTACTGCAGCTTGATGCCGGCGGCCTCGCCGAAGTTTCCTGTCGCCAGCCCGAGCCGGACGCCCACGTTGCGCAGCGCCGAGAGCAGTTCCGGGAAGCCGGGCATCAGGTAACCTTCGCGCTGCGCCAACGCGTCCGGGAGCAGCCCATAGTAGCGTGAGGTGAAGGCGGCGAGGTGCTCTTCGGCCCCCCCGGCGATGCCATGCTCGGCGAGCCCACCCTGCAGGATGAACAGGTCCGTCCGTCCGCTGAACTCCACGCGCCCGAAGCCGTCGGAGACGCCGAAGAGCTCGTTGAACGCCGCGTTCATGGCGAAGCTGCCAGCTCCGCCGCTATAGAGCAGTGTGTTGTCGATGTCGAAGAGAACTACGCGAGGCATGGGGAATCACGCTTTGCCCCGAAGTTTAAGACACCCGGCCGCTAAGCGAACCTCGCTAAGGGGCGCATCTCTACCCGAAGAACGTGGCGCGTCCGCTCAGTTTTTGAGCTTGAGCATTGAATCATTTCGAACACTCGCACCCGCCAAATTCAAGAATCGGCCCATCCTAGAGTCGTGTCAATTACGGCACGCATAACGTGTCTATTGCCACGAGTTCGTTTGGTAATTTCGTGTTTTGGGATTACGGGCTATTTCTAGAATTAGACATCAGTAGTAACGTCGATTTATATCTGCACGGTGAGGATGGTCCTGGCTGTTTACCGATTACAGGTGCAATTTTGTCGTCGAGAAACAGCACATTATGTTCAGGACATTTTTTGGTAAGCCACGTGATGATTCTAGAAGTGCGGTGCGGGCCTAGCTCATCGCGACGAAGTCTCGGCGGTTGGCGAAGAGGAAGCCTTGAGAGAAGCCACGCACGGTGTCTGAGCGTAAGTTACGCCGCGACAGCCCCAGTCCCCCGGTTCGCGATGATCCGCCTGAGGCGGACAAGTTATTGCGCTGGGTCGGACGGGGCGTTACCCCCGCGACAGCCCCAGTCCGCGGTTCGCGATGATGTTGCGCTGCACCTCGGACGTGCCAGCGGCGATCGTGACGCCCACGCTCGTGACGTACGTTCGCGCAAAGCGGCCGCGGAGGCGTGCGTAGGGAGAGCCTTCGCGGAGCTGGCCGAACAGGCCCATGATGTTCAGGCCCAGGCCCGACAGCTTCTGCGCGTACTCCGAGTGGTAGACCTTCGCCGCGCTGGACTCGTAGTTCGGGATCTGGCCGCGCTCTTGCATATTCGCCACGCGATACGAGAGGTAGCGACCGACTTCGTTCTCCACGGCCAGGTCGGCCAGCGCCATGCGAGTCGCGTCGCGGTCTTTGCCGAGATCGCCGGCGCCGTGTCCGCCTCCGGCGGACTCCTTGACGTACTTCGTCAGCATCTCCAGCGTGCGACGGTACTGGGCCGCCGACGAGATGTTGGAGCGCTCGAAGTCCAGCGTCGTCATGCCGATGTACCAGCCGCGGTTCTCCTCGCCGACGCGGTAGCGGGCGGGGATGCGCACGTTGTCGAACAGGATCTCGTTGAAGACGTGCTCATCGGCCATGTTGACGAGCGGTCGCGTGCTGATGCCGGGCGCGTCCATCGGCGTCACGAAGTAGGAGATGCCCTTGTGCTTCGGCGCGTCCATGTCCGTCCGCGCCAGCAAGAAGCACCAGTTCGCCTTGTGCGCGTTGGACGACCAGATCTTCGTCCCGTTGATCACGTAATCGTCGCCGTCGCGAACAGCCCGCGTCTCCAGCGAGGCGAGGTCCGAGCCAGCGTTCGGCTCCGAGTAGCCCTGGCACCAGATGATGTCGCCGGAGAGGATGCCGGGGATGAACTCGTTCTTCTGCTCCTCAGTACCGTAGACGATCATCGTCGGGCCGGCGTAGGTGACGCCGATGTAGCCGGTGTTCGGCGCTCGGTAGTAGGCCAACTCTTCGGAGAGCACGACCTGCTTCATGAACGGCAGGTCTTGTCCACCGTACTGCTTCGGCCAAGCGGGTGCGATCCAGCCCTTCTGCGCGAGCTTTTTGGTGAACCCCTTGGCGAACTCCCAGGTCTCGTCGAAAAGCTCGAAGGGGTCGTAGTCCCAGTCCGGCGGCAGCTCAGACGTCAGGAACGTGCGGACCTCCTGGCGGAAGGCCTCTTCTTCGGGGCGAAAGCGATAGTCCATGGGGTGCTCCTTCTGTTGCCCTGGCACCGGTTGTGCGCCAGAACGGGCGGCCTCATTCTACAACAGGCGTGGGTCTGGGCATGAGGGCATACGGGCATGGGAGCATTCGAGCAAGGGAGGATCCCGGACGACCCTGGTGCGGTTGGTCGTGATGCTCCCATGTTCCCATGCTATTTTTGCTCGCGCAGTAGGCGCTTTGTGACGCGACTACGCCCGCGCGTTACCATGCACACATGACGCACCCAACGATCGCGTCGATCCAGGTCGGTCAGCCGCGCGAGATGACAGATGCCTGTTGGCCAGACCTGCGGACCGGCTCGTGGGTCTCAGCGATCATCAAGGAGCCGGGGTCCGGGCCGGTCTGGCTGGCGACAACCAACCTGGAGGGCGACCGGCAGGGCAACCCGCAGGTCCACGGCGGGCCGGACAAGGCAGCGCTGGCCTACGGAGTCGGCCACTACCCGCTCTGGCGCGCCGAGCTCGGCCGCGAGCTGCCGCACGGCGCGTTCGGGGAGAACCTGACGATCGACGGACTGGACGAAGAGTCGGTCTGCATCGGCGACACGTTCGAAGCCGGAGAGGCGATCGTCCAGGTCTCGCAGCCGCGGCAGCCGTGCTGGAAGATCGCGCGGCGCTGGGGGATCAAGGAGCTGACGGCTCTGGTGGCCGATAACGGCCGCACCGGCTGGTACCTTCGCGTCCTCCGCGAAGGACACCTCGAGGCGGGTCAGCCGGTCCGCCTGGCCGAGCGTCCGCACCCCGAGTGGCCGGTGATGCGCGCGACCCGCGTGATCCAGAACCGCCGCCGGGAGATGGCGCTGGCGAACGAGCTGGCGCAGCTGCGGGAGTTGGCCGACTCCTGGAAGACGCAGTTGCTTACGCCGGCGGGGTAACTCCCCGCTCCCGCCCCACCGGCAGGTTAAGAGCCTGACCCCCCGATATTCGTTACGATTTTCGGTTTACCCGCACCCCGCGCTGCCGTAGGTCGCCGCGTCGTCCGCAGAGCGCTGCCAGAGCTGGATGCCGTCCTCCTGCCGCACGAGGTGGAAGCCGAAACTGGGGATGAGCGCTCGGCAGCTCGCGTAGGCGGGCTGGTCGTAGCCGGGGACGCCGCGCTTATCGTCCACGAGAAGGTAGGTCGCCTTGCTGATGCGCGGGAACTCGAAGATGTCGTAGCGCTCAGACAGGTGCGGGACAAAGTTCGCCTGGGCGCTGACGATCGCATCGCCAGGCACCATGTCCACGAACGATCGCGCCACGTCCGAGTGGTGGTCGATCGTGAACTGGTCGCTATTGGCAGCGAACGAGGGCGGCAGCGGTGACTTCCAGGCGAACAGCGCTACGGCCAGGAAGACGGCGACACCGGGCAGCGCGAGCCGAGCGCTCGGCAGGGCAATCCGCGCGCGTGCTAGCAACGAGCGCAAATAACCCGACTCCAGCGCCAGCGCGGCGACGATGAAGGCGTACGTGTACGGTACGACGCCGTAGTGCAGCTCCAGCAGCTGCTGTTGGGTGTTCACGGCCAGCAGCGGCGGCAGAAGCAGAAGCAGCAGCGGCGGCAGCAATTTCGGGCGGAACAGCGGCAGGAAGCCGGCGCCCGCGAAGAGATAGAGGAGCGTGCGCGGCGTGTCGGCCCCCCAAAGGTGATCGGCGATCAGGTCGGGGCGGATGATCGCGTGCAGAAAGATCGAGCCGGGCGTGTGGCCGAGGTACGGATAGCGCTCGATCAGGGGGTTCGAGTTGCCGTGGTTGAACAGCGGCATCACGGCCAGCGAGATGACGGCCAGGTACGCCACGGAGCCCAGCGCGATCCACTGCGCCGGCCGCCTTTGCCCAAAGCCCAACCACGACACCCAGCACAGGCCGAGCACCAAGAAAACCATGTCTTCCTTGACCGGCAGCAGCGCCAGAGTCGCCGCGGCGAAGACGGCCGGCCGCCCGGCGGCCAGCCCCCAGAGCGCCGTGAACGCGAGCACCGGCACGAAGCACTCAGGGTGGAAGTCGTACGAATCGGCGCGCGCGACGGCAAGGCTCAGCAGGTACGCAGCGCTCAACGCCCAGGCCGCCGTGCTTCCGCCGAGACGCCGCGTCGCAGCGAACAGCGGGATGACGGCCGCACCGAACGAGAGCCCCTGCACGACGAGAAGTGGCCCCGGACCGAGGCGCAACCAGATCAGCGGCACCAGTAAGACGAGCACCGGCTGGAAGTGGTCGCCGAGATACCACATGTCGCGGAAGCTGTAGTGGAAGCCGTAGCCGTGCCCAATGCTCCACAACACCTGGTCGAAGATGCCGAGGTCCCAGCCGTAGGAGTGGAACGAGTAGTGGATGAGCAGCCCGCAGACCGCGTAGTAAACCCCGGCGGCGATCGCCAGCGAGCCGATCACCAGCGTCGACAGGCTCACGCGCAGCCGCAGCCTCACGACCGTCCTTGCCGGCGAGCCTACCCGAACCGCTTCGCTCATGCACCCGTTTTATCCGAAAACACGGGGAAGTGCGAGCGACAGATGTAGCTGCAGCTCTTCAGATCTGCCAGTGCCTCGCAACGTCCCCAGACCAAAGTTGCAGGCACAACAGCCGATGCGACGACGCCCCCGCCCCTCCCCAAAAGGGGGAAAGAGTTCTGGGGGACACCCCCAGACCCCCGGCATGGGGC
>DAINDD010000089.1:0-2350 GCA_036732045.1 Chloroflexota bacterium
CTGTTTCGACGGCTGGGCGCCGTACCCTTCATCGAGCGCGGTGAACGAGTACTGGCATCGCTTCAATCCTCGGAAGAGACTCGCACGACTCGATGACCGGTGCCTAGAATTGTTCCCTTATCTGTGACACGAGGAACCGGCTATGATGCGCGGCTTCCGGGATTTCCTTTTGCATGGCAATGTCGTCGATCTGGCAATTGCTGTGATGATCGGCGTGGCGTTTGCGGCGGTCGTGACCTCTTTTGTCAGAGATCTGATCACCCCCTGATCGCTGCCCCGGGAGGACAGCCGGACTTCTCAGCGCTGAGTTTCACGATCAACAAGAGCCAATTCCTTTACGGCGAACTTCATCGAAGCAATCCCGACGTTCGTAATCGTGGCCGCCGTCGTCTACTTGTCCGTGGTCACGCCCTACAACCAGCTCATGGCACGGTTCAAACCGATGCCTGAGCCCGCCCCAACACGAGACTGTCCTTTCTGCCTAAGCAATATCCCAGCAACCGCAACTCGCTGCGCCTTCTGCACGGCAGAGGTGGAAGCGCAGACGGGGGATCAGAATGAAGTTAGGACCTAATCGGTGACGATTCGCTTCTCGACCTCTTGATGTCCCAACCTAACCAACCGGCGTCAGACCAGATCAAATGGCCCCTCCTGGTACCAGGAGGGGCCATCTCATCAAACCCTCATCTCTGGCCCATGTGCCCCAAATGTTGGGAGCGTATCTTGAGGCCGGTGACGGGGAATGGGCACACGCCCACCGCGTGAGTCATCCGTCCGGGAGAACGCTCATGGCACACAACGAATTGTCTTACCGCCTCGACGGGATCGGCGAACCGATCGATCGCTCACGGGACGTGTCCGGACGTCGGTCGCTTCGTGCAGTCGTCGCGTGGATCGTGCGCATCATCGGCGTGGCCACGCTACTGGGCATAGTCGGCCTCTGGCTGCACGCCGGTGGTGTCACGGGCGTGACCAACCTCGGAACCCTTCTCACCAGCATCGGACGGCTCACGGGCCTCCTCGGCATGTGGGCGCTTCTCCTACAACTCCTGCTTCTGGCCCGGGTTCCGGTTCTGGAGTGGGTCGTCGGGTTCGACCGGCTGACCTCGCTACACAAGCTCAACGGCAAGCTCACCCTCTTCCTCATCCTCGGCCACGTGGGCCTGATCACCGCCGGCTACGCGCTGCTGGGACGCCTGTCGATTCCGGCGCAGCTACTAGCCTTTCTCGGCGGCTACACCGGGATGCTCGCCGCGTTCGCCGCGACTGTCCTTCTGATTCTCGTCGTCGTAACCTCTATCGCAGCGATCCGGCGGCAGATGGGCTACCAGACCTGGTTTCTGGTGCATCTCATGGCCTATAGTGCCGTCGCGCTGGCCTGGTTCCACCAGATCCCGACCGGTCAAGTATTTCTTGCCAATCCGCTGGCTGCGGCGCTCTGGACCGCCCTCTACGTGGCCACACTGCAGCTCGTGATCCTGTTCCGCTTCGGGCAGCCTATCGCCCGGAACCTCTGGTATCGCCTGCGGGTCGCCGAGGTGACGGAAGAAGGGTCCGGCGTCGTGTCGCTGCGTATATCGGGGCATCATCTCGACGCCCTGCAAGCGCGAGCAGGGCAGTACTTCCTGTGGCGCTTCCTCGATCGTGAGCGCTGGCAGGAAGCCCACCCCTTCTCGCTGTCGGCGGCCCCCGACGGACGCTCGCTGCGCATCACCGTCAAAGACCTCGGAGACTTCACGGCCGGTCTAAAGACCGTCAAGGCGGGGACTCGTGTTGCCATCGAGGGTCCATTCGGATCATTCACGGATGACGCTCGTACCGGCGACAGGGTCGCGTTAATCGCGGGCGGCGTCGGCATCACGCCCATTCGGGCGCTGCTCGAGGAGATGGAGGGCGACCTGACGTTGGTCTATCGCGTCGGCAGCGAGGACGAGATCATCTTCCGGCACGAGCTCGACGCTCTCGCGCGTAAGCGTAACGTCACGATTCATTACGTGCTGGGCGATCGCCGACTGCCGGCCAATAGACATCTGATGTCGACGGAACACCTGCGGTCCCTGATCCCCGACCTGGCACGTCGCGAGATCTTCCTTTGTGGTCCTCCCGCCTTGATGAAAGCCGTCCGCAGAAGCGTACAGCGAGCCGGCGTGCTTTCCCGGCATATCCACACCGACGCATTCGCCTATTAGGCCACTCAACGGAGACGCAATCATGTCCAAGCGTTTTACTCAGCAGCTCCTGTCGGCCATCATCATGGCAGGGGCCGCGGCGATCCCTGTCGTCACGACAGCTGCGATCATCAACCAGAGCCTCACGGCGAGCGGCGGGGGCGCAACGCCCGCCGCTCCGG
>DAINDD010000089.1:2360-7618 GCA_036732045.1 Chloroflexota bacterium
AAATATGCCCATCTTGTCCTGCCGTGGGATGGCGTCGCAGAGCTGCTGTTCAAATAGCCTCGCCCGCCGCTCCGGTGGCCGCGCTGCCACGCTCTTCTGGGGCCGGTAGCGGCACAACCACGAGCTCCACTGGACACGGAACCTATCAGGGGCCGGTAGTCCAGCAGCCGTATGGGGCGGTGCAGGCGGCGGTGACCATCAGCAACGGCAAGATCGCCGATGTCGCCATCTCAGCGCCTCAGAACAACTCTATGTCTTCGTCCATTAACGGACAGGCCGTTCCACTGCTCCGCCAGGAGACACTACGGGCACAGAGTGCCAACGTGAACGTGATCTCCGGCGCAACACTGACCAGCCAGGCGTACAGCCGGTCCCTCCAAGGTGCTCTCGCTCAGGCTCAGCAAGGTGGCAATGCTCCCGCCGCGAGTCAGGCCGTCACGTCACTGGCCGCATCCGGGAACAAGCTGTCCGTGCACGCAAAGGGAGATGACTAATCCCCGCCGTCATCCTGTCCGTCCCCACCGTCGTCACCCGTGGCCGGCGGTAGGGCCGCATGGAGGCGATTGATTCGTGTGCCCGGTCTTGCATCCAGGGCGTAGACGTTGCCCGCCGAATCGACACGAATCGGCAGGCTGATCAACGGTTGCGAGACCGGGCCGGTGATAGGAGCCGCGCTGCGTGACGGATTGAATTGGGCGCCGTGACAAGGGCATACGATGTTGTGCCGGGAAGGATCGTAGGTCACCGCGCAGCCGCGGTGAGGGCAGACTGCGTCGTATGACACTAGCTGGCCGCCAGGCAGGCGAATCACTAGCGCCGGGTCACCGGTCTTTGGGTCCTTGTAGGCGAGCGCCTTATTGGGCTGGAGTGACTTCACACTGCCCAGGTAGAGCCCAACATTGGATACGATCGGCATGCTCGAGCTAATCGACGGACCGCCTGCGGCGAGTGCAGGCACCGCGGAGCGGAGCGCTCGCAACAAGAGGCCCGCGCCTCCCACCAGACCCCCGGCGCCCGCTGCAACCCGCGCGAGAAACGACGCGCGCGAGACTCCTCCTGCTCCGTCGTTTCGGTCGCCGGCCATTGATACTGAGGTGTCAGATGTATCCATCGTCCGATCTCTGGGGTCCAGTCCGGGTCACGATCAAGGTAAAGGGCACGAAGATCGCCAACGTGTTCGCCACCGCACCGACGGACCGTTCGAGGTCTGCCTTCATAAATGGGCAGGCACTGCCGCTGCTCAAAGCGGAGGTGCTGAAGGTCCAAAGCGCGAACGTCTCCATTGTCTCGGGGGCCACCATGACAAGTGATGCCTACCTGAAGTCGCTCCAGGTGGCTATGGCTAAGGCCCACCTGTAAATCAACTCTGATACTGGTCGTTCTTCGTTAATGGGTGGTCACGCCCTGCAACCGGCTCATGGCGCGGTTCAAGACGATGCCTGAGCCCGCCCCAACACCGATTGTCCTTTCTGCCTAAGCAACATCCCAGCGGCCGCAACCCGCTGCGCCTTCTGCACGGCAGAGGTGGAAGCGCCGAGGGGGGATCAGCATGAAAATAGGACCTAACCGGTGACGACTGCCTCCCCCGGGTGCAGCGGATCGGGCCGGATGAGGGACGCCAGATCCCAACCTGCGAGTGTGGCCCCGGCCACGAAGGTGCTGTTGAAGAAATCCATGATCATGGCGTCTGGGTTCTCGGAGGTTCTGGCCTCGTCGTACGGCAGGACGAACTCGCTCAGATCGGGGTGATAGAAGGCGGCGCCGGGGCTCAACGTCGCATCGGTGCAGCCCGGCGGCTCGGGAAAGACGTAGCGAAGAAGGCCGGCGCCCGGTGCTTCTCGTTTCCGGGCCAGAAGCTGGCGGAGGCTGCCTCCTGATCCGCTCCCAGCGCCGTCCAACGAGTTGGACATTCACGCTCCGGAGCGGCTCGCCCGGAGAAGCGCGTCTCCCTGAGGTCAAACGAGCCCGACCAGAACAGCACCGGACTACCCTTACCCACAAAGCGGCGTCCGGAAGGCCTGCAGAAGCCGATCCGTCTGGAGCAGGATGCGCCAGCGCCGGGTGATAGCCGGCGCGTCGTAGGCGCGATGGACGTTGTCCTGGTCGTACGGGATGGTGTTCTCGAACTCAACCGGGTTCTTCGTGATTGTCCACGTGCGCCCGAGCTCGTCCAGACGCGCCATGAATCCTGATAAGAATCCGCCACCGAATGGGAAGCAGGCCGACTGAACGCGAGCTGCCGTCGTCGACGTGCACGTCGACGCGATGATCGATGAGGTCAAAATCGACCTGAAAGACCCGGCTGCCCAACGGGATGGTTGCGTTGGCAGGCCACGCGCGGTGACGGTGAAGCCGACCTGCCACCATTCGTTGAGGAAGGGAACAAGCTCGAGCTTCAGCTTCCCCACGATCTGCATCCACGGGTGGAGTGTGTCCAGTGTTTCATTCCAGTGGAGATAGGGAAGAGCGGGCTAAATTTCGGACTGCTCGGAAAGAGAGGGCGTGGTAGAGGTCACGATCGGCATCCTTTACGGCGATCTATCGGGCTGTGTACACATTCTGGGTTCTGCCAACGCCCGACGCGGGCGCGCTCGTCAGCTCGCGGAGCACACAAAGGACGTCCCAAGGTGCAGCCGCCAGGATATGCCGATGATCGGACGTACCCACAACCTACGGGCGTCGACCTCGTCTCGCCCCATCTCTATGCGTTCACAGGATCGACTGTGGGTTCCTGATGGCGGACCGGATTGAGCTCCATCGGCGGCGCTCGCCCAAGCTGCGGTCAGGCCGCCGGACCGCGGTCACGCCCATGAGCAGCACAACCAGCCCCAGCGCAAACCCGAAATTGGGCACGCCAAGCAGGTTGTCGGAGAACACGGCGACCGACGGCCAGAGGAACATCCAGCATAGACAGCTGGCCCAAAGCCACCACAGGCTCGCGTAGCTGCGCCGGGCGAAGAGCGGAAGACAATACAACGCCGAGAGGACGACGCCGGTGGTCACGCGGCCCGAGCCCCCGAAGCCGACGTAGGAGGGGTGATTGAGCATGACGACGAAGAGCATCGCGTTGGCGATCAGAAGCCACAGCTCGATGAAGCGAGGCTGGGTTCGCAGTCTCCATAGGGCGACCAGGCCACAAGCGATGCCGGGAATGATGACGCTGATGAGCTCGTTGGCTCTGCCCGCGTTAAACGCCCAGCTGGTAAAGCCGGCGAAGGGGACGAGGCTGGGGAGTATGTTCGCTGCCACGCCGCCCGAGCGATCTCCCAACCAGATCAGTAGAAAAACCTTGTAGAGCGCGAGGGGAGCCAAGGCGGTTAGAAGGAAGCTTGCGGCATCACGCCACCGCCGACTTGTCTCGCGCTGCGGCTGGCCACCCACCGTCGTGGACGGTAAGAGCAGGAAGGCGAGCCCATAGATCAGGGGAAAGATGACGGCTGTCTCGCGTGTCAAAGCGGCGAGGGCGAAGACCAGTGCCGACAATGTCAGCCGGTGTTTGCCTCCCGTGTCCAATAGGTAGACGCCCCAGGCCACCAACGCGAATGCCAGCGGCTCCGCCAAATCGCGCTGCAAGCAGATAAATAGCCCCGGAAACAGCCCGTAGATCAAAGCGAACCAGGGTGAGACAAGTCTTCGCTTCAGCCAGGCAGCCACCGCCAAGGTGCCCGCGACAATCGCCAGCAGGTTGATGAGGATCAAGCTGTAGGGGACCAGGTCGACCCGGTTGAGCGCCAGAACTCTAGCCAGCATCGGATAGAGAATGCGCGTATAGCGATACGTGGGCTGATCGAAGTAATAGCGCGCGTTGGCCGGGTCAATGGCGATGTAGTAATAGAACTGCCCGTCGTAGCCTCCGACCTTGAACGGGTAGTAGTGGTAGTGCGGGTCCACTTTGATGACCGCGCTGGCATGGCTGGCCTCCAGATGCGGCAGACCCATTCGGATGAAGTCGCGCGGATCCCGGCCGGAATGAAACACCACCAGCAGCCACAGCCCGTAGACCGCGAATATCAGGAGAGCGGGAGCCCAAGCTGAGGTGAAGATCCGGCTGCGCACGCTGTCGTCCCTTCTGCCCTTGGACCCGACCTGACTCTCTCGGAGAATCGCGTTGCTTCATTTTGGCCGAACGAGCAGTTGTGGCCCCAGTCCAGAAGTTCTAGAAGTTAGCGGCCCAGCTCCTGGTTGACCAGGGTGACGGTGATGCAGTCCGGCTCGGTGCGATCACGGGGGAGCTTTCCCTAAACGACCTGGGTTTGAATCAAGCGGTCGTCCTTTCGCGTCGAATCAACCGAGAGTTTGACGCTGACCCGTCGCGGCGGCGGTTTCGATCGCGTTGAGCATGCGATGGCACGTAACGGCATCTTCAAAGGCGGGGCAGAGATGCGTTCCCTCGCGATGGTCGCGGGCGAAACTCGCATACGCTTGGGCCACGTTCCTGACAGGCCCAACGACCAAGTCGACCATCCGACGCCAGAACTCCGGAGGATAACCCCACGCTGCTCCCTCTCGGGCAGCAACCTCACACTCCAACAATCCGACTCCACGGATCCGGGGGCAGACCAACTCCTTGTTGCGTAATTCCTGTACGGCAGCGTCGAGTCTGGACTGGTGCGAAACACTCATGTGCTGCTCACCTGCTCGAGCGCACGGAAGAACGCAGTGACAGAGTTCCACAGGGTGAAGACGTTGCCACGGTTCCTGTGGATGGCTAGCATCTTCTCGACGAATTCTTCGCGCGAGGCGCTGGCCTCTGCGGCTTCGTTGAAGTCGATGATGTATTGCTTGCTGCCGGTGATGAGCTCCGCGAGATCGTCGTCGGGCGCACCGGGGGCTTTGTGGCCCGCGACGACGATTCTTGCACTCCTTCAGCGCGGCGACGTGGGCAGGCGCTTCAGAGCAATGGCATCGGGCAGTCACTGGGAGACACGGACGATGTCCGCGCTCGCCACTACCTCAGGTCCGCAGGGTAACTGCCACACCGGCCGCTTCGTTCGGTTTTCGGGATCAGGGGCAACAGCATCGGAGCAGCGATCTGCGACGCGGGCAGCGACTCCGACGCGACGAAGCTGTACGCGGCGGCGCAGCTGCCGTTCGGCCGCATGATGGCGACGGACATCGCGACCCAGCATCCGCAGCCGGTGAACCTGCCCGTGGGAGACGAAGGCGTCGTTTTTCTCGAGCAACCGTTCACACCGCCCCCGCTGCCGCATCTCAGGCATCGTCTTTCGGCAGGGCAGGTTTGTCGCCGAGGTGGACAC
>DAINDD010000090.1:0-7589 GCA_036732045.1 Chloroflexota bacterium
GCTTCACCGACCACTCAGGCAATCTCTGGTCGGCGGACAATGGTTACTCCGGCGGGGGCACCTATGCGGTCGGCAACGCCATCGCGCAGACGCCAGATTCGGCCCTCTATCAGACCGAGAGATTCGGGAACTTCTCCTATTCCTTTCCGGTGCCTGATGGCGGCTACACGGTGACGCTGAAACTTGCCGAAAACTATTGGACGCAGCCCGGTCAACGCGTCTTCAACGTCAGCGTTGACGGCAAGGCGGCGCTGTCCCAGTACGACATCCTGAGCCAGACCTCGCCCATGACCGCGATCGACGTGCCCCTCGATGCATACGTGACCAACGGAACGCTATCGATCCGGTTCACCACCCTGGTGGACAACGCCAAGGTCGACGCCATTGAGGTTATGCCGCTGACAGTCACCGCGGTGACTCCGCCGGCCGGCAGCGCGATCGGAGGCAACACGGTCACGATCACCGGCACCGGCTTCGTGCCCGGCGCGACGGTGGCGTTCGGCGGTGCGCAGGCGACGAACGGCCAGGCAACCGTCAACTCGACGTCCCTGACCGTGAACTCGCCGACTTCAATCACCGCCGTCGTGCCAGCTCACCTCATCAGCCATGTTCATCCAGTCGACGTTACCGTGGTCAACACCGCGGGCGGAAGCTTCGACCTGGCCAACGGCTATCGCTACCTGTATCCCGTACCGGGTATCAGCTCGTTAAGTCCAAGCGTGGCCGCGTCCGGTGGCCCGGCGTTCACGGTCACCGTCAACGGCTTCTCATTCGTGAACAGCGTTTCGACCTTAATGTGGAACGGCACTTCGCTCACAACCACGTATGTCAACCAGAACCAGCTGACCGCCGCAGTTCCCGCCGCCAACATCGCTTCCAATGGCACCGCAAGCCTGACCGTGGTCAACAGCCCGGCCGGCGGAACGTCGAATGCTGTGACGTTCACCGTCAGCAGCAGCGGCGTGCTGCCAGGGGTGACCGGCATCAGCCCCACCATGGGGCCGACAGCCGGCGGCACCGTGGTGACAGTGAGCGGCAATAACTTCACGGGGGCCACGGCGGTTTCCTTCGGTAGCGTAGGCGCGACATCATTTACCGTCGCTTCTGATTCCAGCCTCACGGCGACTGCGCCGGCAGGGACCGCGGGCTCCGTCGACATCACAGTGACGACCGCCCAAGGGACCTCTACCGCCGCGCTCGCCGACCAGTTCACGTACATTGCCCCGCCGCCCTTCAACCCAATCCGAATCCACGCCGGCGGGGCGGCTTACACGGATAAGGCCGGGAACCTGTGGAGCGCCGACACCAACTTCAGCGGCGGCGGCATCTTCTCGACGAACAGCGCCATCTCGGGGACCACCGACCAAGCGTTGTACCAGACGGAGCGGTCGGCACAGAACGTCGGCACGTTCCAGTATGCCTTCAATGTCCCTAACGGGACATACACCGTGACGCTCAAGTTCGCCGAGATCTACTGGACCTCGGCAGGCCAGCGTGTCTTCAACGTTTCGGCCATTGGGCAGGCTGTGCTCTCGAACTTCGACATCCTTGCGCTGACAAGCCCGATGACGGCACTCGACAGATCATTTGTCGTGACCGTCGCAAATGGTAGTCTCGTGCTCGCGTTCAGCTCTGTGACGGACAATGCCAAAGTGGCCGCGATCCAGGTGACTTCCGGCGCGACGCTGCCGCCAGCGCCCACAGTGAGCTCGATCAATCCGGTCTCTGGCACCGCGAGCGGAGGGACGTCGGTGACTATCAGCGGCAGCAACTTTTTGACAGGCGCCGCGGTCACCTTTGGAGGTTCGGCCGCCAGTACAATCACGGTAGTCTCACCCACCAGCATCACGGTTACTGCCCCGGCTCACAGCATCGGAGCTGTTGACGTCGTCGTCACGAACGGTGATGGCCAGTCGGGCAAGCTCGCCGGCGGCTACACCTACACTGCGTCGTCTGCCACCTTCCCGCTGCGAATACACGCGGGGGGCCCAGCTCTCACGGATTCAGCCGGTAACGCGTGGAGCGCCGACGCGGGCTTCGCGGGCGGCGGAACCTTCTCGAGCACCTCGCCCATCGCCGGCACCATCGACCAGGCCCTTTACCAGACCGAGCGCGACCAGAACTTCTCCTACTCGTTCCTGGTGGCCGATGGGACCTACAGTGTCACGCTAAAGTTCGCAGAGCTCTACTGGACCAAGCCTGGCCAGCGTGTGTTCAACGTCTCGCTCAACGGACAGGCACTCCTGACGAACTTCGACATTCTCGCGGAAACCTCGCCCAATACGGCGCTGGACAAAGTCTTCGTCGTGTCAGTCACGGGCGGCACGTTGACTCTGACGTTCAACTCGGTCACTGATCAAGCAAAGGTCGGAGCGATCATGATTGCTAGCGGCGGGACTGCGCAAGCCGCGCCGACAATCGGCTCTATCAGCCCGAACTCGGGAGGCCCCAGCGGCGGGACGCCTGTCATTATCACCGGGACAGGCTTCGTCGGCGGTGCCGCGGTAACGGTGGGCGGCGTGCCGGCAACCAACGTCGTATTCAACTCCGCGACCTCAATCAGCGCGACCACTCCGGCTCACCTGGCCGGCAATACAGACGTCGTGGTCTTTAACCCGAACGAGCTAAAGGGCACCCTGCCAGCGGGCTTCTTCTACCAGCCTCCGCCGTTCGCGCCGGTCCGTGTCAACGCCGGTGGTGGTGCATACACAGACAAGGGCGGCAACGCCTGGAGTGTCGACACGGCCTTTTCGGGCGGGGCCACCTTCTCCGTCGCCGGCGCCATCGCCGGGACTGCCGACCAGCCTTTGTATCAGACCGAGCGGTACGGCAACATGAGCTACGCGTTCTCCGTGCCCGACGGAACGTACACGGTCGCGCTGAAGTTCGCTGAGCTGTACTGGACAAGCGCGGGACAGCGCGTCTTCAATGTGTCCATCAACGGCAAGTCGCTGCTGACCAACTTTGACATCCTGACAGAGGCTGCCCCCATGACAGCCCTTGACAAGACTTTCGTCGTTAGCGTCACGGGAGGCGCCCTGACCATCGCATTCACCTCCGTGAAGGACGCCGCCAAGATCAACGCGATCCAGGTGCTGGCCGGTGGGACGGCGGCAGGCGCTCCTACCGTGACGGCGATCAACCCGACGTCAGGGACAAGCGCCGGAGGAACCGTCGTGACAATCTCCGGGACATCCTTCTTAGCCGGTGCCGCGGTCACGATCGGCGGAATCCCTGCAACCGGCGTGGTGGTCAACTCCCCAACCACCATCACCGCGACAACCGGTGCGCACGCGACCGGACCAGCTGACGTTGTGGTGATCAATCCCGACGATCAGCGGGCCACGCTCTCGCACGGGTTCAGTTACCTTTGATGCAATCGACAGACGGCTTGGGTACCAGCATCCAGGATGCGGATAGCGGCGCGCGCACACCGTCGTTCTCGGTCGTCATCTCGACGCGCAATAGGCCGCAGGACGTTTGGCGGTGCCTCGAGAGCCTGACGCACGTGAGTTACCCGGCATGGGATGTGCTCATCGTCGACCAGAGCGATCGCGAGAACACTGAGACGATGTCCACTTGGCTCGAGTTCGTTGACCGACTTCCGGGTCTGACCTACCGACACATGGAGGAAAAGGGCGTATGCCGCGCGCGCAACCTGGGCCTGAGCCTTACGCGTGGCGATGTGGTCCTGCTCCTCGACGACGACTGCGCAGCGACGAGCCCGGGATTTCTGCATGAGGCTGCGGCAGTCCTGGATCGGCACCCGGAGGCGGCCATCGCGTTCGGATGCGTGTTGGCTGTTCCCTACGACGCCGCGCGCGGTTTCATTCCCCAGCAAGACTACCCCAGTGAACAGGTTTTGCGATCGCGCCATCAGTTCCAGGTCCTCAAGGGCCTGACCGCCTGCGTGTGCATTCGCCGCCAACTCGCGTCATCGCTTGCGTTTGACGTTCATCTCGGTCCGGGGTCGCGGTTTGATTATGGCGGCGATGACGTCGACTACGGATACCGCGCCTTGAAGACGGGTCACCTGATTGCGGTGAGTCCCTCGTTCAGCGTAGATCACTACGGGTTTCGCGAGTATGCAGGAGGAGCGGCCAGGCGCGTCGTCAAAGGTTATATGTACTCTCTGGGTGCACAAAACATGAAGATGCTCCGGTCTGGAGACATCGGCGCGCTCGGGCTGATCGTGTGTCACCTCTTTTGGGTCCTCGTGACGATTAACTTCCGCAATCTGGTTCTGCGGCGCGGGCCAAGTAACATAGGGCGCTACGTCCACTACTTCCAGGGATTGGCCGCTAGCTTCAGGTACCGCGTAGACAGGGATCGATGCCTGTACGTCTAACTTCAGTGCGCGCTTGACCTTCAGATCCAAGCGCGGACACCGTCTCAGGCGCGTCTTGGCCGTTGCCGCCATCGGAGCCGGTTACGCACTCAATACCCTGCCGGCGCACGGGATTGCAGCGAGGACAGCAGTTTCGATCAGTGGGACCAGCTTCCAGATCAACGGCACGACCACGTCGCCCAACGGGCTGCTTCTGAACAGCCGGATGGTCCAGGGTGTCTGGGACGACGAGAATGCGAGCACGGTGGGGAACTGGAAGTATCCGAACACTGGCGTTTGGGACCCGCAGCGCAACACCAACGAGTTCGTCGCAGCAATGCCCTCCTACGCGGCGCACGGAGTGCATCTGCTTACGGTGGGTTTGCAAGGTGGTGGGCCCGAGCCCAACTCCTTCGTCAGCAATCAGCCCTGGATCTCGACCGCCTTCAATGCCGACGGGTCGTTGAAGCCGGCCTGGATGAGCCGGCTGGACCAGGTCCTGAAAGCGGCTGATGCCAATGGCATTGTCATCAACGTGCAGCTCTACTACTTCGGCCAGATCAACCGTGTTAGCAGCCCCAGCGGCATCCAGGCGGGGATCAACAACGTGGTCGACTGGCTGGTCGCCGGCAGCTACAGGAACGCGCTCGTGGAGATCGCCAACGAAGATGACAATGGTGCCTACTCGGGCACTTACATCAACTCCGGCAACGTCTGGCAAGCGGTGGCGCAGGCGCAGACGCGCTCGAGCGGCAAGCTCAAAGTCTCGGTCAGCTTCAACGGCGGCTCAATCCCGCCGGCGAGCGTGGTCAGCCAAGCCGACTTCATACTCATTCACGGGAACGGCCAGAGCCCCAGCGGTATCACGAACATGGTCAACACCGTGCGCAACATGTCGCAGTACAAAGCCAGCCCCAAGCCGATCGTCTTCAACGAGGACTCGACCAGCCTTTCGAATATGGACGCGGCCGTGAACGCGGGATCGTCGTGGGGTTACTACGATCAGGGCTCGAACAACTACACGGATGGGTTCCAGTCGCCGCCGGTGAACTGGACAATCAACACCTCGTCCAAGATCGCTTTCTTCAACCACGTGCTGGCGCTCAGCGGTTCCCCGTCACCAAGTCCGAGCCCGTCACCCAGCTCGAGCCCGTCGCCGAGCCCGAGCCCGTCGCCGAGCCCGAGCCCTTCACCGAGCCCAAGCCCGTCACCGAGCCCGAGCCCGTCACCGAGCCCGAGCCCGTCACCGAACGCGAGGGCACATCCTAGTTCGTCCGCCGCCTCGGCGCGTTCCCCGGCGGCAGTACCATCGGCCGCCCCATCTTCCGTGACCGGCTCAGCACACGCCGGCACCATGAGCACCCCGCCGTCCAGGAGCGGCCTCGATGATGGAAGCCCGAAAAGCCGCCAGCCCGCAGGCGCTGCTCTTCTGCTGGAGAGTCTTGCGGGCCTGATCGCCATCGTGGTAATCGGCGCGCTGGTAGTGTCTCTGTATCGGCGCCGATAAGAGATCGTAGGCGCACCGACTCGGCGCTCGACGAAGCTGCTTTGCGCCTACATGCGGCGTTCGTCCTGACTTCAGGGTCACCGCTGTTTTTGGTGGGAATGACTTTCAACGTGCCTGGTCGACCCAATTTTGGAAGCGCAGTCCAGACCCTACATTCTTGGCGGTGGCATCGACGCTGCGGCCGGCCATCTCGAACACTGCGGCGCCCGCACCGGAACTCACCTCGGTCGGAGGTTTGGTGGACTTGCGGGCAGGACGGACCTTTCCTTTATGGCTTGGGAACCCAAGCGCCAGAGTGTCGACCAGCCGGGTCCGGGCATGAATTTCGCAAGATTGCCCATGGTCCCGCGTTGACAACCGCAATTGAGGCAGGTAGTCTGCGACGCTGACGCCATCAGATCAAACACGAATATGTCCACGCCGTTCGTTTTGTGCGGGGAGGAACTCGATGCGACAGCCGGCACCTCGAATCGCTCGGCACATGGCAGCGCTCACGACAGCTGGGCGGGAACAAGAACCATAACTAAGGCAGGACGGTGAAGCTTCCACCGATCGCGTGTGTGCCCCCGCCTGCGGAGCGTACGACGCGGCCGGCTGCTGTGTTGAAGGCGCGCGTGCTCTTTGGTGTCATGGTCGCGACTGCGATCCTTGGTATGTTCGCAGGAGTGACCGCAGCGCCCACCAACGCGTCCGCGGCGCAATTGAGCATCTCCGTATCCGGGAACCATCTCGTCGACGGCAGCAGCAAGACTATCCGCCTCCTCGGGGTCAATCGCTCCGGGACCGAGTACGCGTGTATCCAGGGCTGGGGCATCTTCGACGGTCCCAGCGACTTCGCTTCAGTCGCCGCGATCGCCTCCTGGCATGTGAATGCAGTGCGGGTTCCGTTGAACGAAGACTGCTGGTTGAACATCAACATGGGCACCTCCACCGAGGGAGGTACCGTCTACCAGCAGGCGATCATGAACTACGTCAATACGCTTAACCAGTCCGGTATCTACGCCATCCTGGATCTGCACTGGACGGCCGCCGGCACGAACCGCGCCACATACCAGCAGCCGATGCCCGACGCCGACCACGCCCCAGCATTCTGGTCCTCGGTCGCTGCCACCTTCAAGAACAACCCAGGTGTCATATTCGACCTCTTCAATGAGCCCTTCTGGAACCCATGGAGCTGCTGGCTTAGCGGCTGCACGGTCTGGGGCGGCACCCCCGGTGCATATCAATCAGCCGGCATGCAGAGTCTGGTCACCGCGGTCCGTGGAAGTGGGGCAACCCAACCCATCATGCTCGGCGGTCTCGCCTACGCCAACGATCTCAGCGGCTGGCTGGCCAATCTGCCCAACGATCCGCTTCATCAGCTCATCGCCTCGGTTCACATCTACAACTTCAACACCTGCAGTACCATTACCTGCTTCTCGTCGGGCGCTAATAGTCTCGCGCCGATCGCCGCCGCACACCCGGTCGTAATCGGTGAGGTAGGCGAGAACGACTGCGCTCACGGGTTCATCGACAACATCATGCCTTGGGCTGACAGCAGCGGCTACTCGTACTTGGGCTGGGCCTGGAACACAGCCGGTTGCACCAGCTTCCCGGCCCTCATCACCAATTACGACGGGACGCCGACAGGCTTTGGAATAGGCTTCCGCGACCATCTAGCAGCGCTCACTAGCATCGGATGGACGCCCAAAACGACGGTCTCGATCAGTGGGACCAGCTTCCAGATCAACGGCACGACCACGTCGCCCAACGGGC
>DAINDD010000091.1:0-7383 GCA_036732045.1 Chloroflexota bacterium
GGCTCGTCCAGCGCGCGATCGCCGGCGAGGCGATCCAGAGCGCCGCGAACGGCAATGCCAGCGGCCAAGTCCCGTGCCCCCACGCCGAAGCGACGATCACCGCCACAGCGGCGATGACGATCGCCCCGGCCATCCGGCGATAGAAGCCGAAAAGGTCGAGCCTCGGACCGATCGTTGCCTGCGCGGCTGGAACCCACTCGAGCAGATGCCGCCTGGTAACGAACAGCCGGGTCAGGGTTCGTGCGATCGCGTCGCCCATCAGCCATGCCTGATGCGCAAGGAAGCTGATCATGAGCACCGACTGGGCGAGAGCGAGGCGGAGATCAGCGCTGAGCGCCCCGAGATGGCTCCGAACCGTGATTCCGGTCCGCCCCGGGATCACGGCAGCGACGACGGGGATCAGGGTCGGCAGTACGATCGTCGCGAGTACGAATGAAGTCCAAATCGCGGCTGCCTCGAACGACAAGGTCCATCCGGCCAGCAAGGCGAGGACTGCAGCCGGAGCCGACAGCGTACGTCGCAGATTGTCGACCATTTTCCAGCGGCCGATCGCCGGGATTGTGCCACGCTTCCGATCCTCGCCCGCGACGGGGCCGCGACCCAAGATCCAGGGTAGCAATTGCCAATCGCCGCGGGCCCAGCGGTGGTGCCGCAGGGCTGCAACGTCGTAGCGGGCGGGGAACTCGTCGACCACCTCGACGTCGGAGGCGAGACCGGCGCGCGCGAACACGCCCTCGAACAAATCGTGGCTCAGCAGCGTAGAGTCCAAAACACGGCCGGCGACTGCGGCCTCAAAGGGGTCGACCTCGTAGATGCCCTTGCCAGCATAGGAGCCTTCGCCGAACATATCCTGGTACACGTCGGACACGGCGGCGGCATACGGGTCGATGCCGCTCATACCGGAGAAGACTCGCTGGAACAGCGATCCCTCGCGGCCGATCGGCAGTGATGGCGTGACTCGCGGCTGTAGCACCGCGTAGCCCTCGACGACTCTGCCGGCGTCGGCGTCGAAGCGCGGCCGGTTGAGTGGGTGCGCCATCTTGCCGATTAGCCGGCGAACCGTGTCGCGCGGAAGTTTCGTGTCGGCGTCGAGCGTGACGACGTAGCGAACATCACTGGGCACGACGCAAGGCTGCTGAGCCGTGGACACGAAAGTCGTGTCGGTCGCGCCGCGCAGCAGCCGGTTTAGCTCGCGCAGCTTGCCGCGCTTGCGCTCCCAGCCGATCCACCGTCCTTCGCCTTCGTTCCAGACTCGCCGACGATGGAGCAACAGGAAGCGGTCGCCGCCAGGCACGGCGCCGTGCCGCTGGTTCAGCTTTGCGATGCCCTCCGCTGCAGCCGCGAGGAGAGCCGCGTCGCATTCGAGGTGCTCGGTCATTGCATCGACCCAGTCGGAGAGCATTGCGAAATGAAGGTTGCCTTCCGGGCTAGCGAGATAATGGATCTCCAGCCGCTCGATCTGCTCCTCGATAGATTCGTGTGTCGTCAGTAGAGTCGGCACCGCGACGAGCGTGCGCAAATGCGAGGACACGCCGTCGCGCAGGGCCAAGCCGGGAAGGAGCCTGGCGCCAAAGCTGCGTGTCACGCCGCGGTTCACTAACGCGACGGCCGCGTCGATGGCGGGAATCGCACCTAGTCCAGCGAGCAGACTCAGCCACGCCCCATGCAGCCCAACGGCAGCGAGCGCGAACAGCGGGGAGGCGAGGACAACCGCGGCGGCAACTGAAACAGCGCTGACATAGCCCCCAATACCGATCGCTCGGCTCGCTCGTCCAAGCCAAGTGTGGGGCGGAGGCCGAAAGCCGATGCCCGCCTCGAACGCGGCGCGACCTTGCCCGAGAAGATGATAGCCAGGATCGCCCCAGCGGCCTTCCACCTCGCCCGCGCTTGCATATATGTCCTGCTCTGTGTGCAACACGGCGCGACGTGCGATATCGATTTCGGTCCAATCCGAGCAACGCGCCAGTTCCTCGATGGCGCTGCGATAGAGATTGCGCGTCGAGAAATCCATCTCGGTAAACGAACTCCCCGCCTTGAGCACGTCGTCGACGAAGCTGATGCGCTCGAACAACTCAGTCCAGTCGACATCGGAGATCATCCGCATACTGGTGATGATGTTGCGTACGGTCACGGTCGCAGCGCCCTGCCTCTGGTGTTCGTCGCGCACGACTTCGTCGGCAGTGGCTCCACGCGCCGCCAGACGCTGGTCTAGCCACGTCAGGGCAGGTATGACCCGCGGGTCCTGGTCGCGCAGCCTGTGCACGAGTTGGACCGCGAACGCGTCAGGGACATCACCGCGCTCGTATCCCGCGAGCGCAGCCGGCACTGGTTCGGCCGCATGTCCGCCAAGGCCCAGCAGCCGATCAGCGAGATTGTCGGCCTCATCGCGTGAGGTGAGACTGTGCACCATCCGCTCCGCCAACCGTCTGAGATTCTCGACGAGCACGATCCGAAGTGTGATGGCCACCGCCCAGAGTTCGCCGATCGTTAGTGGCTGCACCTCCTGGTAGGCCCGCACATAGCGGACCAATATTTCGGGATCGAAGCGGCTATCCGTGTGGGCGACGAAGGCCCAGGCAACTCCCAGCACTCGCGGATATCTCGCGAACGGTCCCTCAGCGAGCTTGGGCAGCTGGCGGTAATAGCGCGGCGGCAGGTCGGAGCGAATGTCGCGAATCTGCCTTTCCACGACGTGGTAGTTGTCGATTAGCCATTCGGCCGCCGGGGTGATTGCGCGATCCTCGCTTACCGCCTCTGCAATTGTGCGATAGGCGTGGAGCAGCACCGCTTCGTTTTCGACGAGCCGCCCCCCCAGCGGATTGCCCTTGACCGCATTCGCCGTGACTGACTGCGCGGCCGCGAGGCTCCGCGCGTGTTCCTCCAGGCGCTCAACGCTGAAGAGTTCTGCGCGAACAGGATCTCGATTGTTCCAGGGTGACGTGGAGGGCGCACGCGCGAAGGCGCGGCGGATGAGTGGTATCAATTGGCGCTTTCTGCCCTAAGGGGTCGGTTATCTACCCGCTCTGTCCGCGGAGACCGGGAATACGTGCGAACGGACCAACTATAAATCCAAATAGTCAGTTCGAGGGGCAAAGAATTAGCACCCCTTGAGAGGTCGGCAGGGTTCGCCCAGCGCTCACTATCGGCGTCGATCAGCAGCAGTGGCCGTTTGATGCGCGCCGCTTCTAAGCTGCCTCGTGCAGGCAGCCAGCGCGAAGGCGTCGTGTTCTCGCCTTCCGACAAATGCGATCAAGCTCTTCTCGCGTGGACGCTTTTCTGAGCCATTCGGTGACATGCTTTCATCATCGGCGAGCTTGTCGTAGCGTTTGGAAATTTTTGAGTGCTGTTCAGCCGTCTCGACCATCCCTGCAGTGTGGCGATCCTTGGTTAATCGATAGTTTATTACGGAGTTCGGCTCGGCTGGATCGTTTGAGCGTCTGGGCTCGGCCGGCGCCCTTCGTGCCTCAACGCCCTAATTCACACCGGCGTGGTAGGCTGGCACGGCTTGAGCCGCCACTGGCATCGTCCCATCCGAATGCATAAGCGAGGACACAATTGAGAATAGTGTCACGAGGCCTGCAACAGCCCACGCTGTCGGGGGTACACGCGTTTTTACTCGAAGAGGGCCTATATTTGTCATGGTAATTCTCCCTCAGGGTGCCTGCCCTTTTGACGAAATGGAGGGTTCCTCCGTTCCACTATTGAGGGCTGAGTCGAAGGTAAAATAAAGAGCGAGGTCTTCAGCGGCTCTCTGGAGGCGTTTGTCTCAGCGGCGTCATCTTCCCTTAAACCTGCCCGCTTTCGGCCGCCAGTGAAGCAGTCCACAGGACACACCTCGACACAGTCCGTGCACTTGCAACGAATGCAGCTCTCGTTGACGATGTTGGTCAAATCGACAATCTGGGGCGGTCGTCAGCTCTCAAGCCAACCCATCGTTTGCCCTATACGCCGACAGCCACCGGCATCTTGGAAGGAACACGACCAGTTTCTCGTTCACCCTAGGCAACCCCGCGGGATTCCTGCGATTGACGTCTGCTTCTGGCACGAAGCTGCAGAGAAGGGGGAGGCAGAGCGTGTCTGCTCTGCCTCAATTTTCAGACGTCGATTTGCTCGGAAGTGCGTGCGTCGTCGACCTCGATCCGGGGTCGTAGGTTCAAGGACCAAAACCTGCACCCAGAGGCGCATCGAAACGCGCTTACCGGCGACGAGATACTTCTGGCCCATTTCTCCACGCGGTGAGGAACGGGCCTCCACCTTCTTGATCGTTGTATCTGGCATGCTTAGTTCCTGCTTTCGCGAAGTTGGTTTCCCCGGGTGAGCGCCGCACGGCGCCGATTTTATCATCTTAAGTCTTTCGGACGCGCACCGGGATGATGCCAAAGAGGAAGCAGAGGGTTGCATTCCGGATAATAGCCTGCACAACTGCCGGGCGGGACGTCGTATTTAGTTGCCCGGAACCAACGCATAAGACGTTCGATACCGTCGCCGGCTTCGCCGATAAGGTCCACGATCTCGCCGTCGGAGATGCTAAGCCGAGCCATATCGTCGTCATGCATGAGCACGACTTTCCGCGTACCGTAGATTCCCCTTAAACGATCCTCGTAGCCGTAAACGGTCGTGTTGAACTGATCATTGCTGCGAACCGTGATCAGCGTCAGCACGTCTTCACTTCGTCGCGGCAAATCTGGATCTTCAGAGAGACAGTTGGGAGCCACAAAATTTGCCTTGCTGGTTTTCGTACTCCATTTGCGCTCCCTGGCAGGATTCGGCCGATCAAATCCCCTTGGCTTTGCGGTGATGATCTCAACAAGCCCTTTCTCACCCGGCGCCACGAGCGCCTTCCACGCGCTGCCCGGCGGCTTTGTCAAGATCGGCGAAACTGTGGAGGCGGCCTGCCGGCGCGAAGTCCGCGAGGAGGCCGGTGTCGAAGTGAGCGAGCTCACCCTTGTCGGCGTCTACTCCGACCTTAAGCACGACCCCCCGGCCACATAGTCAGCGTTGCCTACGCGACCCAATTGCCAGGCGATGCTTTGCCGAGGGCCGGATCGGATGCGAAGAGCGCCGAATGGGTGGACACGCGCCAAATTACGCTTGGCTTCGACCACGCGCGTATCCTGGCCGACGCCAAGGCGAAAGTCGTGAAGAGGCTTGGCGACGACTTGGATTAGGATTTTCCCGAGGGCTGTGGCTAGGAAGCGGCCTTCCACTGTCTAGTCGCACAAGGTACCGGGCGCGTTTCTTTCGTGAAGGATTGTTTGCATGCCTCTTAAATCCATCGCGCGACGTCCGCTCCTGGCACGAAGCGGACTAACTCGATGGTGCGTTCCGAGGTCAGCTACTGACCTAAAGCGGACGCGGGGGCCATTCATCGCAGCTCCTAGCTGACTGCGTGGGCAGTAATTGAGACCGTGGTGCCCTGAAGCCCACTCGATTTGTGGACCGTGGCGTTGAGTTGGTGCGCAAGTGCCTCGACGATACTCGTGCCAAGGCCGGTATGGGCGGGTTCGCCGGCTTCCTCCTTGGGCCCTGATCCATTGTCGGAAACCGAGAGCTGCCAGCCAGAATTCTGAGCCTCGTATTTGACGAGGACATCGCCTTCCTTGTCGTTAGGAAAGGCATGCTTCAATACGTTGATCAGGAGTTCCGTCACGATCAGTCCGAGACTGACAGCGACGTCCGAAACTGCCGTGCCAGCGGTCGCTTGCACCTTGATCGAGACCGGCCGACGCTCCACGACCATCGACGCGGCGAGACTCTCGCACAGCTTCGACAAATAGGAACCGATGTTGATGCTCTCGTGCAACCCGGAGGCGTGCAGCTGTTGTTGCACCGTCGCCACCGACATGACGCGCTGATGGGCGTCGCGCAGATGGTGGCGAGTCTCCTCCGACTGCACGGTCCTGGCCTTGAGCAGAAGAATACTGGCGATGATCTGAAGACTGTTGGCGACGCGGTGCTGCATCTCCTGCAGCAGCACCTCCTTTTGTTGAAGCAGCTCGTCCTTTTCGCGCTCGGCCTTGCGGCGCCGCGTCACGTCTTCGATCGCCAGCAGGATGGCGGTGGGCGAACCATCCTCAAACACGCGGCGGGCATTGAGGAGCATCACGCGTCGGCCGATCGATGGGAATTCGTGCTCAACTTCATAGGCCTCGACGGTGCGGCGCTTCGGGATAATGTCCTCGAGGAGAGTGTGGAGCCCGGGAATGTTCCACTGCCCGTCGCCGAGATCGAAGAGCATTCGGCCTTCCGTCTTCCGTGGCGCCACTGCGAAAGTCCGGTAGAACGAGCGGCTCGCGGCAATCACGCGCAAGTCCAGATCGAGCACGACAAGGGGCTCCCGCACGGCATCGACAATGGCCTCGGCCAACGCATGTCCGTGGGCAATGGAGGCAAAAGGATTGCGAGCGGCCGCGCGCAAAGAGTCCTCTCTCTATCTGCGCCTGGGATTCTATCAGACCTGACGGCGCAGGCGAAACCTCGCTGGTCGGTTGCGGCTTACCACAATACAATCGCCCGACCTTCTTGGGGCGCAAACGGAAACGGCCCCAGGGAAGACCCGAGGCCGCTTCATCACTCGCCGCTACCGCCTAGCGCTAGAGTTTGGCGGGCGGGCTCATTTCCTTGGTGGTTGTAGCGTCGGCGCTCTGAACCCAACCCTTCCCGCAGCCAGTCTTGAACTCAGCCGCAGAAATCTTTCCGTCCTTGTCTGTATCGACCATCTGGAAATTCACGATGTACGGAACTGCCTTGTCGCCAGACAAAGTGTCTCCGTTTGGCGAGGCCATTTTCCACACGCTCTGACACTTGGTGTCATCCAAGACTGCGCTCGGACGACCCGAAGGTGCGTCGGCTTGTGAACCCTGTGGAATCGGGTCCCCTGCCCCAGCAAAGGCATAACCGGCGCTAAAGAGAACCGCCACGGCGGTGAGAGTTACGAATTTCATTATACGTCCTCCTGACGTTTGATGAATGGGCTCACCCGCGGCTATGCGCGCGGGGGAGGACTGCCCGGCAGGCCTCAAAAGAGTGGAAACAGCATCAAGGAGGGTGTCTTCGGAACGAACACAACATCGACGACGGTGTCGTCGGACCCGGTCATCAGCCTAACTGGCCAGGTGTCGGTTGGTGGTTCCGGGTACCCAAAGGGTTTTGGCGAGAGCGGACAACCCCCCAAAAAGCGAACGCCGCCCGACTTGGAGAGGGGGGCGGCGCCGCAGAGAAGACGATCAAGAAAGATAGGCGGATGGATTATACGGGGCGCCCGCGCCTCCTGCAAGCGGGAGGTGCGCTATGACCAGCTCTCTCGACATTGTCATCGCTGTCGGCGAGCGCCCGCTGGAACTCGTCGATGCTCTGCAGAAGGCGATGGAGCCAAGCATCGCG
>DAINDD010000091.1:7393-7544 GCA_036732045.1 Chloroflexota bacterium
ATCGTCGGAACGCTGACGTCGGAAGCATAATGCAGCGCCGAGCTGCCGTCGATACTGGCGAGCAATGAGTTGCAACGAGCCCGGAACACTGATCCATATCGAGCATGGCAGACAAGCAGAAGAAGTTGGAGGTCGTGCCGCCGGCAGAAGA
>DAINDD010000092.1:0-2428 GCA_036732045.1 Chloroflexota bacterium
ACCATCTTGGAGAAGGTCCGCAGAGCTAACGAAGCGTTAGAAGCACTACACTAGGCGCAGGTCGTGGCTCGCGAGCTAGATCCTTCGGCTGCGTCCTCAGGATGACAGACGCCAGCCACGATCCACGCTATCATCGAACATCGTGAGCACGAACACTCCCGCGCCGCTTTCGGGCATGCGTGTGATCGACCTGACAATCTGGGTGCAGGGACCGCTCGCCGGGCAGTTGCTGGCCGATCTCGGGGCGGACGTGGTCAAGATCGAGAAGCCGGGCCAGGGCGACTTCTCTCGCGGGCTTCAGACGTTATATGGCGCCTCGATGCAAACGCCCGGCGGCAAGGCGTTGATGTGGGAACTTGTGAACCGCAACAAGCGCTCGCTGGCGATCGACCTTCGCCGCGAGGAGGGGCGCCGCCTGCTGCACCGGCTCGTCGCGGAGGCGGACGTCTTCCTGACGAACCTGCTCCCGCGCACGCTGAAGCAGTTCGGCGCATCAGCCGAGGAGCTGACGGCGATCAACCCTCGGCTGGTCTATGCGCAGGGTGGCGGACTGGGCACGAAGAGCGTGCTGGCCGACATCGCCGCGCAGGACACGACGGGGACGGCGTACTCCGGTTTCATGTACACCGTCTCGCGCGACGGCGACCCCTACTACCCGCCCGGCGGCCTGGCGGACGTGCTTTCAGGCACGAACCTCGCGTTCGCGACGACAGCGGCGCTACTGCGGCGCGAGAAGTCCGGCAAGGGCGAGGTCGTGAGTACGTCGCTCCTGCAGGGGATGCTCTGGTTCCAGCAGCTGCACGTCGGGGCGATCAAGAACACCGGCGAGCAGCTTCGCCCGTTCGACCCGGCCAACGCGGCCAACGCCTTCCTCAACCTCTATCGCTGCGGCGACGGCGAGTGGCTGGCGCTGGGCATGACGGCGATGAGCAAGGACGACTGGTTCGCCTTCTGCGACGCCATCGAACGGCCCGACTTGAAGGACAACGAGCGCTTCGCGCGCGGACGCGGCCGCATCGAGCACGCGCACGAGCTGGTGGCGATCATTGGCGCGGCGATGGCAGGCCGCCCGCGCGCCGAGTGGCTAGAGCGGATCACCGCGCTCGGCCTGCCGTGCGCGCCCGTCCGCCGCCTCGCCGAGCTGCTGGCCGACCCGGCGCTGGAGGCCGAAGAGATGCTGACGGAGACGCCGTCGGAGATGCAATTCGTGCGCGCGCCGTTCAACATCGGCGGCGTCCCCGCCGCCTCAAAAGACGCCCCGGACTTCGCCGCCGACACGTTCGCGGTGCTGGCTGAGGCCGGGCTCACACCGGAAGAGATTACGGAGCTGCAGGAGAATGGCGTCGTCTGGTAGGCGGATCGCCGCCGCCACCGCCACGCCCCCGTTGGACAGAGCTTCAGCTCTGTCCCTACGCTCTGTCCCGGGCGATCTCCCAGAACACGAAGTCCAGATCGCCGGGGGAGTGGCCGAGCGCGGTCAGCTCCGCCGCGGCCTCGCCGCGGTGGTAGGTGCCGTGGTTGGCGACATGCGTCATCAGCTGCCAGAGAGGACGCTCGTTCGGGGCGCCGCGGCTGTCCTTGTACGCCAGCGGCCGATCGAGGTCAGCGTCGGTCAGCGACGCGATGTACTCGCTCAGTGCGGCGTGCGAACGGTCGAAGGCGGCGCGGACGTCACCCAGGGACCGCGTCGCCGACGCCAGCTCAACGGTCGAGATGCGATTGACACCGCCACGCCAGCGCTCCAGCCAGTTGACCTGCGCGGCGGCGACGTGGGCCATCGTGCTGACCACGCCGGCGACACTGGCTTCCGGCGAGTACACGACGTTGTCGTCGCCGAGGCCAGCGGCGACCTTCAGCAGGTGCCGGTTTGCGTACTCGTTGTAGTCGTAAAAGTCGCGGATCAGCTCCAGCTTGCTCACTACAGGCCTCTTTGCGGAAACGGGTAGAGCATGTAATGCGGGTCGTCGCCGCGAAAGCCGTAGCGATGGTAGACGGGCCGGCCGGAGTCGCTTGCACGCAGCCAGGCGCGCCGGCCGCCGAGCTCGCGCACGTGCTCGACGAGATGATCGAGCAGGCTAGTCGCGATGCCGCGGCCGCGGTAGCTCGGAACGGTGTACATGTTCATCACGTATCCCTCGATGCCGGTAGGATTGCCATGGGTCGGCGGAGCACGGTAGACGACGATCCCGCTGGTTCCGACGATCTCGCCGTCCACCTCCGCCACAAACGCTACGAAGTCGCCAACCGGCAGGTGCTCGCGGAAGTACCGGCGGTTGTGCTCAACGATCTCGTCAGGCGCGGCCCCACGGCCATCGCCGGCGAAGAGCTCCGTTTGCATTTCCAGACGCAAGCGCGTGAGCTCGTCCGCATCGTCGGCGGTGGCGCGCCGTATCGTCAGTTCGTCCTCATGTCGGCGATGGTACGCGAC
>DAINDD010000092.1:2438-7312 GCA_036732045.1 Chloroflexota bacterium
CGGGACGAGGCTCTGGCGTTCTACTGTTGGAGACCGCGATACTGGGAGCTGAGGTGCAAACATCAATCTATCACAGTGGCTGAGGCTTTTCGCCGGAGCGGGCGTGCTGGCCGGCGCGATCGCCTTTGCGCTCGTGCGTACGGGTGCGATTGGCGGCAGCGGCAGCGACAACACTGCCAACCCGAGCACCGGCACGCCTGCCGTGATCTTGGTCACGAACCCGCCAACTGGAAGCCCGTCGCCGTCACCGACGGCTTCGCCAAGGCCGGGCCCGCCGATCACGTCGCCGGTAGACGTGCCGATCATGATGTACCACATCATTGGCCCGCCGGATCAGCCTGCGAACGACGCGCTCGCCGTATCGACAGATGACTTCAAGGCTCAGATGTCGTACCTGGCCTGCGCGGGCTACACGCCGATCACGATGCAGCGGCTGTTCGACGTCTTCGACGGGAAGGCGTCGCTGCCGGATAAGCCGATCATCCTTACGTTCGACGACGGCTGGGCCGGCCAGTACACGTACGGTTTCCCGGTGCTCCAGCAGCACGGGTTCGCCGGCTCGTTCGCCATCGTGACCGGCTTCGTCGATGCCGGCGGCCCGTACGCAACCTGGGCGCAGATCGCGGACATGTCGGGCGCGGGAATGGAGATGATGTCGCACACGGTCTCGCACATCGACCTCGGCTCGGCCGACGACGCGACAGACATCGATCAGCTGCAAACGTCGAAGGCGGCGCTGCAGGCGCACATTGGCCACACCGTCGACTATTTTGTTTACCCCTCGGGCGAGCCCTTCCGCTCGGGGACTGCGGAGCGGCAAGCGCAGGTCGTGCAGATGCTGAAGAACGCCGGCTACCGGGGGGCGCTGCTGGACAACAACGGCTACGGCGCCGAGGACCCCGCGCACCCGTACGAGCTGAACCGCGTACGCGTCTCCGGCGGCGAGGGCATTTACGCCTACGCCGGCAGCATCTACGGCGTTTCCCCGGACACGCTGAACTGCCGCTAGCACATCACCGCTAGGTTCTCTCTTACAGATCGCGCGCGCTGTCGCGCAATTGGCAACGCCGCGGCCGGATTTTGAGCCGGTCTGTGCCATCTGTGAGGATGATGGCACGTGCTAGTGGAGAGTTGTAAGGGGGAACTGGCACAGGTGCGACTGGAGAGGCGGAAGGGGGATTTTGTTTGGTAATTTCGTGTTTTTGGGAATACGGTATAATTCCGGAATCAAACATCGCTCCGACATCGATTTATATCTGCGTGGCGAGGATGGTCTTCAGTATTTGACCGATTATAATTGCAGTTTCGTCGTCGAAAACCGCACATTATGTTCAGCGAATCACTACGCCACCGGTGACCATCCAACATATGAACTGCGGCTCACGCTACAGGATGCGTAAGCCGCTATTTGTGCGGTTGGCCGGCTACTTGCCCTTGGTGTGGCCCTCCGCTGTGTGGTGCTTGTTCACCGTGGCCGCCGCGATCGCCTTAGCGCGCTTCGCCGGCCGGCCTTGCTTCAACTCGCTCTCCTTGACGTGCTCGTACATGCGTTGCTCTTTGTCGCTGACGCTTGGCAGATGCTCCTTCTGTGGCATTCGTCTCACCTCCTGTCACCTTCGAGGCTAACAGGCCGGGCGTGACGAAGCGATAAACAGAAGGGCGCGAAGGCTAACAGGGTTCGTGCGCTAGACGTGGCGCTCGATGGCGATGGGGTTGCCGGTCTCAACGTCGGCGAGGAACGACTCGACCTCCGCGATGAACGTGTCGGCGCGCCAGCGGGAGCCGTGGCCGCAGCGGTCCCGCACGACGAGGCGTGAGCCGGGAATTAAGGCGTGGTCGCGCATCGCGCAGGGCAGGAAGTCGTCCCACTCGCCGATCATGACCAGCGCCGGTGCCGTGATCGCGCCGATGCGGTCAGTCAGATCGGGCCGGGTCACCATCGCCTGCGCCGCGCCGAGGTAGCCCTCCAGAGTCATCATCTTGATGCGCCGGAGATCGCCCTCCAGCGGGTACGGGCTCTCGGCGTGGTGCGGGTCGTTCAGCGCGCCATACTCAAACTCGCGCCTGACCGTCTCCTCCAGCCCGTACGTCCGCACGAAGTGGGCCAGCGTGCCAATCCCCACCTGCATGCGGCGCTCCCAGTCGCCGGCGGGCCCGGCGTCCACCCCGTTGCCGCAGGTCGTGTCGCAGAGCAGCACGGACTCGCACAGCTCGGGATAGTCGACCGCGAACTGCGCCGTCACCATGCCGCCCATCGAGACGCCGCCGATGTGCGCGCGCTCGATCCCGATCTCCCGCAGCAGCCCCGCGAGATCGGACGCGAACTGCGGCAGCGAGTAGGCTTCGGGATCGGGGGGCACGCTCGTACGGCCGTGGCCTCGCACGTCATACAGGACCAGCGGCCGCTTGCCCGCGAGCGACTCGATCTCCGGTTTCCAGTGGCCGGACGGCCCGGCGAACCCGTGGGTCAGAACGAGCGGCGTGCCGGTGGGCGGGCCGAGACGTTCGTAGAAGATTTCGATGCCGTTTACTTTGGCGAAGGGCATGTCAGTTCCGGACTCCTTCGAGCATTGGAGCAAGGGAGCATCGGGGCGGCTCGTTGTTCCACCTCCGCGATCTCGTAGAAGAGATCGATGCCGTTTACCTTGGCGTAGGGCATGTCAGTTCCAGACGCTGTTGAGCATGGGAGCATGGTGGCAAGGGAGCATCATGGCGGTTCGGTGTTCCGCCTCCGCGATCTCGTAGTAGATATCGACGCCGTTCACCTTGGCGTAGGGCATGTCAGTTCCAGGCACTCTTGAGCATGGGAGCATTGGAGCAAGGGAGCATCGGGGCGGCTCGTTGTTCCACCTCCGCGATCTCGTAGAAGAGATCGATGCCGTTTACCTTGGCGTAGGGCATGTCAGTTCCAGACGCTGTTGAGCATGGGAGCATTGGAGCAAGGGAGCATCGGGGCGGTTCGGTGTTCCACCTCCGCGATCTCGTAGAAGAGATCGATGCTGTTAACTTTGGCGAAGGGCATGTCAGTTCCAGGCGCTCTTGAGCATGGGAGCATTGGAGCAAGGGAGCATCATGGCGGCTCGTTGTTCCTTGCTCCCATGCTCCCTTGTTCCCATGCTCAACGCTCCATGCTCACTTGCTACGCCCTCGTCGCCCAGAGGTCGAGGCGCACGTAGTCCGCGACGAACGGCGATCCGTGGCGCTTCTCTACCTCTGCGACGACGTCGCGCAGGAAGCGGTCCGAGAGCGGCTGTGGCTGGCCAGGCTCGGACGATGCCTTTGCAGCGAGGTCAAGTGCCGCCGCCTGCTGTTGGAGGATGATCGTGCGCAGGTAGAGAACGGCGGAGCCGGTGTCGCCGAACGTGACCGGGGACTCGAACGTCTCGGCGCGGACGTCCCTCCAGCCGTTGCGCTCCAGAGCCTCCCTGGCCTGCCCGCTGGTGCGGTACTTGCGGGTCTCCACACGGCCGCGCAGGTGTTCCGCGTACGGCTCGCGGGCCTCCACATCGCGGGTCGCCGACATCAGACGCTTGATGTTCGCCGCGCCGCCGCACTGCGCCCGCAGCCTGCCGCCGGACTTGGCAGCGCGGGCGAGCGAACCGAAGAGGCCGTCGTCGTCCGGGATCCAGTGGAAGACGGCGTTGGAGAAGACGATGTCCACCTGCTCCGTGAGCTGCAGCTTCGTGAGGTCGCTCTGGAGCGCCACGATGTTCTTGATACCGCGCTCGGCCAGCGTGCGTTTCAACTTTTCGATCATCTGGGGCGAGCCGTCGACGGCGTAGATTTTGCCCTTCGGCAGCTTCTGCCAGAGGTCGAGCGTAACGGAGCCTGAGCCGCAGCCCGCGTCGAGCACCGTCTCGTCACCCTTCAGTCCGAGGTCGTCGATCACCTGCTGGGCCCAGCGCCGCATCGGCGTGCCGATCTTCTCGTACGTCTCGGCGTCCCAGTACGTGCGCTTCTCTTCGGTCACGCGCGGCCCTCTTTTTGCAATCGCCGGACGCGCTGCGCCATCAGCCGCGCGTACAGCAGCATATCGGTGTCGCTGTAGGCGACGTCGCCCATCTCGTGGCTCTTGCGGATCGCCTTCATGGTGGCCTTGGTCAGCGCCACGGGCAGGGCCGGCCGCGAGAGGATCTTGTCCGCGAGTTCGCGCGCCTTCGCCTGCACATCATTCTCCGGGACGAGATGCGTGACGAGGCCGTATTCCGCCGCCGTCTTCGCGTCGAACTTGTCGCAGGTGATCGTCAGCTCCAGCGCGCGGGCGTGGCCAATTTCTCGCGCCAGACGGGGGAGCGCGTTCCAGCCCAGCGGCAGGCCGAGCTCGACCTCCGGGATCGAGAACCACGTCTCCTCGCCGGCTATGCGCATGTCGCAGCAGACCGCGAGCACAAGCCCGCCGCCAACCGCGAAGCCGTGCACGGCCGCGATTGTGATCTGCCCCAGGTACTCGATCGCCGTCGATGTGCGGCTGCCGACGCCGGAGATGTGCCGCACCGCCAGCTCGTCCGCGGACTGCGATTCCGTCCACTCGCTGGTGTCAGCGCCGGAGGAGAACCCTTTGCCCGCGCCGGTGAAGATAACAACGCGCGTGTCCGTGTCGTCGATTAGCAGGTGGCAGAGGTCCTGCAACTCCGCGTGCATCTGGCGGTTGATCGCGTTGCGCTTGTCCGGGCGGTTGAAGCGCACCGTCATCAGCGCGCCCTCGCGCTCAAAGGCGATCGTCTCGTAGTCCATGGTGAGGTTAGTTTAGCGCGCGGCGCGGGTGCGGGCGACAGAGTGTCCCATCTCAACGGCGTGAAGAGCCTGGGAGTGAGCTGGTAGGTGTTAAGTGCAAGGTATTAGGCTCGCAGACGTCTCCACTGTGGGGGTAAAGC
>DAINDD010000093.1:0-7279 GCA_036732045.1 Chloroflexota bacterium
CTCTTCGACCAGGCCAAGCGCAACTCCCCGTGCATCGTCTTCGTCGACGAGATCGACGCCGTCGGCCGCCACCGTGGCGCTGGCCTGGGCGGCAGCCACGACGAGCGCGAGCAGACCCTGAACCAGATCCTCGTGGAGATGGACGGCTTCGACACGAACACCAACGTCATCGTCATCGCGGCGACCAACAGGCCCGACATCCTTGACCCGGCCCTCCTGCGGCCCGGCCGCTTCGACCGCCAGGTTGTCCTCGACCATCCGGACATCAAGGGCCGCAAGGCCATCCTCGAAGTCCACGCCAAGGGCAAGCCCTTGGACCCCGTCGTCAACCTGGAAACGGTCGCCAAGCAGACGCCCGGCTTCTCCGGCGCTGACCTGGCGAACCTCATCAACGAGGCCGCGATCCTGGCCGCCCGCCGCGGCAAGAAGAAGATCACCATGCCGGAGCTCGACGAGGCCGTCGACCGCGTGATCGCGGGGCCGGAACGCCGAAGTCGCGTAATCAGCAAGAAAGAACGCGAGATCATCGCCTACCACGAGGCGGGACATGCTCTCGTCGGCTACATGCTTCCCAACGCTGATCCGCCGTACAAGATCAGCATCGTCGCCCGCGGCATGGCCGGCGGCTTCACCCGCTTCCTCCCGGAAGAGGACCGCCACCTGCATTCCCGCACGCAGTTGCTGGACCGCCTGGCGGCGATGCTGGGCGGCCTCGTTGCCGAAGAGATGGTCTTCGGCGAAGCGACCACCGGACCCCAGGACGACATCTCCCGAGTGACGCAAATCGCCCGCCAGATGGTCACCCAGTGGGGCATGAGCGAGCGCCTGGGACCGCGCACGTTCGGCCGTAAGGAAGAGCTCGTATTCCTGGGCCGCGAGATCTCCGAGACGCGCAACTACTCCGATAAGGTCGCCGAAGAGATCGACGAAGAGGTGCGCCAGATCATCGACCGCGCGTACCACACGGCCAAGCTCATGCTGACCGAGCACCGGCAGAAGCTCGACGCCATCGTGACCACTGTCCTCGAGGAAGAGACGATCGAAGGCGAAGCCCTGGCGGCGCTGCTGTCCGGCACGGGCGCCCCTGGCAAGACGATGCCCGAAGACGAGACTCCGCAAACAGAAGAGCGCTCTCCAGAGCCACAGAAGCCGGTATCGCCGCCGAAGCCCGGCCTGGCCTGGGACACGCCCTCCCACGTCGACCCGCCCGTCGACTAGTTTCTGGACACGGGCGGGCCGCACAGCTACAATCGTTCTTTGTGGCGTCCGTAATCGGGCGTCCCCAAGGCCGGGCCTCAGCACGGCGCGGGCGCAGGCCCAGAACGACCTGGAGGAATCCCATTTACGCGATAGTCCGCTCCGGCGGCCGGCAATACCGGGTCGAGCCCGATCAGACGCTCGACGTTGACCGTCTCCCGGCGAACATCGGCGATACGGTCGATCTCGGCGTGCTCATGCTCGGCGGCGATGGAGAAGCTCACATTGGCACACCCATCCTCGAGGGCGCGCGTGTCATCGCCGAAGTGATCGAGCACGTGCGCGGCGCCAAGATCCTCGTCTTCAAGTACAAGAACAAGACCCGCTACCGCCGCCGCTACGGCCACCGCCAGGACTACACGCGCCTCTCGATCAAACAGATCGTGACGGAGTCCGGGGCCGTAATAAAGGCAGAGGAGCGGAAACGGCCGCGCCGCCTCGAGGTAACGGTCGAGCCGGAGGAAGCGCCCGCAACGGAAGCCGTGGCGGAAACGGCCGAGGAGGCCCCGAAGCCTCGCCGGACTCGCGCCGCGCGTCCCGCCAAGGCCGAGGCCGAAGCGCCTGCCGCGGAGGCTGAGGAGCAGCCGGTACGGCGCACCCGCGCCCGCAAGGCGACGCCGGAGGCGGATGCAGGGGCGCAGAATGCTGCGCCCGACGCCGAAGTCGAGGCCGCGCCGCAGAAGCCGGCCCGCCGGAAGCGCGCCCCGAAGGCGGACGGCGAAGGAGAATAGATATGGCACATAAGAAAAGCGGCGGCAGCGCCAAGAACGGGCGAGACTCCCACGGTCAGCGGCTGGGCGTCAAGCGCTTCGACGGCGAGGTCGTCCTCCCAGGGACGATCATCGTGCGGCAGCGCGGGACCCGCATCCACCCGGGCACAAACGTCGGTATGGGGCGCGACTACACGATCTACTCGCTCATCGAGGGGCACGTGAAGTTCGCGCCGTACGCCAAGGACGGGCGCAAAAAAGTCAACGTCATGGCCGCCGCCGAATAGCAGAAAAGGAATGCCGGGCGTCAGTCCGGCGGAACGAAGGAACGAAATGAAGACCAAGATTCACCCCGAATACGTCACCGCAACCGTGCACTGCGCCTGCGGTAGCACGTGGGAGACACGCGCTACCCGCCCCGAGCTGAAGGTCGAAGTGTGCAGCCAGTGCCACCCGTTTTTCACCGGCGAGCAGCGCATCGTGGACACCGCAGGCCGCGTCGAGCGGTTCAAGCGCCGCTACGGCATGAAGTAGCCGCGCCAGCGAGACACTCGACTCGGGCCCCGGATTCACCGCCGGGGCCCGATTGTCGTTTATGCTTTCAAGCGAGACAAGATGGGCGAAAAGCGTTTGTACTACGGCGGCCAGGCCGTGATGGAAGGCGTGATGATACGCGGCCCTCGCAGCATGGCCATCGCCTGCCGCAAGCCAAACGGGGAGATCGCCGTCCGCCGCCAGGAGCTGGGCGGCCTCTACGCCGGCCCGCTGCGCCGCTTTCCGTTTGTGCGCGGCGTCATCGTGCTATGGGAGACGCTGGCGCTGGGCATGCGCGCGCTCATGTGGTCGTCCAACGTGGCGCTGGGCGTGGAGGATCAGAAGACGGACTCGGCGCCCATGCTGGCGATCGCTCTGCTCTCGCTGGTCGTCGTCGGCGGCATCTTCTTCGCCGGGCCGCTGCTGCTCGCCAACCTCCTGGACAGCGTGCTTGGCAATGGCACGCTCGTCATCGTCGCGGAGGGGCTGATCCGGCTGCTGATCATCATCGCCTACGTCTCCGTGATCGGCCTCCTGCCGGACGTCCGCCGCGTCTACGAATATCATGGCGCCGAGCACAAGAGCATCCACGCGCTGGAGGCCGGCGATCCCCTGGAGCCCGCCAGCGTCCAGCGGCACCCGACGGCGCACGTTCGCTGCGGGACGAGCTTCCTGCTGACGGTTGTCATCGTCAGCGTCGTGGTCTTCGCGGCTATCGGCAGTCCGGACCTCTGGCTACGCGTCGTTTCCCGGGTCGTGCTGATTCCGGTTATCGCGTCGATCTCCTACGAGCTGATCCGGCTGGGCGGCGCGTTCGAGCACAACTCTGTTACGCGGGTGCTGATGTGGCCTAACCTGGCGCTGCAGGCGATCACCACCAAGCCCTGCGACGACTCGCAGGTGGAGGTGGCGCTCGCCGCTCTGAAAGAAGTCCTGGCGGCTGAAGCGGAGCTCGAAATCACCGCGCCGAAACTCGCCGCGACCGCGGATGCGGCGGCCAAGACCGCGCCACCGCTGGACTAGCCGAACAGCTTCTTGGGCAGCGGTTAAACTTCTCTAACGGTGCGGATTTTCCCGGGCGAAGGCGTTGACGATGCCTTTTCGTCCTGCGCAATATACGCGTTGCGGGCAGGATCGCTAAAGGCGCTGTGGACTACCCCCTCGTGCTATCAGAGACCCTGCCCGCCTTTTCTATTCCCTCGACAATCGCTCCATTGCTTCGTGCCGCTGTTCGTCCGTGAGCTCAGCCTCCGGCAGGCCGTGCCACGGCTGATCGGCCTCCACTTCCGCTTACTCTTCTGCCTCTACCAGCTGTTCCATCTCTATCGTTTTAGAAATTGCTAACGTTTTAAAAATTGTGCCGAATCCCAAGGAGAGATTGGCCAATCCTGCGAACAACGAACCGCGCCAGATTCGTTCGAAGAAGCTATCCGGATGACCTTCCGCGGAAGGTCATCCGGCTCAGGCGGGCCTACCTTAGTGACGTCGCTCATAGTGCCACCTCGTCCAGCTCGCGGTAGAAGCAGCTGCGCTCGCCGGTGTGGCAGGCCGGGCCGTTCGGGTGCACCTTCACAAGCAGGACGTCCTCATCGCAGTCGTATCGCACCTCCGTCACATCAAGCGTGTTGCCGGACGTCGCGCCCTTGTGCCAGAGCTCCTGCCGGCTGCGGCTCCAGAACCAGGCCTGCCGGCTCTCCTGGGTGCGCTTGACCGACTCCTCGTTCATCCAAGCGAACATCAGGATCTCGCCGTTCTCGGCGTCCTGGACGATTGCCGGGATCAGGCCCTTCTCGTCGAACTTCAGTGGCATTTTGCCGAACCTTTCGTATCTGATCTGATAGATAGGATAGCGCCCGCCCGTAACGTGTGACTAAAGCCGGACGGGGATGCTATGGTCGGCGAGGAATTCCTTGACCTCGCGGATGCGGTACGTCCCGAAGTGGAAGATGCTTGCGGCAAGCACGGCGTCCGCCTTGCCTTCGACGATCGCCTCACGCATGTGCTCGGGACTCCCGGCGCCGCCTGAGGCGATCACCGGCACCCGCACGGACTCCGAGATCGCACGCGTCAGGCCAATGTCGTAGCCCCCCTTCGTCCCATCAGCGTCCATGCCGGTCACAAGCAACTCGCCGGCTCCCTGCTCCACGCAGCGCATCGCCCACTCGCCCGCGTCCAGCTCGACGGGCGTGCCGCCGCCAGTGCCGCCGTAGGTGTGCACCTGCCAGTGGCCCGGCCCTGCGGCCTTGGCGTCGATCGCGACTACGATGCACTGAGAGCCGAACTTGTGCGCCGCCTCCTCGATGAACTGCGGGTTCTCGACGCCGGCCGTGTTGATCGACACTTTATCCGCGCCCGACTCGAGCATCAGCCGTACATCTTCCAGCCCGCGAATGCCGCCGCCAACCGTGAACGGAATGAACACCTGGTCGGCGATACTGCGGACCATCTGCACGGCCGTCTCGCGCCGGTCCGGTGAGGCCTTGATGTCGAGGAACACCAGCTCGTCGGCGCCTTCTGCGTAGTACACCTTCGCCAGCTCCACCGGGTCACCCGCATCGCGCATGTCCACGAAGCGAATGCCCTTCACGACGCGGCCTTCGGCAACGTCGAAACAGGGGATGATGCGCTTGGTTAGCCCGCTTAGCATGATGCAATTATGGTAAGACAACCACCCGCAGACGTCGAATTCACCTGAGGCCGAGCACGGTGAAGGCGATCACCAGCACGCTGACGCAAACGAGCAGCCCAACAACCAGGCGCCGGAAGAGCTCCGCCTCCACTTGACCGCGCGCCCAGACCCCAATGATCACGCCGGCGACGATCGCGGGAACGCCCGCGGCGCCAACTGTCAGCACGTCACTATCGACGCGCCCGATGAAGATGAACAGCGCGAGCGTGCCAACGCTGGCCGGTAACCGGTAAGAAGAACGCGAGCAACGTCGCGCGGAAGCGGTGGATGTCCGGCTCGCGTCCGAGCAAGTAGAGAACGACGGGCGGCGCACCTATGCTCGTCGCCGAGCCGCTGGCGCCGCTGATCGCACCGGCCAACGCTCGCCCGGCGAGCGAATCGTGCCCGGCGCCGAACCGGCCAGGAAGCCCGCGTAGAGCGCCGGCAGCCGGTCGTAGTCGATGTGGCCGCGCACCTACGCCAGCACAAACACGTTGACGAACAAGCTAAGCAACATGGTGGCGACGGCTGGTTTGACCGCCCAGACGACCGCCAGCAGCGGCGCTGACACCATGGCGAACCCGAAGCCCGTGACGGATTGCGTCATGGCAACCAGGAGCGCGATCAGAGCACCAGGAAGTACAGTCTGGAGGTGCACGCGGCCTGGCCTAGAACACCACGTCGCCGCGCAGCATCTGCCGCGCGATCGTCCGGCGCTGGATCTCGCCGGTGCCGTCCGGGATGCGCAGCGTGCGAGCAATTCGGAATCCCTCATTCAGCGGCAGCTCGTTGGTCAGGCCCATGCCGCCGTGCACCTGGATCGCGCGGTCGTAGCACTCCTGCGTCTTCTCCACCGCGTACGCCTTCGCCATCGAGATCTCTTTGACTGGAAGCTTGCCTGTCTTCAGCGCGTTCTCGATCAGCGCGGCGGTCTGCAGCACCATGTACTTCATCGTGTAGATGTCGATCGCCATGTCCGCCAGCATGAATTGGATCGCCTGGTACTCCGAGATCGGCTGCCCGAAGCTCATCCGCTGTTGCGAGTACTCCAGCGAGCGGTCGAGGGCGTACTCGCACATGCCGATGCAGTTCGCGGCAATCGATGTACGTCCTTCCGAGATGCCGAACATGGCGATGGCGAACCCCTGGTTCTCAACGCCGACGAGGCGGTCTGCCGGTACCCGCAGGTCATCGAAGCTCATCGAGCCGCAGTCGCCGCCGCTATGGCCCATCACAGGCAGAACGCCGTCGAAGGTGTAACCCTGCGCGTTCGTCTCGACGAAGAAGGCGCTGATGCCGCCCTTGCGCTCTTTCACCATGGTCTCATCGGTGACGGCGAAGACGACGGCGTAGTCGGCGTAGGGCGCGTTAGTGATCCACTGCTTGCTGCCGTTGATCACCCAGTCGTCGCCGTCACGCTTGGCCTTCGTCTGCACCCCCCAAACGTCGGAGCCGGCGTTCGCCTCGCTGAGCGCGAAGCAGACGGTCTTTTCGCCCTTGGCGATTAACGGCAGGAACTCCTTGCGCACGTTCTCGCTGACGGGCACCAGCATGTGCGACGGCCCGTCCACGAACGAAGCGATCGTCGGCTGGCTGAGGAAGCCCTTGGCCCAGGTGATGAGCGGGCGGCCCGGGCCGTACTTGCGGTACATCGCCTCTTCGACGAACACCATCGGGCGGACGCCGATGCCGCCGCCGCCGACGCTCTCCGGCGCAAACATGCCGTAGTAGCCAGCCTCAGCCGACTTCATCCGCACGTGCTTGCGCGCCTCCAGCGCCGCCGGGACGGCCTTCCCGCTTTCGTCGAAGAACTTGCGCTCGTCCGTCAGCAGGTCTCCGAGCTGCTGTTCCACCGGCAGCACTTCGCTGTCGATGAGCTGGAGGAGCCCGGTCGTGGCCCCCTTTACGATGTCCCGAATGTCGTCCGGGATCCCGATTTCAGATGTTCCTGTAACCATGGGCGTCTCCTTTGTGAGAATGTTCACAGACAGTATAGCGATGGGGAGGAACTGGGAACAGGGAACCGGGGAGAAGGCTCCGACCCATGTTCCGTGTTCCTAGTGTAGTGCTTCTAACGCTTCGTTAGCTCTGCGGACCTTCTCCAAGATGG
>DAINDD010000094.1:0-7167 GCA_036732045.1 Chloroflexota bacterium
CGCACGGCCTTGAATTCGATGCCGAAAGTCAGGTGGTCCCAGATGAAGGGCCCGGTGCCGATCATGCGGTCCGCCGGAACCGGCGTGCGCGTCCCGAAGGCGTCCACTGAGTCCCAGGGACGGACGCCGTCCGGCCCCGGCTGCATGTCGACGATCTCTTTGGGGATGATCATGGCGTTGGTGTCGGCCATGAAGTGGTAGAAGGGAGCGGTCGGTTCCTTGGTGACGATCTTGATCGTGTAGTCGTCCATCTTCGTCATGGAGTCGATCGTCGCGTACTGGCTGGAGCGGTAGTAGTACGTGCGCTGGTAGCTGTTGGGGTCGCGCTGGCGCTCGTAGCTGTAGATCACGTCATCGGCGGTAAGCTCCCGTCCGGCCAGGCTCGGGAAGTTGCCGCGGATCTTGTCCGTGTCGTGGAACTTGACGCCCTGACGCAGGTGGACGATGTAGGTCAGCAGCTCCGCGGAAGGCTCCACCATCTCCGGCGCTGAAGTCGCCAGGTCCGGCAGGATGTTGTCCCAGGTCGGCTCTTCGTGGCTGGCGTAGCGGTAGAGCTTGCTGAAGACGGCCGACTGGTTGGAGTACATCGGGCCGAACTGCGTCTGGTGCGGGTCGTAACGGTCGAGCACCACGGCGTCGAACCCGATGTAGGTGAGCACGTCCCCACGCGAGTTGGACGGCGCAGGCGTGAACGTCTGGCGGCCGTCCACCGGTTTCGGGTAGTCCCTCCGCAGGAAGAGTTCGCCGGCGGAGAGGCCGCTGGTGTCGCTTGCGCCGGGCGATCCTGACGACGTGTTGTCCGTGGACGTACTGGAGCTGCAGCCAACGACTGCGGCCGCGCCCAGGCCGGCGCCTACCAGCGCCGTGGTGGAGAGCAGCCGGCGGCGGCTGAACTGCCGTTTCGAAAACTTATCCCAGTAGTTTGTTTCCTCTGGCATCTAACCCCTGTCTCCTTTCAAACTCCCTGGGTGAAGCGACGTGTGCGTATTCGGCGCCGGTCTACGTCAGCCGCAAGCGCGGGTCAAGGACGTCACGGAGTGCGTCGCCGGCAAGGTTGAATCCGAGGACCGCCGCTGCGATCGCTACGCAGGAGGCGAGGCCGGGTAGCGGATGGTCGACGATTACCGGTTGGGCATCGTTGAGCATGACGCCCCAGGAAGGGCCGACCGGCAGCTTGTCCGGGGCGATGAAGCCGAGCGTGGATTCGGCCAGGATGGCCACGCCGAGCCCTGTCGAGAAGACGATGATGATCGAAGCCATGATGTTTGGCAGGATGTAATAGCGCATCGTGCGCAGGTCAGAGGCGCCGATCGTCCGGGCGGCTTCCACGTATTGCTGTTCGCGCGTCGCGAGCACCACCGCGCGGACGATGCGCTGGACAGTGGGTATGCCGACAAAACCCAACGCGAAGGCAATGACAAGCAGGTTGGGGCTGCTGGTTAAGGGATTGATCGAAACGATCAGGATGAGGGCGATTAGCGGCGGGAACGATTGTAAGGCGTCCATCAGGCGCTGGACGATCGTATCCAGCAAGCCCCCGAAGTAACCGGAAACGACGCCGATGGTCGCGCCGATCACGGTGGCCAGGATCAACGCCCAGAGGCCGACGAATAGCGATCGGCGGGCGCCGTTAATCACTCGTGACCAGACGTCCCGGCCGGTTTTGTCGGTGCCGAGCCAGTGGTCCGAAGACGCCCCTTCGAAAATGCGAGCGCGGCCGTTTAGTTTGAACACTGCGTCGGGGCTATAACGCTGGAGCCAGGGGTGGCCAAGCTCGAAACCCAGCGGCTGGTTCGGCAGCGAGGGCGCCCCGAACGATAGCGTGGGCGTCCCCAGCGTCGCGAAGACGAGTATGCCGACGATGGCGAATCCGATCGCACCGAGCGGCTTCTTGCGGATGAACTTGAGGACACCAGACCACCACTTGGTGCGCCTGAGCGGCGCGGCCGCTGGGGCCGCGGTGGTGACGGTCGGGATCGCCTGCTCTTCGTACGCCACTTCAGTTGTCCATTTAGCTGTACCGGATGCGCGGATCCAGCCAACCATAGGCTATATCTACCAGGAGATTTATGAATACAAGCGTAGTAGCTACGACGATGACGATTCCCTGGATCACCGGGAAGTCCGGATTTTGGGCCACGGCGAAGACAACGTAGTTGCCAATGCCGGGGATGGTGTAGATGGTCTCCAGCACGATGTTCGCGCTGACGATGCCGCCCAGCAGAATGCCGATCAGCGTCAGCACTGGAATCAGGGCGTTCTTGAGGGCATGGCGGGTGATCACCACGCGCTCTCGCAGACCCTTGGACCAGGCCGTCCGGACGTAGTCCTGGCGAAGCACCTCCAGCATCTGGGAGCGCAGGAAGCGCATGATGATGGCGCCCACGCCAAGCCCGCCGATGATCGCCGGCGCAAACATGATCTTAAGATTTTGGTAGGGGTCAGAGGCCAGGCTGTAATAGTTCTCGTGAGGCCCGAACCAGTCCGGTAAGGCCGTTCCTCCTGCCCAGCGTGAAGTAACGATGATCGTGACCAGGGCGATGATGAAAATCGGAATGCCTAAGAAGCCGATGGAGACGAATCGCAGAATGTAATCGACCCAGGTATCCTGGCGGACAGCCGAAATGATGCCGATAGGCAAAGCGATGATAACCGCCACCAGGATCTCGAGGAGGCCCAGTTCGATCGTCGGGCCAACACGCTGCTTGATCTCGCTGAGGACTGGGTTCTGGCTCTTGAAGGAGCGGCCGAGGTCGCCCACCGCCAGCTTCTTCATGTAATTCCAGTACTGCACGGGGAGCGAGTGGTTAAGTCCCAGCGTAGCCTTGGTGATCGTTTCGCAGGTCTGGGCCCCGTTCTCCGTGTTGATGGCGCCACCCAGACAGGCGCCGGACGCGTTGCGGACGACGTTGGTGGTGTCGATACGGAGCGCCAGGAACACCATCGTGGCGACGAGGAAGATCACCAGGAAGTTCAAGAGGATTCGCCGGATGATGTACTGCTGCACTTAAAGCAACCTGTCCGGCCTAACCTCGGCGAGCATAATAACAGCGGGAGGTTAACGAATATCGCATGTCGTGGGCCCGCCCGCACCCCCGAGCGGATTAGTGGGTAGAAAGTAGCATCGGGCAAACACAATGTCAATACAACGTTAACGGGGGTGTGTAATCTATCGCCGCACAGCATCTTCGTCGCGTGAGGCTCCTCCAGGCCATAGTGCACATTTTGGTATGCCGTTGTGACGACTTGCGTATTGACAGGCCAGAGTGGTGTTACGTACATTAGTTACAGAAGTCACAAAGTGACGACGCCAAATCCGCCGCAAGGCGGACCGGGGAAACCATCGTGGGTGAGTTCTCCGCGCAAAAGCGGAGATAGGGCAACCCTTTCAGCCCGAACCCGACAGCTAACCTCGGAGGCGCATGAAGGGGCCATCCGCCAGTGGCGGCATCGGCTCTTTTTTGTTGCACCAACGGAGGTGGAGTCAGAGATGCAAGTAGCACCGCCGCGAGCATGCCCTCGATGTGAGGGATCGATGTTGTTCGAAGAAGACTGGTACGGCGCGTACAGCACCTGCCTGTCTTGCGGCTATGTCTACGAGTTCGGCGCCACGGCGGCGCTGGAGCTCGAGGCCGAGTCCAACGGCGAGCATCGTCAGCGCCGTCGCCAGCCGTCCCACGGCAAGCTGCGACTCTAGCGGCCAAACGCGTAATACTAAGAAGGGCGTTCGCCGCCGGGCGGGCGCCCTTCACTCTTTTCCGGGAGGTCATGGCGTGTCTTACGTTCGCATCTCACTGATGAAGCCTCTGGCCGGACGCGATCTGGAGGTGACGAAGCTGAACCTGGAGCTGGTCAGCCTCTACCGTCAACAGCCGGGCTGCATATCCTCTCAGTTCATCCGGGCAACTGAGGCTTCGAGCGAGGTCGGCCGCCTCTCGTTCTGGGAGTCGGATTCAACGGCGGATGCTGCGGCGACCGGTGACCACTCGATGCACCTGCGCTCGCGGCTGCACCTGGCCGTGCGGAGGGGGCATCAGGACCGCTCGTTCCATACGGAGCCGTAGAGGCAGTGGATTAGGGACGGGACACAAACCTCGGGTCCGTTGTTCTAGCTACGGCGTGCCCCTCCGCGCGACGTATACTCATTATTAACTTCTATATACGCCCCAAACGCTTGCTGTCGTACGGGGTTTGTACCTATGCTTCACATAACAACGTGACGGGGGAATGCCGGATTAAGGTCGCGTTGTAGCAACCAAGGGAGGGTTGGGGGAATGCTCTCTCCAATCAGGGAGACGGACGGCTCGCACTCACCGCTCCAGCTGCACTATTTGCGGCGGCTGAACCGGATGCTTCGGCTGCGTTCGGAACAGTCCAGGCAGCTCAACGAGGACGGAGTCCGCCTGCTCGACCGCGCGATCTACTCGACGTATTGCGACGCGGTTGATTTGGGCGTGACGAGCGAGGCGCAACGGCTCTTGCACAGGTTCGCGGTTCCAACTAGCCGCGAGTAGTCTTGCGGGCCGGGGCCTTGCCCTGAGCCCGCCCGGTCATTTGACCGATTACCCTGCGATGCTCCTGCTTGCCTCTTCGCGCCGGACCGGGTTGCGCAACACGCCGATGCCGTCGATTTCGACCTCTACGACGTCGCCGTCTGCGAGCTTGGGCGGCTCGCCCGGCGTTCCGGTAAAGAGGATGTCGCCTGGCTCCAGCGTCATCACCCGGGAGGCGAAGCTGATCATTGATGCCAGCGAGTGGATGAGGTCGCGCGTGTTGCCGGCCTGGGCCTCGCTGCCGTTAACGTGCGTGCGCAGATCGATATTCTCCGCGTCGAGGCCGGTGGCGATAAAGGGGCCGATCGGAGAGAACGTGTCGGATCCCTTGGCGCGCCACCACTGGATGTCATCGCGCTGCCAGTGGCGGGCGCTGACGTCGTTGCCACAGGTGTAGCCGAAGACGTGGTCCAGCGCTTGCTCGGGCGATGCCTTGCGGCACAGGCGGCCGATCACGGCGACGACTTCCCCCTCGGCGTCCACGCGGCGCGCCTCGGCTGGCAGGACAATCGTCTCCTCGGGCCGATGATCGACGAAGAAGGCTTGAGAAAGAGCTGGGGGATCGCCGGGGCGCCGTCGTCCTTGAGCACGGTGCTGCCGCTGGGGATGTGGGACTGATAGTTGACGGCGGCAGCCAGGATCTTGCGCGGCACGATGGGTGCCAGCAGCCGGACCTCTGATAGCGGGAGCCGGCGGCGGCCGCTCTTGTGGGCGCCGAAGAGATCGCCGGCGATTGGCGTGACACGGTCGCCGCCGACGACGCCGTGCGAGATCACTCCTTCGTGCTGGAAGCGGCAGTAGAGCATGGCGGAGACTCCGCTAGAAGGGAAGGACGATGCGCCGGAAGCGCTCCAGGTAGCGCCCGTCGGGGTCGCGCCAGAACGCCTTGAGGCGCTCTTTGAGCTCGTCGAAGTTCTCCAGCTGGCTGGCGTGCTTGCTGAGCGCTTCGAACTTGATGCCGAGGACGTCGCTGATATCGACGTCGAAGTTCGTATCGGAGGCCGTCCACATGTAGACCTCCTTGGCGCTGAATGGCTCCAACCCTTCGTCCAGCAGCTCCGGAAAGGTAGGACGGTTGCGGGCCATCGGATAAACGGCGTCGAGAACGATCTCGCCGGTAGCGCGGTGATCCGGGTGGTTGATGAACATATTGCGCACGATCTGGTTCGGGTCGTGCGTGATCACGGCGTAGGGCTTGATCTTGCGGATGACGCGAACGATCTCTTTGAGGAAGTCTCGGTTGTATGTGAGCTCGCCGTCCACGTGGTCGAGGAACATCACGTCCTTAACGCCGAGGACGGCGGCGGCGGCGCGCTGCTCGTCGCGGCGCAGGGGCACCAGCTTCTCCTTCGTCATCGTGGGGTCTTCGCTGCCCTTGGAGCCGTCGGTGCAGATGCAGTAATAGAACTGCCAGCCTTGCTTCGTCCATAGGTAGGACGTTCCTGCGGCGCCGAACTCGGCGTCGTCCGGGTGCGCAGAAACGACGAGCGCGCGCTTTGGTCCTTCGTCTTCAGGCATCGGCATCCTCACGTCTTCCAGGCCGGCGGGCATATTCGAACACTCCTGATCGATTGGGCATCGCGTCGGATTGTAGCGATGACAGGCGCGTATTGACAACCGAACAAATGGTCTCTAGCCTGAACGTAGCGAACATAGGTTCGTCTTAGACGCGGAGGCTGGCAATGAAAGAGCTCTCGGGCAAGCAGAAACGCATCTTCGAGTACATCCGCGACTTCATCGACGAGCACGATTACCCGCCGAGCATTCGCCAGATCCAGGAGGCCTGCGGTATCAGCTCGACATCGGTTGTCGACTACAACCTGCGCATCCTGGAGAAGACGGGCCACATCCGTCGCGACCGCGAGGTCTCTCGCGCGATCGAAGTGACGCATGGGGCCTCCCGCCGCGGCCGGATGATGCCGGTGCCGATCATCGGGACGATCGCCGCCGGCCAGCCGATCCCGGTGCCGTCCGCGGACACCTGGCAGGCCGAAGCGTCCGAGAGCATCGACGTTTCGCACGAGATGCTTGGCAACCGGGAGAACGTGTACGGGCTCCGCGTGAAGGGCACTTCGATGATCGACGCGCTGGTGAACGACGGCGACGTGGTGATCCTGGAAGCGACGAATGATGCCAGGGAGGGTGAGATGGTGGCTGCCTGGCTCGAAGACAGGCAGGAGGCGACACTCAAGAGGTTCTATCGGGAGGGCGATCGCGTGCGCCTGCAACCGGCGAACGAGACGATGCAGCCGATCTACACCGACGCCTCGAACGTGGTCGTGCAGGGCCGCGTGATCGCCGCTTTTCGCTCGTCGATCATCTAACGAGGGAAGCGTGGACGCACGGCTCAAGCTACGGGCGTAACGTTAGCGCACCGCACCGTAGGGGCGTAACGCCTTCGCAAACGAAGCATCTCCGATGTCGGCGACCCCATTTGAATTCGAACCATGCCGGTGACCTGCTCCCCTAAAACTGTACCAGCGTAAATGGGAATCCTCCGCGTTAGAAGTAACGAAAGGAGGACTGATGAGGAAGTCGAGGTTCACGGAGGAGCAGATGATCGCGGCGCTCAAGGAGCACGCGGCGGGGACGCCGGCGAAGGAGCTCTGCCGGC
>DAINDD010000095.1:0-7099 GCA_036732045.1 Chloroflexota bacterium
CACCGGACGGCAACCGCATCGCCTTTGTCTCCAACCGCGACGGCAACGGCGAGATATACGTAATGAACGCCGACTGCGCCTCGGACAGCGATCCGGTGTGGAGACCGGTCGCCCGGTGAGCAGGCTTGCGCTCGCTGTGGCGATGATCGGGATCGGTCTCTTCGCCGCGGCTTGTGGCGGGAGCGGCCCCGGCTACGGGAAGCTGATCTTCATCGCGAGAAAGACCGGCGACTACGTGATTCGCCTGCCGGTGTCCGGCAACCATCAGCCGCAGGAACTGGAGGGCGCGCTTCCCTGGGACTCGCAGCCAGTCTGGTCACCGGACGGTACGCGCATAGCCTTTTACAGCGACCGTGTGTTCGACCTGACGAACGCCGACGACAACGTCGACATCTACGTGATGAACGCGGACGGCTCCCATATGACCAGGCTGACGCAAGGGAGTGTCCCGGACGCCTTCCCGGTCTGGTCGCCGGACGGCAAACGCATCGCCTTCTACAGTGAGCGCGACGGCAACGGCGAGATCTATACGATGGACCCGGACGGCGGCAACATCACGCGGCTGACGAACCAGGCCGGAGTTGACACTCCGTACGGTTACTCGCCTGACGGCAGCAAGCTCCTCTTCGGGTCCAACCGCAGCGGAAACTTCGATGTCTGGGTGATGAATTCGGACGGCACCAACCAGGTCCGCCTCACCGACAGCAGCGCTGACGACATGCACGCTTCCTGGTCGCCGGACGGCCAACGTATCGCGTACCAGTCGGTCGAGTACAACAGCGTCGACGTCTTCGTAATGAACGCCGACGGCTCCGACAAGGTGAACATGACTGTGCGCCCGCTCTCGGACGACTCGCCGGCCTGGGCCCCGGACAGTGTGCGTATCGCCTTCGTCTCCCATCGCGACGCCGACGCCGAGATATACGTCATGGATACGCAGCTTTCCCGCCTGACGCGCGTAACGACTGCGATTCGCGACGACATCACGCCTGCCTGGTCTCCGGACGGCACCCGCCTCGCCTTCATCTCGAACCGGGACCTCAACAAGGAACTCTACGTAGCCAACGCGGACGGCACCGGACAAAAGCGCTTGACGAACGATCCGGGCTGGGACGCCACGCCGGAGTGGTCGCCGGACGGCAAGGTGATCGCCTTCGCGTCGCTGCGCAACGGTCGCCGCGACATCTACACGATCCACCCGGACGGGACGGGCCTCACACGACTGACGACAGATGAGGCGACACCGCCGACCGAGTCTCCGTCTCCCTCACCGGCGCCACCGCCAATCTCGACCCCGACAGCGCCACCGTCTCCGTCGCCATCACCGGCGCCACCGCCAGTCTCGACCCCGACAGCGGTGCCGCCGGCCACACCAGCACCCACCTCCACGATAGCGGCGACGCCGACGCCAACCGTAGAGCCAACTGCGACACCCGAGGAGTCGCCGACGCCAGTGACTTCCTAGCGCACAACGCCTCCAGCCCGGTGATTTTACGGGCGTGCCAAGCTCGCACGTTCCTGGTTCCTCCCGTAGACTGAGGGCAGTGCAAACGCGAGCGGACGAAAAGTACGTCGGACGCTACTACGGCGAGCGCCGGATCGAGATCACGCCGGAGCTCGTGGCGCACTATGCCAGTGCGGTGCAGGACCAGAATCCGTGGTACTTCGGGGCATCGCCGTTCGGAGGTCCGGTCGCTCCCGCGCTCATCCTCCACTCGGAGGTCTACCACACAATCGACTGGTACCTGAGCTACTTCGGCAACCTGCACGCCCGGCAGGAGTGGGAAATCTTCGCGCCGATCATGGTCGGCGATACGGTCACCGCGCGGCGGCAGATCGTCGAACGCTACCTTAAGCGCGACCGTGAGTACGTCGTCATGGAAGTCGGTTGTTACGACGATGACGGACGCCTGCTGAACCGCGGGCGCACCCACCAGAGCTTCGTGCACAAGTCATCGGGCGTCGTTGTCGACAAGGACCGGGAGAAGCGCTCCGACCGCAAGTTCAACATCGAACAGGCGGGCGTGCTGGAGACGTTCGCCGGGCCCGAGCGCGAGATCACGATCGAGATGTGTCAGCTGTTCTCCGGCCCGCACAAGAACTACCACAACGATGTGGAGGAAGCGCGCAAGCTGGGCTTCCCGGACATCGTCGTGCAGGGAATGATGTCGCTCTGCTTCGTTTCGGGGATGATGACGGAGCGCTTCGGGGAAGGGTGGTACGCGGGCGGACGGATGAACGTGAACCTGGTCAACGTCCTCTGGCAGGGCGAGCTGGTGACGGCCGGCGGCCAAGTCACCGAGGAGACGGCGGAGGGTTGGCGGACGCGGGTTCAGTCGCAGGTCTGGGTCGCGAAGGCGGATGGCACGAAGGTCGTCGTGGGCACGGCGAGCGCGCTAGTATGTGGATGATCTCTCAGGCTGGGATCTTGTAGTGCTTAGTAGGTCCGGCGCCATGTGGACCCCCAGTCCCTCAGCATCTCTTGTAGAACGATCCCAATAGAGATTAGGGGTTAGCTTAACAACGCTTGTTGGCGTGACGAAGCGTACCTCAAGAACAGGGCGTGCCACGAGGTATCAGGATAACGGGCGCGGACCTCGATGTCGGCGAGCGGGAAAGCGCGGCGATGCAGGCCGAACCACTCCGCGCGAATCAGCCAATCGTTCGTGATCGCGAGGTACTGGAGCCCGAAACCGTTGACAACGAATGGCTATGCCGCCGATCAGTTAGGACGCGGCGACGATCCAATCGGCGGAGTTAATGCGGCGCGCCAGGACAATGACAGCGCAAGCGACGGACAAACTCGCTGGAAGGATGATGAGTATCTTGGCGGGTCGCAGCATTTGCATTTGTGGCCATCGCCCGCAATATACACACGATTTTGGCGTAAAGCTACTGCGTGCAGCGAGGTAGGTGATCGACGATCATGTCCAGCGCTTCGCCGCGGCGCACCCAGCGCATCAGCTCCTTCTGTAGAAGCCCGCCTACGCGTTCCAGTGCCTCGGCGCGCTGGGGGTCGGCCTGTCCAGCGCGGGCGGTGCTGACCTCACGCAGGGCCCCTTCACAGGCGGCGGCCATACGCCAGGCGAAGAACCAGCGGCCACTGAGGTCCGCCCAGTTGTCTGGTCTCGTCGTGGTTAGTTGTGCGCGAGGTGCCAGTGTCATTGTTCCCCCCATGTATTTTCGATTGTCGCAATATTTGATGGACGCACAGGGCGAACCGTTACAATCGACCGCGTCGTAGTGTTAATCAGGCAGGTTTCACCCGGATGGGGCCTGTCCCGCCTAGATAGTCGCCTGACCGAACTGATGCGCTTTGTTATACTGGTTGCGATTCCCCCAACCGAGGTGAGACAGATTGCCAACTAAACCACGAAAACGGCGGCGAAGAGGCCCTGTAGAGTTCCAGGGCGAGCGTAAGACCAAGCTCCCGTTCCCGATAAACTTGCTCTTCAATGTCAAGGCGTTCTACTTCGTTTTCATCGTTGTGATGATCGTCTCGATGGCGGCTGTCGGTCTCGGCGTTACCCAGGGAAGCCAGAACCCAACACCGCCGCCAATCATCGATATCACGCCGACCCCGCAGGTCTCTGCGGCCGCCAAGATTTTCGCGAGCCCGGCCCCGGTGATCGATGCCAGTCAGCCATACGTCGCAACTCTGACGACGAACAAGGGCGATATCTCGATCAAGCTTGCAACAGATGCGCCGCAGACGGTGAACAGCTTTGCCTTCCTGGCTGCCAAGGGCTACTACGACAACACGGCGTTCTTCTACTTTGACCACCAGTACTGGGCGCAGGGCGGAGACTCCGACTGCCGTCCGGACGGGACTACAACGTGTACCGGCACCGCCGACGCCGGGTATAAGGTCCCGGTGGAGACAACCTCGGCCAAGCACGTCAAGTGGGCGGTCGTGGCGCCTCTCGTGCAAGGCACCGAAGATGTAAGCGGCGGCCAGTTCCGGATCCTGTTCACCGACGACCCGCGCCTGGACGGCACCGAGACAGTCTTTGGAACAGTAGTCGGCGGTCAGGCTATCCTGGATCAGCAGCCCGACATGCGTCTCTGCTCCGCGCTCACGCAAACGGTCGCCGGCTGCGACAAAGACCTCTCCAACGCGCTGATCATCCAACACGTCGTCGTAGCGCCTGCCACCTAGCCGATTCGGCACCGAAAACAGAAAGGCCGGCCAATTGGCCGGCCGATTCGCTTGCTGTTATCGAAGGTTAGTGCATCTGGCTTGGCTTTTCGTCTGACGGCTTGGCTGTCGTTGCCGTGCCGACCGTGGTCTCAGTCTTCTTGGCGGCCTCGTCCTCTTCCTGGCCCTCACGAAGCTCCTTGCGGAAGTCCCGGATGCCGCGGCCGAGGCCTTTGCCGAGCCCGCTGAGGCGCGACGCACCAAACAGCACAACGACAATCGCCAGTATGATCAAGAGTTCTGCGGGTCCTGGTATCTCCATGCCTCATGTCTCCTGAAGATAGAATAGCACCTGTCCTAAATCGACGCCATTCCTGCGATCAAGGGAATGCGCCCAACACGCTCATCTATGACGGGTACGCAAACGCGTTCATGACCTGCCACCAAGCAGGCGAGCCTTTTGAGACGCAAACTCCTCAGCGGTGATTACGCCACGATCCTGCAGTGCCTTCAAGCGCTCGAGTTCATCTAGGTTGCCACCGGAGGTACCGCCCTGGCGAACCCGGATTTCTGCGACTTTGTCCTTCTCCCCAGCGTAAACGATGAGATAAACGATAAGGGGCAACAGGCAGAAGAAGAAGCCGATAATCGCCCAAATGATGTTGAATTGCTTGGTCTTGATCATGGTGGCGGAAGTTAGCGTCTTGTTCGCGAGAACATAGCCCTGGGTCACGAATGAGGAAATGACCACTTCCATCTCTTCGATGGTACCTACGTCTAGTGTTTGTATATCAGCCGGCATGCCGCCTCCTTCATTTGGCTGCTCGCTTGCTTCCAGAATAGCCACACAGCGATGCCGGTCCCTGCTAGCCCGACCAACAGAGCCCGCGGGTACTTTCCAAACGCTTCTTGTACTCGCCCTTGCGCAATCAATCCAAGTCCGCGTGTCAAGCCACACAGCGGACAATCGCGCCCGGTCGCGAGGTAGAACGGACATAGTCGCGGCACCGTAAAGGGCAGGCGTGGGGTAAAGAATGCCAGCACCGAGTAGGCCACTCCAATGATCAGTAACGTCGGCCAGCGCCAAGATCGCCAATCGATTGTGGGCCGCATCGCTGACTGATGCAGCCTTCCCTCATCCAAGGAGAGTGCGCTTCTGCTGTTCGAACTCCTCCGGAGACAAGACGCCTTTATCTTTAAGTTCTGCCAGACGCTCCAATTGCGCGCCGACGTTAGTCGGCTGCGAGGGAAGCGGAATGCGTGCAGGAGTCCGCTCATCGGACATCATAGCCAGGCCGATGATTCCGATGATTCCGAAAAATACAGCCCACCAACCAAGCGACCGAGATCTGCCTTTTCCTTGGGCGATGGACGCACCCACTTGGTAGAAGATCCACGGTATCCCAACCAAAACTGCAAGCACGCCAACTACGACTAAGAGTTCCGCTGGTCCTAGTGATCCCACGGCACTACCTCCCGGATCGTCTGATTACGGTCTTGCCGCGGATTGTATGTAATAGTTCATCACGTGGCAATCGCAAGAACGGGGTTATCAGAAGCGAGCGAGCAGGGTCTCCCACAAAGACGTCAGGCGGAGTGCGATCGCGACTCGGCGCCGCGTTCGATGAAGAACATGAGGAAGAGAAAGAGCACGGTGACGCCGGCGCAGGCCAGGGCGGGCACCCAGATAGCGCCGATCAGGAAGAAGATCGCGCCTGCCGCGGCGAAGCTCATCGCCGAGACGACGACTATCCGCGCGAAGATGATGCCGATCGGCACCTGGCGCAGAAGAGCGACGTTCAGCGCCTCGTCGTCGTCTTCGTCTTCGGCCCCTTCGTGTCTGTCGTCGTCTACCATCGCGAGGTTATCGTATCGCGCCCTCCGCGCTCACGAAAGGCAGGCTGGTCGGGGCGCTCGGATTCGAACCGAGTAGATGGGCTGGCATAGCCGGTTGGTTTGCGCTTACGCGTCATAGCCTGGTGGCGGAAGAATCATCCTATCGGGGTCAGGGCGCGGCCCGAGCTGCTCTTCAACCTTGTCCAAGGCCATCTGACCATCTATACCCATCTCTCGGCATCGGTCCAAAAGGTGCGCCAACGCGTCTCGCATGTCCTCGCTCTGCGGGAACTGTTGGCCTGGGACCAGATCTCGGTTGTGTTGATAGGCACCCAATTCGGCGCGCAGATCGTCTAACGCGTCGTTGTTGGCGAGCCGGAGGGCCGCTGCGACCGCCCTTCGCACGTACCACCATTGAACATCCGGACGCTCGCTTTGTTCGCTTGCCATTACATTGAGTCTTCCTGTTCGTTCGACTAAAAGCTTCACGCGAGGATACGGGTGCACTCTTGCTGAACAATAGCGACAGCCTGGAGAAGCTGGTCGGGGTTAGGTGTTTGACCGCGGTGCAGAATGCCTCCCGCCGGTGGCGTCCAATCAGGTGCCGAAGTCTCGCCCTCGCCAAGTGCCTGAACCACCTGTTCTGGCGACAAACCCTGCAGGCCGCGACAGAAATTGACGGCAGTTGGAGCGAGGAGAACTTTTTGAATGGCTGCCCGATAATCCTCGGGGCTGGTGTCGTAATTGCGAAGATGCAACAGCGACCCATTGGAGGCGGAGCCACCGCACGCTACGCCTAGAAGAAGCGCGCCCGCAATGCTCGCCGTGAAAATGTGCTTTCTGATGGCCTATCCCCCCAATGCGATTAGCGACCGCCATAGAGTTTAGCAGCGGTCACTGGGCAGCTACAACGGACGGGCCGGGCTGAAGAATCGCGTGAAGGCTGCGACGGACCAAGACAGGCTGGTCGGGGCGCTCGGATTCGAACCGAGGGCCTCCTGGCCCCAAACCAGGCGCTCTAACCTAGCTGAGCTACGCCCCGAACCGCAGAATCAGAGTAAGGTCTGCCCGCGCAGGCGGTCAAACGTCGCGCTAGAGCTATGCCTTCGCCTGCTCCATCTGCTT
>DAINDD010000096.1:0-6972 GCA_036732045.1 Chloroflexota bacterium
GTTGACCCAATTGTGAGGCTGGCGCGCTTTTACACCACTTGACGGGACGTGACCGAGACCTTGAAGCGAATGATTGAGGAGTGCATCGTCAACGACCCGCGCTGGGATCATCAGCTCGACGATCGGGGAGACTACTACGCGCAGATTATTTTAGCCTTCGGAATGGAGATTGAGCCACTTGCGCGACAGCTTCAGGAAAGAGACGACATCGATGAGTCGACGACAAATGCTTGGCTAACCGTTGACGTTCTGGCTGCTCTGGCCAAGCGCGGAAGCGACGAAGCTGCGGCGACCCTGCGCGCCTACATCGCGAGTGGATACCACGTTCGGCGAGCTTTGGAAGGACTAGCAGGCTCAAGCCGGCCCGAGATCTGGGACGGCCTCGATTGGGTTCTGTCCCCGCGATTCCGGGACCCAAAGACGCTCGATTGCCAAATCCCTTGGGGGTCACTTGACGGCAGCCCGTGGAAGGACGGGATTCACTCACCCACTCTGCTCGGTGAAGTGCTCCGAACTCGCCAACAAGAGCGAGGGAACAAGAACGAGCCAACGCCAGACTACTCGACTGCGACGACAGCTGGCCTGCTTGATGACGCGGAGCGGACTCAAACTTGGCACCGGATGGGTCAGATCCTTGAGCATCGTGTTTCGGACGAGGATATGCAAACACTTCTTGAAGCAGTCGATGCGAAGCGTCCTTGGCGGGCCGTGGCTGCACTCAAAGCTTTGGAGCTGCGACGGGATGAGCGCGTGTTCGAACCCGCAAAGCGCGTCCTTGAGCAATGGCAATGGGGCGGCTGGAGCGGGAGAAAGCAGCCCATGGCACTTCGAGTTGCAGCAGCGAAGGCACTCGTCGAATTGCCATCGGAGCTGGTGCTCCCGCTTGCCCGCGAATGGCGATCATCTCGATCGTGGAAGTTCAGGAAAACCGCGATAGAAATCCTCAAACGCCATGTTACGCGCAGCGACATACCCTGGATAAGAGCTCAACTTCAGCGACGAATCACAAATGGGCACATCTACCCGTTCTGCGACTATGCTCAGATGCTCTCAAGGTTCCCTGATGACGGACTGTTTGTGAGCCTGCGACGCATCTTTAGGGAGTTCCCATACTCGTATGGACGAAGATTCCTCGCGGAGGCGATGGCCAAGACCGATCCGAGTTTTGGCTATGATCTCGCCTACCAGTGTCTGTGGGACTGCGAGGAATCGGTCCGATTGATTGGCGCGAAGTCGATTGACCTCGGAGTAAGCGGCGCGCGCACACGTCTCGCAGCGTTTGCCGATGACCAATGGGAAGACAATGAGGTTCGGGAGACCGCTCGAATGAGGCTGGCTGCCTGACGACTTTGCTATGTCGCGGCTAGTCGAGTGAACCGCCGACGGCTCGCAAGTGCGGTACGAGCGACATCACGGCGTTGTCCTCGGCCACCTGGTCCCAGCCGCCGATGCGGTTCTTGCCGCAAGACTTCGCCCAGTTCAATGCCATGGCCGAACGCACAGAACGCGGGCCCGGTAGCGATAGTGTTTGCATCGTATCCGTCCTTCCCCCGCAAGCGACCTACGGAGGCCCCTCGCGTCCAATAGACGGAAGCTTTGACGAAGCCGTTACGATGGTTAAGGTAGACGCCGGTCAACGTTCGGAGTTACAGCACAGCTTTTGGAAAGGATGTCCGAGTTTTCGGGTCGGGTCATCCGCATCAATTGACCTACGTTTGCGCGATTGCTACGGTGCACGCGCAATGCCTAAGCGGTTGTCCAGGCCAGAGTGGGAGCGATTTCTGAAAGGGCGCCACGTCGCGGTGCTGGGTACGGTCGGGCCGGGCGGCGAGCCAGTACTGACGCCGATCTGGTACCTCTTTCGCGAGGGCAAAATCCTGATGCGTACAGGCAAAGACAGCGCCAAGGCGAAGAACATCGCGAAGGATGCCCGCGCGACCGTCTGCGTGCAGGAGGAGCGAGTGCCGAATCGGAGCGTCACAATCTATGGGCGGGCGATGATTGCCCCGGAGGAGGCAGGGCTTGGCGCGACGATGGCCCGGCATTACCTCGGAGCCATCGCCGGAGCGGCCTATATGCGCGTAGCCGCCGACCGGATACAGCAGGGCGAAGAAATAACGCTAATCGTGACGCCGGAGCGCGTACTTACCCAGGACTTTTCAGCGGAAACGCCGTTGGTGGGACGGATCTGGCTGATCGCCAAGCGGTTGCTCCCGCCGTCCCTTTAGCCTACGCGCCCTACTCTTCGGCCGCCGTCACTGAGGGGTGAAGTTAGTAGTGGTGGCGTAGGTGGCGCCGTTGAGGCCGAACGTCACGTCGATTACCACCTTGTAGCCTGACGTCAAGGTGCCGATCTGCCGGCTACATGAGGCTGTACCAGTCGCGTCGGCGGTCGCGTCACACATCTTGTCTGCCGCCTTTTCGTGCCATACCGCGTGCATGATGGCTCCGGTTGGAGCGATGCCGTTGGTACAGCCTAATACTCCCGTCACCGTTTGTGTGTAGTTGGGACTCGGCGGAGCAGGGAGGCTCATTGTTGCGGTGGCTGTACAGAGTCCATTGTCGGTTCCGACCGGAGTGGCGGCCGCGGTCTGCGTGGCTGACGACGACACTTGAGGTGTCGTCGCCGATGAACTCTGACTGCTAGAGGCGCTTGGCTTTGCGGTTGGCGTGGTCGTGCTATCGTCGCTGCTACTGCAAGCGGCGAGCAGCCCGACGCAGACGACCGTAGCCAGCACTAAGACAACCCGAAACCGTATACGAGACATAAACCTCCTTCGGTGAATATCTAGATTATCGGAACGGAGCGCGTGTGACTATTCAGGCGACGTTGCGCAGTGCCATGGGTCTTGCACCGTCTGCCAGAATGCCGCGCGGAAGGCTCTCCCGCAACAAGTTCGAGTCGCGCGGGCGGAAAAGTGCGGATCAGAGCCATTGGCAACGCCCGAGTTAACTCCGACAATGGGTACGGGATGCGTCTTTTCAAATTGCCCTGGTTCGTGACCGTTACTGCGCTGACCGCTGTCGCGTTAACTGGCGTCATCGCTGCGGGCGGACCACGCATCCTCGCTCAGGGTAGCGCTAAGCCGGACAACGCGGTCGTTTCAATCCGCGGCGATGTCAATTGCGACGGCGTGTTTGACAGCTCCGACGTTCTTGCCATTCTCCGCGAGGTGGCCGGTCTCTCAAGTGACGCTGCTTGCAGCAGGTCGGCGAATGTCCTCTGCAGCGACCCTCCAGACGTACGAGATACGCTCGCAGCGCTTGCCATTTTGGCCGGAAGTCCGCCCACTTGTGCTCTTACCCCGAGCCCCGCGAGCGACGATACAGGAACGCCGACCCCCACGGCGACGGATACGGCTACCGGCACTCCGTCTCCCACGCCAGCGCCAGCAACCGTCACGCCCACTGGCACTGGTGAAGTAACCGACTCGGGAATCGACGGTCTCGTTGTCGAGGGTCCGACTTGCCCGGTGGAGCGGGCCGGCTCTCCCTGTCCAGATCGGCCCCTGGCGGCGCCGATCCGCATAACCTCGATAGACGGTGGCGCCGGCAGCACAGTTGAAAGCGATGACCAGGGCCGGTTCCATGTCGCGGAGCCGCCAGGGCAGTATGACGTCCAGCCGCTTCCAGTCGATGGCAGCTACTGGCCCGCGCCTGGGCCTCCTCAGCGGGTGACCGTCGCGGCGGGCCAGTTCGAGCAGGTGACCGTAACGTATGACACCGGCATCCGGTAGAGACGTCGCCGGCGCCAGTTCGGCAATCAGGTTAGATGGAGGGCGTTGAGCGTCGCGTCGCCGGCGACGACCAGTAGAATGACGCGAGCCGTCTTGCCGATTCCGACTGCCACCAAGAAACGCCAGAAGTTCATGCGGATGGCGCCCGCGGAGATCCCCGCAAACTCGAAGACCGGGTTCGGAATGCATGACAGAATGAGCAGGGTCAAGAAACCGTAGTGGTCCATCAGACCGTGGATTACGCGTGCGGCGGCTTCGAACCAGCGGCGCAGGGGGCCCGTCATTCTCAACGGGTGCTCTTGAGCCGCCGCGCGGCCCATCATGCCCGCCAGGTAGGCAGTCGATTCGGCCAACGTCATGCCTGCCGAACCCGCCACTATCACACCCGGCTTGAAGAGGGTTTGTGAACCGGCGATGATAGCGGCGTGACCAGCAACGGGTGGAATTGGTACAAACCAGGCCGCCGTGGCGAAGAAGTTGATCAGGAAGATACCGAGGTAGCCAAGACCTTGCAGGCTGCCGCTGTCAAGCCAGCCCAGGAGATATGGCACGACGGTGATAAGCGCCGTTATCGGGAAGATCGCAATAATTGTGGCGATCACGGCCCAACGCGGAATCTTCTCCGAGGGTATCCAGGATGGCGCGTCGAGGATCACCCTGGGTAGTTGAGGCCCGGTATGAGCGTGCGTGGAAACCATGTATTTTGTACCGCTTCAACAATAGCATCCGAGCTGCGGGCGCGCCTCGCTCGATGGGTTTCGATTTCTTGGTGGCTCCGGCTCACGGTCGTTGTCGCAGGCGCCGTCGCCGGGGTGTTCGCTGAGGGAGTCGCGGTTGGTGCTGAGTGGCGTCGTTGCTAGAACAGGAGTCGACGACCCAGCAACGAGAAGACAACGACGGACCCGACGAAGCTTGCTCGGAGCGAACTGGCCACTACGTTGATGAGCTTCACTTTGAGCGAGCGTGTTCGGTCTCATGCCACACGCCAGAGTTGGTGGCCCGGGAGGGACTCGAACCCCCGACCCGCGGTTTAGGAAACCGCTGCTCTATCCTCTGAGCTACCGGGCCAACAGATACGATTCTAGTGTTTTTTGGACCTTCACCCCAGCTAATTGACAGCCTGTTGACAGCCCTTAATTGCTGACTTCAGCAGATCGATCCGCTCAGCAGCATGCGTTGCCTGAAAGATATAGCCCCAGAGGTTGTGGATATCCGTATGAGTCCGCTCCTGGTTAACTTTTCCCAGAGATACGGTGCTAGATAGCGGGGTGCCAACAACAGCACGAACGAAAGTGCCCGCCCACGCCACCTCCTGGGGCGGCAGTACAGTTCTAGCTTCTGGATCTCAGGTATCAATATCTCACGTCGCTTGCTAGCGATTTCAATCCTGAAAGATCAAAGTACTATCTTCAATGACGAGATTTCCCTTCGTCATGGGGATGCGTATCGCTTGCTGTGTAGATATCCCCACTAATGTACCACGCCTGGGTTTCTGGCCATGGGGGTGTCGAACCCATTCTGCCGGGAACGAACGGTTGTCGAACGACTCGTCCCGGCCTTCCGAGCCCGCTTGGCTGCATCGAGGAAGCGTGAACGAGCGAAACGGCAACGAGATTCGGTCGCCCGGCAGACGCCGAAGGGCGCCCGGCGGTTTGCGCAGGGGCGCGACTATTCTTCGTTAGTGTCCCATGTCCGGCCCGGCTTCCGCTGGAACTCCCTTCCAACGACGTGGCCGATCCCGGCCAACGCCACGAGCAGCGCAAGCCTGTTCACCGTGCCACCGGTCTCCACACCGGATCACTGTCCGAGGCGCCGGGCGGGCTGACGCGGGCCGGAGCGGTGCCGTCTGCGTTCATGACGTAGATGCCTGGCTGGCCGTCTCTCGTGGAGACGAATGCGATCAGGCTGCCGTCCCTGGACCAGACGGGGTTGCTGTCAGCGTGAGGGTCATCGGTCAGTCGCTGTAGGTTGCCGCCGTCAGCGTTCACGGTGTAGATGTCGCGGTTGCCGTCCACGTCGCTGCTGAAGGCGACAAGCTTGCCATCCGGCGACCAGTCAGCGTCGGCCTGTTGCCCGGGAGCGTTCACAAACGGGTGCTGCCCGCTGCCGTCCGCGGCAATCTCCTGCAGTGTGCGATTGCCGTTGGTTTCGGACTCGAAGACGATTCGCGAGCCGTCCGGCGACCACGCCGGATGCCCGCGGATCGTGTTCGAGCCGGCATCGGTCAAACGTGTCACGCCGCTGCCGTCGACGTTGACGACGTAAACATCCGTGTTTGGCGTGGCCGTGAAGGCGATGCGCTTGCTATCCGGCGACCAGACCGGGTCAGCGCTCGGGTATTGGCCGCTCGTCAGCCGCACGGGATCGGCGCCGTCCGGTTTCGCAATGTAGATGTTACCGCTCCCGGTAGAGATGAAGGCCAGCAGCGATCCGTCCTGCGAAAGCACCGGGTTGCTGTCATCGCCGGAGCTGACAATGATCTGGTGTTGTTCGGTGCCGTCGGCATTCATCGAGTAGATCGAGTGGCTGCCGTCTCGCTGCGTGTCGAAGATGAGCTGGGAGCCGTCCGCCGACCAGATTGGCGATGAGTCGGACATCGGGTGATCTGTGTACAACGAGATCGGGGAACCGGCAGCCTGGACCCCCTCGATGCTGAGATTGCCGTTGCGGCTGGACGAAAAGATGATCAGCTGGCCGTCCGGAGACCAGGCCGGCGCCGAGAGTGTCGCCAGCTGTTGCGAGGCCATCTTTTCCAGGCCCGTCCCGTCGAGGTTCATCTTGTAGATTTCGCGCAGCCCGTCGCGGTCCGAATAGAAGGCGATCCGGGAGCCGTCCGGCGACCACGTGGGGTCGCCATCATCTGCCGTGTTGCCTACGATCCGCCTCAGGCCGGTGCCGTCCACGTCTATGACGTAGACGTCGGTGTTGCCGGAGCGGTTCGACGCAAAGATGATGCGATCGCCGCCGGGCGACCACCTGGGCGTGATGTCCTGGCCGGGGCCGCCGAAAAGCATCTGCTGCCCCGAGCCGTCGGCGTTCATCAACCAGACGTCGTACGTCCCCGCGCGGTTGGACTCAAACATGATGCGCGAGCCGTCCGGAGACCAGGACGGGAAGCCGTCGTCGCCCGGGTCGTTGGTCAACCGTGTTTCGTTGGCGCCGTCGGCGTTCATCACGTAGATCTCGCCGTTGCCGTCGCGGTTGGAGACAAAGGCGATGCGGTTGCCGTCCGGTG
>DAINDD010000097.1:0-6927 GCA_036732045.1 Chloroflexota bacterium
CGACACTGTCTTCCGTGAGACGCTGGAGCTCGCGGCCGAGGCTGGAACCAGCTTCTCCGGCGTGCTCTGCGGCCGCGCCGGCTGGCAGGGTGGCGTTCCGGCCTTTGCCAAGGGAGGGCCTGACGCCTTGACGGCGTGGCTTGCGGATCAGGGAGTCCGCGACATCAAGGCGCGAAACGCAATTCTGGCGGCTGGAGCCAGGCCGTGGTGGACAGTGTACGGGGGCAAAGAGAATATCGAGGTCGCTGCCGCAAGATCAGGGGGCGGCGGGTGAGTGGAGCGTCGGGACGAAGATGGCTGTGGGATGCTAAAAGTACATCCAGGAACTTCGTGAGATCAACTGAGCAACCCGTAGCAGGCCTCGTCCAGCACCAGTCGACGCGGCCGGCTGCTCAGAAGCTGCAGCCGGCCGCGCGCGCTGAGGTTTCCGGAATGCTCTCCCCCCGGAAGGCACTCCGGGCACAAACCTCAGCGCGTTTTGCTGGTACTCCCGACTCGCGCTGAGGACTTCGCGGCCACCTCTACCAGGTTCCAACTGGAAGTTCGCAAGCGCACGCCATCTGAAGCATCGCCAGCCTAGCACTCATCGAACCGAGCTTCAACACGTTCGCCCCGAGCAGCAGGAGACTCTGAAGCCTAAGTGACTATGGCTTACCGGGCTGGACGGAAACCGAGCGCGTGCCGGCCACCCGGTCTGCGTGCTGCTTCATAAAGAGCCAGGCTATCGCCAGCGGCGCCAGCAGGAGGGCCAGCCCGCCCATGTCCCAGCGGTCGTACGCAGCAGCCAGGGAGAGCCCGAGCAGACCCAACAGGACGTAGTGCGTCAGCATCCAGCGGAAGCACTCTCTCCACACCTCGAACGGCTTCAGGCCGCGGTCCAGCGAGATCACGAGAGACACGAGCCCGGAGTTCACCGCGAAAGCGATGACGCTGCCCACGACGACGGGGCCGATCTGCGCGGTCCAATCGCCGGAGCTGTAAGTGGAGGAGAAGACCTCCAGCACGCCGACGAGAGAAGCGCCGGCGAGAACCAGGCATCCGGCATTGAAGGCGCTCTTGTAGATGGCCTTCGGGTGGAAGCAGAAGTCCGCAATAGCAGCCACGGGTGCGACGACCGCCACGCCGGGCAGGCCACTGAAGATGCCGGCCGCCAGGATGAGTGCCATCGTCACGGAGATGCGGCTGTTCGGGAAGGCGAAGTCCGCGGATTCGCTGCACACGGTCAGCGCCACCAGTGAGCCGAGCAAAAGTAGGTCCTCATGGTTCCAGAAGGCGGCGCCAGCGATGAACGCGCCGAAGCCGGCGAAGACTACTGCGGCGATGAGCAGGTTCCGAAGAACCGTGTTTTTCATTTCGACACCTCGTTGTCCATTCCGGCCGCCCCCGTGATCGCCCGCTTAGCTGAAGTGCTCAGCTCAAGCTTGTGGCTCTGCAAGGAACGGCGCTTGTCGACGTGCTCGTGGTGTACGATGCCGACGAATCGCTTTTGGTATACGCTAAGGAACGCGCGCACGGCGGCCGGATCGAACTGGGTACCGCTGTGGCGCAGAATCTCCGCCAGCGCCTGTTCCGCGGCAAAGGCGGAACGGTACGAGCGGGTAGAGGTCATCGCATCGAAGGCGTCGGCGATTGCGAATATGCGCGCGCCCAACGGGATATCTTCGCCGGCCAGGCCACGAGGGTAGCCCTGGCCATCGAAGCGCTCGTGGTGCGCGAGCACGATCTCGCCTGCCGGCGCCAGGAAGTCGACCGACTGCAAGATGTCGAAGCCGGCCTGCGCGTGTGTGCGCATGGACTCCCACTCCTCGTCGGTCAGGCTGCCGGGCTTGCGCAGAATCCCGTCGGCGATAGCGATCTTGCCGACGTCGTGCAGCAGAGCACCCCAGGAGATGTAGCGCCACTCGTCGCTGTCTCGCGGTATCCCGATCTCGGCCGCCATCGCCATAGTCAGGTCGGCGACGCGCTCGGAGTGGCCTGCTGTATCGCTGTCACGGGCGTCCAGCGCCTTCATCAGTGATCGCAGCGTGCCGTCGTATGCGTTGCCCAGGCTCGCCATGGCTGCACTCACCTGCTCGTGCGCTGTCTTTAGGTCGCCGTGGGCGACCCGCAGGTCGACAACACTTTTCGTTGTCATGTTCAGGTACTGCTTGATCGAAAGCCGCATCATAGCCGGCGGCGCGAGGAAAACGGCGATACCCCAGACACCAAGGCTCTGGTAAGCCGCGACGATTGCGACCGCCAGCACCGCCAGTACCAGGTAGTGCGGCCACAGCCACACGAAGTGCTCTTTCCACACCGAGCGGATGTCGCTTCGGTTGGTTAGCGCTATCGCGGCGGCAACCAGCGTGCTGTTGACTGCGAAGTTGGCGCCGCCGGCCAGTAGCGTCGGGCCGAGCAGCTGCGGCCAATCGTGCAGGTAGTCGATACCTCCGAACAACCCGAGGACCCCTGCTGAGGCTGCGCCTGCCAGCATCAGGGTACCGAAGTTGAACGCCGTCTTGTGGAGCGGACGGCCGTGGCCTATAGACGAAGCGAGCACTGCAGCAGCGACCACCACGGGCAAGCCCGTCATTCCCCACAGAGCGATTGACGCAAAGATCGGGATGAACGTCAGCGAGACGCGGCTGGAGCCGTAGAGGCTCAGGTCAGACCGCTCGGCGATTACCGCCAGGGCGACCAGGATCGCCAGGGCCGACACGTCAACGGCGCGCGGCTCAACCACGGTGGCCAACGCGAGTGAGACACCCGCCAGGATCACCAGGCCGACCAGCAGCGCGAGCGCGATCCCAGGGGGAGCCTGCCGTCTCGCGGCGCTCGGAGTCGCCTCCACACGCTGTTCCTCAGCCTTCGCTTCCTGTGCCGCGCGCCTTCCGGGGATGAACCCCTGCTGAAAGGCCACGCCGAACCTGCTAACCAACTCGCTATTCCTCCTGCACTACGCTCTTAGACGCTTGTCTTTTCCCGAACGGAACCTTTAGTCCGTTTTTGCCACGTCGAACTTGGCGCTGTTGAACTTGCTCGAGTCGAAGCTCGATGAATCGAAGTTACTGCTCTTGAACGCGACTGTGGTCAGCGTGGCATCAGACGTTGTCACGGCGTCCCATTGGAGCGCGGACCACTGAATGGCGGACCACTGGATCGCGTTCCACTGAATGGCGTCCCACTTGACGGAGCCGAACTTGATCGCATTCCACTTAACGGAATCCCAGGCAGTCGAGCCCCATTGGATGGCAGACCACTGGATGGCGGACCACTGAATGGCGTTCCACTGGATCGCGTTCCACTGGATGGCGTTCCACTGAATGGCGTTCCACTGAATGGCGGCGAGGGTGGTGCCGGCCGGCGCCACCCTGGACATGTCCAGGCCTACGGCGGCAGCTGTCGCGACGGGGTCCGCCGAACCGTATACAAAGGCGATGGCGCCAAGCTTGGCGGTGAAGTTCATCCGGATCTGCCGGCCGGGCGTGAGCCTGGCGTCGGCATCCAGCGGCGTGCCCGTATAGAAGGTGGCGGCGTCTGCCAGCGCTTCCTTGGCCGTCGAGTCAAGGGGCAGCAGCTGCGAGGTCTGCAGGAGGATGTACTTTACCTGGCCGGGTGTGAGCTGTGGGTTCTGCTCAAGCATCAGGGCCACGATGCCGGACACGAGCGGGGTCGACATCGACGTGCCGCTCAGGCGGAAGTAGACGCCGTCTACAAACCGGTCAGGTTCAGTGACCGCGAGAACGCTGCTGGGATTAATGTCCGAGACAATCCGCCGGCCAGGGGCTACGACGTCCGGCTTGACGAAGCCGTCCTGTGTGACGCCGCGGCTGGAGAATGGGGCGACGGTATCGTCAGCGAGCGTTGGCGTGCCCGCGTCATCAGTCGCCCCAACGGCCACGACGAACGGGTCATTCGCCGGCGCATAGGACACGGCGTCGCTGGCGGTGCCCGCGTTACCCGCGGCGACAACGACGACGATGCCGCGCACCCAGGCGTACTCTACCGCTGCATCCAGAGGGTCAGTCTTGTAGCTTTGTGCTACTGACGACTGGAGCGACAGGTTCATCACCCGGATGTTATAGAGGTCTTTGTTGTCTACGGCCCACTGCACGCCAGCGATCGCGTCTCCCAGCGAGGTGGCGCCCATGTCGTCGGCAATCTTGACGTTAAGGATGCTGGCTTTCGGCGCGATACCGATGTACTTGCCGTTCAGCCGGTTGCCATTGCCGCCGACGATACCCGAGACGTGCGTGCCGTGGCCGTAGCCGTCGTTCGCATTAGTTGTCGTGGAGGAGATGATAACGTCCGTGACCCGGGATGTGCCGTCGGCGTTGAGGAAGTCGGAGTTGCCGGACCAGGACACGCCGGAGTCGATCACCGCTACACCGACTCCCGCTCCCGTTCGCGGCGTAGCGGCGTTCCAGACAGCCGGTGCGTTGACTGCGAAGGGGTACGCGGTCGCCAGATTACTGACGTCTACGAAGCCCGCCGACTGCATGGGCGCGTCCAGGCTAATGTAACTGGAGTCCAGCTGCGCACCGACCTCAGCGAGCGACGAGACGGGAACGGTCGCTTCCACGGCGGAAATGAAGGAGAAGTCGCGCTTGACCTCACCTCCGTTCGCCTCTACCGCAGCGACGGCCTCCGACGTATCGCCCGTTGTCTGGACGATCACGGGGACCTGTTCACCAGGGTGTTGCGCCGCCCAGGAATAGACGGACGTGTGGACGTTGCCCGGCGCAGCGTAACCCGATCCGCCAAACAGTGCCAGTGAAAGAGCAAAGCCGAAGACGAAGGCTCCCGGAGCCCATCGCCACAACCTTCGCTGGACGCTTAGTACAGCCATTTCGCCACCCCCTTGGTAGCTGGGGGCTTCGCTCGGAGATGGCCGGCCGCTGTCTCCTCTTTTTTCGTTCGCGGCCAGCCTCCCGAATGAGGCCCATCTGGATGGACGCCCCACCTTTGTCCCCTCCCATTTGGGCTGGCCACGAGAATCCTTAGTACGGATACTCTAGAAGTAAACTACCGGTGTTCTCCTCTCCCCGTCAATACGGAAACCGGCACTGAACGGCGTTTTAACTGACGGTTCACCGACGGCGACACTCGCCGACCCTAATCCGAGCAAGACTGGGCAGCCCACTGCGTCCTGCGCCTCCCCGAACGCACTGACCGCGCCGGCCGGTTTTGCGGCTTCCGGCTTCACGCACGCCGTGCAGGTATACCCCGGAGCCGGCCACGCGCGCGCGCCCGCGATCTACGACCTAACCCGTGATAGTGACACATGTCGGCCCCGGCACGATCGCGGATGAAATTGGGGAGAGTGCTGGCGCCCCACTCTCAATTTCGAGGCAGTGACGTCCGCTCGGGCATCCGGGCTGACTCGATTTCTGACGCTTCGGTACAGGCGTTAATTAGGGATGCTTCCAGGGCTGCAAAACGATCACCTAGCTGGCCTGCGGTGTGACTGACCCGCTTACTGGCGCCGGTGCCGGACTCGCCGGGCCGCCGCACGGCAGGGCAATGACGATGTTGTTGTTGTTAGCTACCGTCTGCAGGTCTGAGCAAGCGGCATTGACCAGGCCAGCCTTCGCCGTGAAATCGCTCTTACGACCGGCGAAGTAGGCCTTCATCCCGGATGCGTCGTTGATACTCGCCACATCGTTGGGCAAGCTTGTTTCCGCCGCCACCAAGTCCTCGACAACCGATACTAACTTGTCGTGGCGATCGCTTACGGTACTCGGTGCGTTCAGGCTCTTAAGGTCACTCAATGCGTTCGCGGTTACCGGCAGGAACTTCGAGACGTACTGGCGCGTCTGATCCGGGTCTGAACCTGCGCCGGGATATTGGCTCTTCAGTTGACTCGACTGGTCGTTCCAGTTGGTCAAGATGGTGTTCAGTTGCTGAAAGTAGTCCTTCAGCGCCTGGCCGGTACCGCCGCTGCTCCCGTTACTCACCGGGGTGACACTGCTCTTGTTGTTGTCATCGCCACTGCACGCCATGGTCAGGAAGAGGGCCGCGGCCAGAACCACAAGAACACCCAGGGAAGGAAACTTCATACGGACCTCTTCCTCAACGAAACAGGCTCAGCAAGGAGCCGGGGCGATTCTAGCACAGGTAAGAACCGAACGTAGCCAACACTGCCCTAGTTAGCGTCACGCCCGCCGAGCCCTCGCGCGGCCGCTTCGATTCCACCTCGATTGGGCAGCCAAACCGACTCCGAGAGTGCAGTGCCCGAGGGGATATTCTCATGCGCCGCGATTCGGAGCCCGCCGCCGGATTTTACAAGGGACAGACCGGCGTCAACTACGTGGATTTAGCGTCACGGGCCGGCCACGACACACAACCGGTGATGAGATTGCGGACGGACGGCCGCGTCCGCTCCCAATTTCGAGGCAGTGTCACCTGCACTGGACGCACAGAACATGCCTAACGAGTGCAACGGCCAACCCAGGGCCCGCGTCTTATCGAGTGGCCAACGCTAGTCTAGAACGACAAGCGACAAGCTGATTTTCGGGAAGAGGAGGAGACCACAATGTTCTCCAAGGCGAGCGAGATAGTAGTAAAGCTGTTCGTTCTGTACAAGGATGAAGAGGGGCAGGCGCTTGCTGAGTACGGTCTGATTCTGGGTCTTATCGCGGTCATCGCGATAGCTGCTCTGGGAGCGCTTGGCTTGGCCATCACCGGCCAACTCGGCGGTCTCAGCAGCGCCCTTGGCGGTAGCAGCAGCACCTGAGGGCCGCTCAACAGAGTCTCGCGGGCCGTCCGCACGTTCGTCGTGCGGGCCGGGCACTGGCGGCGGTTGAAAGTGGGCTGGGGACACCCCAGACCCCCGGTAGGAGGGCTGCGCCCTCTTCACTCCCTTTCTTCAGCATCCTCCTGGCTCTTGCGGTGCCGGTAGAAGAGCACACGCACCTGCTCTGGCGAATTTCGTCCCTCCCTCCACCC
>DAINDD010000098.1:0-6807 GCA_036732045.1 Chloroflexota bacterium
GCCTCTATCTCCTATCGGTGGTGAGCGCCCGCGACTTGGGATGGATGGGAACGATCGATGCGGTCGAGCGGCTGGAGGCGACTCTGTCCACCATGAACCGGCTCGCGCGCTTCCGCGGCCATTTCTACAACTGGTACGACACGCGGAATCTACGGCCGCTCGATCCCCGATATATCTCCTCCGTCGACAGCGGCAATCTGGCCGGGCATCTCATCGCCCTCGCCAATGCGTGCCGGGATTGGGCCGGTCACCCGCTCACGGATGAGCGGCGTCTTGCCGGTGTCGCAGACGCGCTCGAGCTCATGCGCGAGGAGGCGGGCGGGTTGCGCGAAGGTCGCCGAACGCAAACGGTGACGTGGCGTCAGCTGGACGAGGCGCTCGCCGTGCTGGCGGCCAACCTGCGACGGGCACTCGTCGACGGAGAGGGGATCGCGAAACGCCTCTCGACGCTCGCGGTCGACGCCGAGACCCTGGCGGACATCGCGCTTGCGCTCGCGACCGAACGAAGCGACGACACCGGCGCCGACATGCTGTTCTGGGCGGAGGCGACCAGAAGCGCGATCGAGAGCCATCGCCGTGATATCGATGTGTCGGCGGAGGCAGTCGCTTCTTCGGCGGCGCGCCTCTCGGCCCTGGAGGAGGCCGCGCGGGCGACAGCGCTCGCAATGGAGTTCGGCTTTCTGCTCGACGACGACCGGAAACTGCTCTCGATCGGCTATCTCGTGGCCGAGGGCACGCTCGACCCGAGCTGGTACGATCTCCTTGCCTCGGAGGCACGGCTCGCGAGCTTCATGGCGATCGCTAAGGGAGACGTCCCCGCCCGTCACTGGTTTCGCCTCGGCCGTGCCGTCACGCCGGTCGCGTACGGCGCGGCGCTGATGTCCTGGTCGGGGTCGATGTTCGAATATCTCATGCCATCACTCGTCATGCGGGCGCCGGAGAGCAGCCTCGTCGAACGCACGAGCCGCCTGATCGTGCGGCGCCAAATCGACTACGGGGCCAAGCTCGGGGTGCCTTGGGGCGTTTCGGAATCCGCCTACAACGCCCGTGATCTGGAGTTCACCTACCAGTATTCGAACTTCGGCGTGCCCGGCCTCGGGCTGAAGCGAGGGCTGGGCGAGAACGTCGTCGTTGCCCCTTACGCGACCGCGCTCGCGAGCATGGTCGATCCGCAGGCTGCGGCGTGCAACTTCGACCGCCTCGCCGCGGCCGGTGCGAGCGGTCGCTATGGCTTCTACGAGGCCCTGGACTACACGCCGATCCGCGTGCCGGAAGGCAAGACCGTCGCGATCGTGCGGGCTTTTATGGCGCATCATCAGGGCATGACGATTGTGGCCATCGCCGACGCGCTTCTCGACGGCGTGATGCGGGCGCGGTTCCACGCCGAGCCCATCGTGCAGGCGACGGAGCTGTTACTGCAGGAGCACGCCCCGCGTGGCGTGGCGGTGGCGCGTCCCTGGGCGGCGGCGGAGTCAGCCGCCAAAATCTGGGACGTGGAGCCGCCCGGCGACCGGCGGCTTGCCACAGCGCACGGCGCGACGCCCGTCACCCAGCTGCTCTCGAACGGCCGCTATGCGGTGATGCTCACGGCCGCCGGCTCGGGTTACAGCCGCTGGCGCGACCTGGCTGTGACTCGTTGGCGCGAGGACGCCACCTGCGACGAATGGGGCTCCTATTTCTTTTTGCGCGACGTCGACCGCGGCAACGTATGGTCGGCTGGATTTCAGCCGAGTGGCGTCGAGCCCGACGACTACGATGTCACTTTCAACGAGAATCGCGCCGAGTTCACGCGCCGCGACGGATCGCTCACGACGACCCTGGAGGTGCTCGTCTCGGCCGAAGACGATGCCGAGGTCCGTCGCGTCTCGATATCGAACTCTGGAACCCGCATGCGGGAGATCGAAGTCACGTCTTATGCCGAGCTCGTGCTGGCGCCCCAGGCTGCCGACGTCGCGCATCCAGCCTTTTCCAAGCTGTTCGTCGAGACTGAGTATCTGGCCGAAGTCGGCGCCATTCTGGCGACGCGGCGGCGGCGTGCGCCGAGTGAGCCGGAAATCTGGGCTGCACACCTCGCTGTCGTCGACGGCGGCGCCGTGGGAAAAACAGAGGTGGAAACCGATAGGGCCCGGTTCCTCGGCCGCGGCGGCGGCGTCCGAACGGCAATCGCGGTGATCGACGGTCCTCCGCTCTCGAACACGGTCGGTACCGTGCTCGATGCGGTCTTCGCCCTGCGCCGGCGCGTGCGGATCGCACCCGGCGCGGTCGTACACATTGCCTTTTGGACCGTGGTCGCATCCTCTCGTAAAGCGCTGCTTGACCTCATCGACAAGCATCACGACACCACCGCCTTCGAGCGGGCGGCGACTCTCGCCTGGACCCAGGCGCAGGTGCAACTCCACCATCTCGGCCTCGATTCGGGCGAGGCAGGCCTGTTCCAGCGTCTCGCGGGACACCTCATCTACTCAGCTCCCACACTGAGGCCTTTCTCCGAGGCCATCCTTCGAGGCGCCGGCGCGCAGTCGGGGCTGTGGCCGCTAAGCATTTCCGGTGACCTGCCGATCTTGCTGCTGCGCATCGCTGACACCGAGCACCTCGACATCGCCCGCCAATTGCTTCGTGCGCACGAATATTTGCGGATGAAGCAGTTCGCCTTCGATCTAGTGATCCTGAACGAGCACGCGTCTTCCTATGTGCAGGACCTTCAGATTGCGCTCGAGACGCTGGTGAGGCAGGGCCGGTCCCTGCCGCAGGCCGACATGGAAGGACCTCCGGGCCGTGTCTTCGTCCTCCGAGCCGATCTGATTTCGCCGGAGACATGCGCCCTTCTCGCGTCAGTGGCGCGGGCAGTGTTCGTCGGACAGCGCGGGCGCCTTTCCGATCAGCTTGACCGTATTCCCGATCGCAGAATCCCTGCCCGACCCCTTTCGAAGCGGGCCGTCCTTGCTCCGGCGGCGAAGATGCCGCCATCTCTGCCGAACCTGGAGTTCTTCAACGGCTTGGGCGGCTTCGCCGAGGATGGACGGGAATATGTAACGTTCCTCGGCCCTGGACAGTCAACGCCGGCCCCCTGGATAAACGTCGTCGCCAACCCCTCCTTCGGCTTTCAGGTAGCGATCGAAGGCGGCGGCACCACCTGGTCCGTCAATAGTCGCGAGAACCAGCTCACCCCCTGGTCGAACGATCCGGTCACCGATCGTCCGGGGGAGGCGATCTATGTTCACGACGACGAGACTGGTACCCTGTGGGGCCCTACGGCCCTGCCAATCCGCGACGAGGCGGGCAGCTATGTCGCCCGCCACGGGAGGGGATACAGCCGGTTCGAGCATACGGCGCACGGGATTGCGCTCGATCTCCTGCAATTCGTGCCGCTCGACGATCCGATCAAGATCTCACGTCTCAAGCTACACAACACGTCGAGCCGCACCCGGTATCTATCGGTGACTGCCTATGCCGAATGGGTTCTCGGTCCATCGCGGACAGTCTCGGCGCCGTTCGTAGCGACGGAAATTGATCACGTGACCGGCGCGATGTTCGCGCGCAACGCGTGGAACACGGCCTTCGGATCTCGGGTCGCCTTCGCCGATCTAAACGGATGTCAGAGGGACTGGACGGGCGACCGGCGGGAGTTCATTGGCCGCAATGGCACCCTCTCGAGCCCGGCGGCGCTTGCCGGCGCGACCGCGCTCTCCAAAACCGTGGGGGCCGGCCTGGATCCCTGTGGCGCGCTGCGCACCAACATCAAACTCCCACCGCACGGCACCGTCGAGGTCGTGTTCTTTCTCGGGCAGGCTGCGAGCGCCGAAGACGCGCGGAGCTTGATCGCGCGGTATCGCGCGGCCAATCTTGACACCGTCTTGTCCGATGTCGACCAGTATTGGGACGATGCCCTCGGCGCGGTTCAGGTGAAGACGCCCGACAGGCCCATGGACATCATGCTGAATGGCTGGCTGCTCTACCAGACGCTCGCCTGCCGTATCTGGGCCCGCTCTGCCTTCTATCAGGCGAGCGGCGCCTACGGCTTCCGCGATCAGCTCCAGGATGGCATGGCGCTCGCCGCCTCTCGACCGGAGATTACGCGCGAGCACTTGCTGCGAGCAGCGGCGCGGCAGTTCATCGAAGGCGACGTGCAGCACTGGTGGCTGCCGCACTCCGGGCAGGGCGTGCGCACGCGGATCTCCGACGACCGCGCGTGGCTCGCCTACGCCACCGCCCATTATATCGACGCGACTGGCGACGACGCCGTCCTGGATGAGGTGGTTCCCTTTCTGAAAGGCCCGAGGCTCGGGGCGGGCGAGCACGAAAGATTTTTCCAGCCCACCGTTTCCGACGAGCTCGCCACGCTGTTCGAGCACTGCGCGCGCGGGCTTGACCAAAGCCTCACGTTCGGCGTCCACGGCCTGCCGCTAATGGGTACCGGCGACTGGAACGACGGCATGAACCGCGTTGGCGCACGCGGTAAGGGCGAGAGCGTCTGGCTCGGGTGGCTCCTGCATTCAACGCTCACCGCATTCGCTCCGCTCGCGGATGCACGCCACGATAGGGGCCGCGGCGACATTTGGCGAGCGCAAGCCGCCGCCCTCCTTTATTCGCTCGAGCGTGAGGCGTGGGACGGAGACTGGTACCGGCGTGGCTGGTACGACGACGGTACGCCGCTCGGCTCGGCGGCGAGCAAGGTGTGCCGGATCGATTCGACCGCGCAAACTTGGGCAGTGATCTCCGAGGCCGCGGACAGCGAGCGCGCCGTTCGCGCCATGGCGGCGGTCGATCGCGAACTGATCCGTCCTGAGGACGGACTGGCGCTCCTGTTCACGCCACCGTTCGACCAGACGCGGCTAGATCCGGGCTACATAAAGGGTTATCCGCCAGGTATTCGGGAGAACGGAGGCCAATATACGCACGCCGCTCTGTGGTCGGTGATGGCCTTTGCGCGGCTCGGCCAAGGCGACAAGGCGGCGCGGCTGTTCTCGCTCCTCAACCCCATCAATCACGCCCGGACCCGGGCGGGCGTGCAGCGCTACAAGGTGGAGCCTTATGTGGTTGCCGCCGACGTCTATGCAAATCCGCGCCACGTCGGGCGCGGCGGCTGGACCTGGTACACGGGCTCCGCTGGATGGATGCAGCGCGCGGGTATAGAGAGCATCCTTGGGCTGCGCCTGCAGGGCGAGGTTCTGCATCTGGACCCATGCGTTCCGAAGGCCTGGCCGAGCTTCGAGATGTTGGTTCGGTACCGCTCCGCACGATACGAGATCCTGGTCGAAAACCCCGGCGGCGTTGGCCGAGGCATTGCTTCCGCCGAGCTAGACGACACAGTGATCATGGAGCGGCCGTTGCGTGTGCCGCTGGCAGACGACGGCAACACACATCGTCTAAGGGTTCGGCTGGGGTGATCGGTGCGAGAGATCGAGGGACACCTGCCGGGGACCCTCTGCTGAGCCCCCGCGCACCGCAAGATAAAAAGATACGCCGGACCAACGCCAAACATCACGATCGGGTGGCGATACAGGCGATACAGGAGCTGACGCCATCGGGAGCGCGCCAGATACTCCCGCATAGTCAGCGTGTTGACGCTAGGCGGTGACCCGCTGATCAAAGATGCGAGACTGTGCTTCTCCCCCGCGGTCCCTAAATCTTTCCCAGCAAAAACAATATGAGTACGACGACGAGCACAACACCGATTAATCCCGAAGGACCATAGCCCCACGCGCGACTGTAGCCCATGTGGGAATGACGCCGATCAGGACAAGAATCAAAACGATGATGTGCCGAGTGACATCAGCTCCCCCCTTTCGTAGTACCTCAGTTTAGGTGTCGTCTGTGGGTTTTAATAGTCAATTCCACAGGCAGCACAACCCTCGCGTCCTATGGGAACCCGTGGACCTCGTCGACGTTAAGGAAGTTCCACGTCGCTCTCCTCGCTCTTAAGCGTGAAGAAGTCACATGCGTCCCCTCGTCGAACCTCCGCCCTCGTTGCGTTGTATGTGCGGTGGCGAACTGCGGCTCAAGCTAATTGAGCCGGCTGCCCACACCCTAGGAAAACAAAGAGAAATATTCGTCTGCACAAATTGTAGCCGGGAGCAAACATTCCTCGCCGACCGGAACCCGTATGTGCCTCTCACTGCATGTGGAGCGCGCCAAGATCGGGAACCGAAAGGCTCTTTGAAACCCAGCGATAAGGTGCCGCCAGCGGGTGCAGGCGAGAACACGTGCCCGAATGGAACCTCCTAAGTAGAACCGGGTGCGCGTCGCTTAGGTGAATATCGGGTGCGCAGAAGATGCAGCGGGTGCTTCGTGGCGGACAACTACACGCCGCCACGCGATTGCACACCGAAAACAGCCCTGCTCATCGAGGCAGACTTCGATCTGAGCATGAGCCCGACCGCCACACTGGCGTAGTTGCAGAAGTCCGGTTTGGGTCACAGGCGGGCATCTCCGCCGCATTAGCGGCACGGCAGCTTATGGTCCGGGAGCGGACGTTCGGAGGCTCAACGTTGCCTCTTCAAGGACTATCGCTATCTTAAGCAACTCCCTCAGCTGCAAATCAAGGCGGTTGCGAGCCCCCGCAACCATCAAGGACGTACCGCCGGCTCCCGAGGAGCCGGCGGTCTTTTTTTGCTGGGCGAAGGCCAGGACTTGAGCCAGCGCACCTACGACAACGACGTCGCAGCGACCACGTTCTTGGCAAGGATGGACTTCAATGTGACCTATGAGCGAACGGATAATGTCCACGGCCTGCGAGCGCGTCCCCTCATCATGCGGTTGGGTTTGCCGTCACGCCAAACGACACCCAAAGTCGCCGTCCGTGACGCA
>DAINDD010000099.1:0-6517 GCA_036732045.1 Chloroflexota bacterium
CGTCAACGTTCTGCTGGTTCTCATGACCACAGTCTAGCATAATTAACGATAAATACGAAGCACTACACTAGTTCCTTGTTGCTACGCCGCCGCGATCGCCTCGCCCAGGTCCAGCGCGCCCGTGTAAAGCGCCTTGCCGATGATCGCGCCCTCGACGCCGATCATTTTCAGGCGCTGCACGTGCTCCACGGTGGAGATGCCGCCGGACGCGATAACCGCCATCACCGACGGCAGGCCGGCGGCATGCTCGACCACTTCCTGGATCACCGGGAAGTTCGGGCCGCCGAGCATGCCGTCGCGCGAGATGTCGGTGTAGAAGATGCGGCGGACGCCGAACTGCGACAGCTCGGCGATCAGATCGAGCGCACGCACCGTCGACGTTTCGCGCCAGCCCTCCGTTGCGACGAGGCCCTCCCGCGCATCAACGCCGACGAAAATACGCTCGCCGAACATGCCGAGCGCGTTGACGAGCATCGTCTGGTCCTTGATCGCCGCCGTGCCGATGGCGACCCGGTCCGCGCCCGCCTCTAGGTAGCGACCGATCACCGCGACGTCCCGCATTCCACCGCCGACCTCCACCGCGATGTCCACGCTTGCGATCAGGCGCCGGATCACGTCTTCGTTCCGGGGGACGCCGTCTCGCGCGCCGTCCAAGTCGACCACGTGGAGCCGCATCGCACCCCCCATCTGCCAGCGGCGCGTCATCCGCACGGGATCATCCGCGAACACGGTCTCCCGGTCATAGTCGCCCTGGTCCAACCTGACGCAGCGGCCGGCGCGGATGTCGATGGCGGGGATGATCTCCATGTAGGCAGGGTACAGGTTCGAGGTCGAAGGTTACAGAGTTGCAAGCGTAAACCAGCGCCAGGAGGAGCGTTGCCCTAGCAACGAGCGTCAAATTCGCGCATGCCTAGTGCTCTGACTGATATTTTGCGCCATCTTTCTCACCTCATGGGGGGACGACGACGCGCAACCGTCTCGTTCAGCGACAGAGGGGACGGTCTCGCCGGTTCGCACACCGAGCCGCACTCCCTCATCCACCCCAACGGCTACGCAGCCTGCCGGATCGTCCTTGCTGGCCGACGCGCTCGCCAGTGGCGAGAGGTTCTAACGACGCGCCCAATTGCGGACAGATTTCTCTTCTACGCTTACAAGGACGGCAAGCACGTCCGCGTCTTGCGCCGAGACGTCGCCACCGGCAAGGAAGCGCTCATCCTCTAGTATGACGAACCACGCGAGGCAAAGCATGACAACAACTACTAGGACGAACTGTTCCCAGCGTCGCCCTCGATCCAGCAGGCGGACTCCTGCTCTACGCGTCTGATCCCGACCTCATGGCATATGATTTGCAGTCTGGCACGTCCACGACGCTCCTACGACAAGCGCCGGGCGACACCGGAGAACTGACTCGCCACCGATGGCTCACAGCATCCGGACAGGAGCTGTGCTGCGCATACACGCTCGCCTCTCTGTCAGTCGGCCCGGCAAACCGCGCGGTCGTGCGGATGAGCCAGTACGAAGGCTTCACTTTGGCCTCCGTTACCACGAACGGGTCTGACGTGTTCAAACAGCGGCTGGAGCTCAAGTTAGCGAGGACAGTCCGACTTGGAACGCCAACGGCGACTGGTTGGCGAGTAGTGCGGAAGCGTACACAACGGAGGGCCTCTTTGTCATTCCTTCGGGTGAACTGTGCGTCGCACGGCAGTTGGCGCAAGACGTCGCGCCGACGCCGTTCGGATTTGGAGAGGCGGCCTGGTCGCCAGACGGCAGCTGGCTCGCCGCAACACGCAGGGCGGAGAGCGCGACCCAGCGCTGCCAAACCGCCAATGCTTGTCAGTGCAGACGGCGAGGCTCATTCCGACCTTGTATCTGACGCACAGAACTATTCGCCGCTGTTCTCTTTGAACGGCAGTCTTGTGGACTACGCTCGGGCAAAGAGCGTAAGGGCTGACGGGGGAGTCGGGACTTGGGCCTTGTGGGTGGGTTGATCGAGCGTCGCAATCGACACGCGAGTTTCTGCAGTTGCCGGCAGGATGGTTCGGCCACGCCAAGTGGCTGGACAGAGGAAGGCTTACCTGCCCTTACGGATGACTTCCGGCTGCGAGTTCTTCTCGAGTTGTAGCAGCCGCCTTGCAAGAATCGATTCGGAGACCGGCGATCTAATTTACCTGTACGCCACTCGAGACTTCGCGAACTACCTTGGCCTTGTGCGCTGACTGCGTTGGAACGGTGTTCACGCCACGTTAACAGTCGGTCGGGCAATCGCCGCAACAGACGAGCGCTCACCCCGTCTTAACCAGCGTGAAGAAGTACGATCTACTGCCCGCGGCTCTCGCGTTTTCGCAGTTCGCTCTCAATCATCCGGCGTTCGGCTTCGCGGCCGATGAGCCCATCGAAGACGAATATGCTGAGGAAACGCAGCAGGACCAGGACCCCCATCACCAGGGCCAGCCACTGAATCCACCAGCCGCCGCCGGTCGCCCAATCGATGGCCCCTAAGACTGCCAACACGCAGGCAAACGTGAAGACCATGCGGAAGAACTGCATGCGTCGCCGCACCCGCCAGCGGATCGCCCGGAACTCCGGATCGGCCTTTGCCCAGCGTGAATCACGGCCTCTACCGGCTCGGAATGACCCGATCGGGGTATCGAACTCCACTCCGTCGAATCCTTCGTCGTCCTGGATCGTCATCTCAGTTCACCGCCGCGCGCGCGGCGATGCGCAGGAAGTTGGCGTACATGCGCAGTCCCGTCTCGCCGCTCTTCTCCGGGTGGAACTGCGTGGCCACAACGTTGTCCTTCGCCACGACTGACGGAAACGTCACGCCGTAGTCGGTCTCGCCGATCACGACGGACAGATCGTCCGGTCGCGGCCGGTACGAGTGCACGAAATAAAAGTACGAGCCGTCTGCGATGCCGTCGAAGATCGGGTGTTGTCGCGTGATGCGGACGCGGTTCCAGCCCATGTGCGGCACCTTGACGTCGTCGGGCAGCCTCACGACACGCCCCGCCAAGATGCCAAGGCACTCCTGCAAGCCGTCCTCCTCGCTCGCGTCAAACAGAGCCTGCTGGCCCATGCAGACGCCGAGGAACGGCCGGCCGGAAGCGATGTACTCCTTGATCGGCTCAACCAGCTCGCACCGGCGCAGGTTCAGCATCGTATCTTCCGCCGCGCCGACGCCCGGCACGATGAGCGCATCGGCCTCGGCCAGGTACTTCGCGCTCGTTGTGATCATCGGCCGCACGCCCTGGCTCTGCACGGCCTTGGCCACGCTGTGCAGGTTCCCCGCCCCGTAGTCGACGATAACGAGCTTCACGCCTGAATTTTATCATGCACTGAGGCCCGCACTGTAACTGAAATCACACGACTTCAGCGCAACGTCAGCTGCATGAACACCACGTCGAGCCACTGCTCGAACTTGTATCCGACCTTGCGCAACCGTCCGACGTGCTCGAAGCCGTAGCGCGCGTGCAGCGCCTCGCTATCCGGGTGGCCCTCGGCTATCACGGCCACGATGTTGCGCAAGCCGTTCTCACGCGCGATCGCGACCAGCCGTCTGAGGATCGCCTTGCCAATGCCTCGCCCGCGCCAATCTTGCTGGACGTACACCGAGTTCTCGGTCGTGAAACGATAGGCCGGTCGTGGCCGGTACGGCTGCAGGCATCCCCAGCCGACGGTCTCCCCGTCGACCTCCGCAGCGAGCACGCAATACGGGGACTGCTGCAGCTCGCGGAACCAGGCCAGGCGGTCCTCGAGCGTCTCCGGCTCCGTGTCGAAAGTTGCGGTACCGTGCAAGATCTCGTAGTTGTAGATCTCGCGAATCGCCGGCACGTCCGCCTCGGTGGCCGGGCGGACGCGGATGTCGATGCCCATAGCGGACACAGATTACGACATCCGGCGCTAGGTGACTGCGCTACTTGACAGGCATCCGCTCTGGTGTTTATCTTACCCTTATAAATCACTTACGCTTATAAGGAGTAGGGGTTATGACGTTATTGGTATCGCTCGATGAATTGAGACAGACTGTGTTAGATGAACTTGCGCGTGCCGCAAAGTCAGGGGACGCGCAACGGATCGTGTCCCTGGCTCGCGCCTTAGAGCAGATAGAACGCGACTATCGATTGGCTGCCGACATTGAGGGCCGCCTCATACGAATAACGGAAGATCTCCGGTCGACGACGCCAATTGCGCCAGTAGTAGGGGACGCGCCGATCGCGACAGAGAGCGCTAAGGCCCGCGGAATCCGAATCCAGAAGGAATTTGCCACTCGTCACGACCTGATTCAGGTAAAGGGGCAGGAGTACCGAACGAAGCAGGGGTTGCGCGTTGGTGTCGCCACTGCCACCGAAGACAAGAGACGCAACGGTAGGTGGTTTCTGGGTCTACCGGGAAAGGAATACGACATAGCCGTGCTAATTTGCGATCACGATGGTCGGCTGCTCGAATTCGTCATTCCTGTCAGCGATCTGGCGAGTGACTGGCGAAGACTCAGTCGCGACAAGAAGGGGCACTTCAAGTTCAACATTCGGCGGCACGGGGGTACGTACGGGGACTATCAACTTGTGATTCCGTCCACGACTCCTGTTGACATTCAACAGTTCATGGGCGTTTTCGGTCCGCTCGCGTAAACTGGCCCTGCGATGTCGTGCGGGATCGACCACGTCCAGGAGGCGCAGCTCAAGGCCGAGGAGTTGCGCTCCCAGATCCACATCCACGACTACCTGTATTACGTCAAGAACGAGCCGTCCGTCAGCGACGCCGAGTACGACGAGCTGATGCGCCGCCTGCGGGCTATCGAGGCGCACTACCCGGAGCTGATCACGCCCGACTCGCCCACCCAACGCGTCGGCGAGCGCGTCGCTGAGGGTTTCGGCGTCGTCGAGCACCGAGAGCCGATGCTCTCGCTGGCCAACGCCTTCAAGTTCAGCGAGTTGGAGGGCTGGTACCAACGCGCGAGCAGGCTGGCGGGGACGGACAAGTTCCGCTTCGTCTGTGAGCCCAAGATCGACGGGCTGGCCGTGGCGCTCGACTACGAAAACGGCCGCTTCGTTCAAGGTGCGACGCGCGGCGACGGCTACCGCGGCGAAAACATCACCGAGAACCTGCGTACGATCCGCAGCATCCCGACGCGGGTGCGCGGCGATGGCTATGCGAAGCGCTTCGAGGTGCGCGGCGAGGTCTACATGCCGAAAGCGGCCTTCGAGCGGCTGAACATCGAGCGCTCCGAACGCGGTGAGCCGCTCTTCGCCAACCCCCGCAACGCCGCGGCAGGAGGCGTTCGCCAGCTCGATCCGAAGATGACCGCGCAGCGACGGCTCGACATCTGGATCTACCAGCTTGGCTGGGCTGACGGCGGTGACGTCCCCCCCACGCACTGGGACACCCTCCATTGGCTGGGCGAGCTCGGCTTCCGCATCAATCCCGAGATCAAGCGATTCGACAACCTTCAGGACGTACAGCGCTTCTACAAGACCTGGGAAGAGGGGCGGCACGGGCTGGAGTACGAGATCGACGGCATGGTCGTCAAGATCGACGACAAGTCCGTCTGGGACGAGCTAGGTTACGTCGGCCGCGAGCCGCGCTGGGCCATCGCCTACAAGTTCCCGCCGATCCAGGCCACGACGAAGCTCCTCAAGATCGCGATCAACGTCGGCCGGACCGGCTCGCTGAATCCGTTCGCTATCCTGGACCCTGTGCAGGTCGGCGGCGTTATCGTCAAGCAGGCCACCCTCCACAACGAGGACGACGTGCGCCGCAAGGACATCCGCGTCGGCGACACCGTCATCGTCCAGCGCGCCGGCGACGTCATCCCTCAGGTCGTCGGGCCCGTCGTCAGCAAGCGCACCGGCAAGGAGCGGAAGTACCGCATCCCGAAGCGCTGCCCGGTCTGTGGCCGCGAGGCCGTGCGCCCCGAAGGCGAGGCGATGACGTACTGCACCAACGTCTCGTGCCCGGCCCAGATGTACCGCTGGATCGGCCACTTCGCGGGGGTCATGGACATCGAGGGCCTCGGTGAGCAGTGGATCTCGACGCTGCTGGAGCGCGGGCTGATCAGCGATCCGGCCGATATCTTCTTCCTGACGCAGGACCAGCTCATCGAGCTTGATCGCATGGGAGAGAAGCTGGCTTCGAAGATCGTGAAGAACATCGAGACGGCGAAGGGTCGCAACCTGAGCAAGCTGCTCTTCGCGCTGGGCATCCGGCACGTCGGCGGCGAGATCGCCACGCTGCTGGCCAACCACTTCGGCACGCTGGACGCTGTCGCCGCTGCTTCCGCCGAGGAGATCGCGCAGGTGGACGGCGTCGGCCCCAAGATCGCGGAGAGCGTCCACGCCTACTTCGCGGACCCCCAGAAGCAGACGATCATCGAGAAGCTCAAGCGCGCGGGCGTAAACATGGAGCAGAAGCGCGTCAAACGCGTTGAGGGGCCGCTGACGGGCCAGTCGTTCGTGTTTACGGGCACTCTTGCCGCCATGCCACGCGGAAAGGCTGAAGCGCTCGTCGCGAGCCTGGGGGG
>DAINDD010000100.1:0-6317 GCA_036732045.1 Chloroflexota bacterium
CCTCAGGGGTGCTTCGCAATCGGCTCCAATGACCTAGGCGCCCGCCACTCGCTTGACCCGTTCCTTAGTCTGTGCTCAGATAACGCGCAGCGAGTCGCCTATCGCAAGTACAGGGAGGTTGCCCGATGAAGGCATGCATCAAGACTGAGCAAGGCAAAGCGGAAATCATCGACATCCCGGCGCCGGAGCCCGGCCCCGGCGAGATCGTCGTCAAGATGAGCATGTGCACCGTCTGCGGCAGCGACATGCATTTCCTCGACGAGTTCCCCACCGCGGTGCTCAACTTCGCCTTCCCGCGCTCCGTTCGCCCGGAGGGCCTCCCGATGGGCCACGAGGGCGTCGGTCACGTCAGCGCGGTCGGCGCCGGCGTCGCCAAGTTCAAAGAAGGCGACCGCGTCGTCGCTTCCTGCCTGGTCGGCTGCGGCAAGTGCCACGAGTGCATGTCCGTTGATCACAGCGTCTGCTCCGGCGGAGGCAGCGTGCTCTTCGGCTGCCAGGCCGAATACTACCTTGTGCCCTACGCCGAACAGAACACTACGATCTGCCCGGCCGGCGTCAGCGACGAACACGCCATTCTCATCTCCGACATCCTCTCCACCGGATTCGGCGCCATCGAGCGCACGCAGGCCGGCTTTGGCGCCTCCGTGGCGATCTTCGCCCAGGGGCCCGTTGGTTTGATGGCGACGGCCGGGGCGCGCGCCCGCGGCTGTGGCCAGATCATCGCCGTCGACACGCTGCCGGACCGGCTAGAGATGTCGAAGAAGTTCGGCGCCAACGAGACGATCAACCCGAAGGAGACAGACCCCATCCAGAAGATCATGCAACTCACCAATAACCACGGCGTCGATATCGCCATCGAGGCCGTCGGCACCCAGCCGACCTTCGAATTGGCCACCCGTGCCATCCGCCGCGGCGGCACCGTCTCTTCCGTCGGCGTTTACGGGCTGCTGCCAGCCGTGTCGATGCCGACAATGGCGCCGTCGTTCCTGCACCGTAAGATCATCACTACGCTCTGCCCTTCCGGCGCCGACCGCATGGAGTACCTCTGCGAGCTCATGCAGTACAGCGGAATCGACCTCGGCCCGCTCTTCACCCACCGCATGACCCTGGACGAGATGCCCCAGGCGTACGACCTCTTCCGCAGCAAAACCGAGGGTGTTCTCAAGATCGCCATCACCCCGTAAACTCGGGGCCTCCTCGGCATATCAACCTGAGCCGGCTCAAGCGGAGGGGGTTGACAGCGTTTGAGATCCGGCGCGTAACGTTAACTCCGCCGTAACGTCTGTATCTTCTGGAGTCTAAGCGCAGAGGTAAAGACGATATGCCATCACGTATTGCAGCAGTCGCACTGGCGGTGCCGCTGATTGTCCTCGGCGTCCTGATGTTCGATCCAGGCTCCGACAAGATGTGGGCGCATTTCACCTTCCACTTCTGGATCGTTTCCGCCGCCTCTCTGCTCTCGGCGTTCGCCTGCCTCATCCTGATCCTATCCGCCCGCACGATGCGCGAGACGCGGATCATGTTCCTCGCGCTCTCCTTCTTCACACTCGGCATGATGTTCTCCATCCACGGACTCAGCACGCCCGGCTTTCTCTTCGACGAGCCGTACGCGTCTCTTGGCCGCTCGCCGTGGCTTGCCACGCTTGGCGCAGGATTCTTCGCCACGCTTAGCGTCCTCTACTTTCAAAGCATGGAGAGCGCCACGCGAATCAAACTTCCCCAGGTCATCTTCATTGTCAGTGTCGTGCTCGTCGGCTTCTACTTCGTGATGAGCATGCTTTCGCCCGACTGGCTGCGCGGCTTCCCGACGGAGGCAGAGTGGTTCCAGCACACGCTCACCGCCATCACGCTTGTCCTGCTGCTCTTTCCCGCTTGGCGCTACTACCAGTCATACCAGTTCGCGCGGCTCCCGGGACAGCTCGCAGTCGCTGTGGGTCTCGCATTCCTCGCCGAGGCACAGCTCTCTCTCGATTTCGGGCGTCTCTATGACTACTCGTGGTGGCTCTACCACTTCATGTTCCTCGTCGCCTTCCTGACCGTCATCGGCGGCTGGACGTGGGAAGTCATCCGGGCGAAGGACGGTCGCGCCATCGCCGAAGGCCTAGCCATGCGTGACGCCCTTAGCCAGATGAACCGCGGCCGCCCGACGAACCTCGTCGCGCTGGCCGACCAGATCGAGAACCACGACCTCGAGACGTTCCGCCATGTGGACCGCGTCGCCGCATTCTCTTACGCCATCGGCCGCGAACTGGGGTTCAGCGCCTCGCACCTGCGGGAGCTCGTCCTCGCCGCCCAGATGCACGACGTCGGCAAGATCGGCCTGCCGCCGTACATCCTGACCAAAGAAGACAAGCTCACGACCGACGAGTGGACGCAGATCAAGCAGCATCCCGGCAAGGGCGAAGAGATCGTCCAGCGGGTGCGCACCCTCGCCGGGCTGGCCTTCATCATCAGGCACCACCACGAGCGCTACGAAGGCAGCGGTTACCCGGACGGCCTCAGCGGCGAGGATATCCCCGTGGAGTCGCGCATCATCTCCGTCGCCGATACGTTCGATGCGCTCACGTCGAAACGCCCGTACCGCCCTGCGATGACAATCGCCGAGGCCCGCACGGAGCTCTTGCGCGTATCCGGGACGCAGCTCGATCCCAGCCTCGTCCCGCTGATCGTCAAGCTGATCGACAACGGAACGCTGGTCGCCACCCACGCGCACCCGGACGAAGAACACCACCACGGCGCCTCCGATCTCCTCAGGGCGATCTAAGCCTTCCGCTCACCCCCGAGCCTGTCGAAGCCTGCACCAGCACCAGCCCCATTTCCAGTGCCCCGCTCATCCTGAGCCTGTCGAAGGACTGCTATCATAGGCTCGCTATGTCAACTCAGGCGGCGCCCATCGCCGAGAAGCTCGCCCACCTCCGCCGGATCATCGACGAAATGCGCTCGGCCATCGTCGCCTTCTCCGGCGGCGTCGATTCCACGTTCGTGGCCGCCGTCGCCCACGATGTCCTCGGCCCGGGCGCGCTGGCAATAACCGGCGTCTCGCCGTCCGTCCCGCCGGCCGAGGTCGAGGAGGCCAAGTCGCTCGCCCAGCAGATCGGCATCCGCCACGAGCTTATCCACACCCGCGAGATGGACGACCCTGACTACGTCCGCAACGACGCCGACCGCTGCTTCCACTGCAAAGACGAGCTGTACTCGCGGCTCAGCGTGATCGCCCGCGAGCGCGGCATCGAATCCGTTGTCGACGGCTGCAACCTGGACGACACCGGCGACTTCCGTCCCGGCCGCCGCGCGGCCGCCGAGCACGGCGTGCGCAGTCCGCTAGTCGAGGCCGGCCTCACCAAGGCCGAGATCCGCGAGCTCTCCCGAGAACGCGGCCTGCCGACCTGGGACAAGCCCGCCATGGCCTGCCTCGCCTCCCGCATCCCCTACGGCACCCCCGTCACCATCGAGAACCTGAGCCGGGTCGGGCAAGCCGAGCAATACCTGCGCTCGCTCGGTCTGCGCCAGGTCCGCGTCCGCCACCACGTCCTACCCTCCGGCGACCCCCTCGCCCGCATCGAGACAGACGAACCCGGCCTCGCCGCGCTCCTCCCCCACCGCGCCGAAGCCACAGGGCACCTGAAGTCGTTAGGCTACCTCTACGTCACAATCGACCTCGGCGGCTACCGTTCCGGCTCCCTCAACGACGCCCTCAAGCGAGATTAAGTCTTGGCGCAGGAAGCTCCAAAGGATCTCGCGTTCTCCCAGACGGCCCGGCGGTCGCTCTCTCTGGTCGCCAGCCGTCCTCTCATTTTCCTTCTGATCGCCGCCCCGATCGCGCTCACTTAACTCGCGCAGTTTGCGGCAGGTCCCGCCTTCCTCATCACAATCTTCATTCCGATCATCGTAAACGCTGCCCTCGTCCGTGCCGTCTACATACGAGCGAGTGGCGGTGAACCAGCCTTCACGACGAGCTACCGGCTTGCGCGTGATCGAATCGGCCCATTGCTTGAGTATGCGCTCCGCTTCGTCGGAGCTGTCTTTCTGCTGGCAATAACGGTCGTCGGCATCCCGTTTGCGATTCGCACATTGGTCAGATGGTCACTCGGCTCGCAAGCCGTTCTCTTGAACAACGAGTCGGCCAAGGATGCGATCAGCCACAGCTGCCAGCTTGTCAAAGGCCTCTGGTGGCAAGTAGCCGGCGCAGGATTGCTTGTGTTTTTCGCCTCCGGTTTGGTTGGCCAAATCGCGTTCTTCGTCTGGCCACGCGGGGCGCCGGGTACCATCGTGTCCGCAATCTGGGAGGTCTTATCAGTGCCGTTCCAGACCGCATTCTGGACGCTTGCCTACCTTAGACTCGCCGAACAAGACGAAAGCGCGCCCGCCCTTGAAGCGCAGGTGCTTTCATAACACGTCTCCAGCGCGGCATCGCCCTTCGCTGCGGTCACCGCTCACCTTGTGAGATACCCGCTGTGCATATTTCTTGGCGATGCTCTGTTGACCGCGCCGACAGTGGCCGCGCAAGTCACCAGCGGCGGAGTACAGATTACTGAGGCAGGCGACGACGAACTGGCCGCGGCGAAAGCTGTCATTAAAAGGCGGCGAGCTCCCGGCTCCCGTCACGGTGACCAGCATCGCACCGGACTCACCCGCCCCTTGACCCACGACCCCCGACCCTCGACGCTATAACCATGAACTGTCCCCGCGACGCTGCCGAGATGGTCGCCGAAGATCTGCGCGGCATGGCGGTGCACCGGTGCCCTCACTGCAACGGCCGCTGGCTCGACCACGACGAGCTCAGTAAGCTCGAGGCCACGGTCGCCTCCACCGAAGAGGAGCGTCGCGCGACTGTCACGTACGCCGAACGCGCCAGCGAGCTGAAGTGCCCTGCCTGCGACAAACAGATGATCGTCTTCGACTACCGCGCGCACGCCGTCGAGCTCGATATGTGTGATGACCACGGCTGGTGGCTCGACGCCGGGGAAGACGAACGCGTGCGCCAGATCATCGCCGAGCGTGTCAGCGATCTGCACCGCGCCAGCGACGCCGAGGCCGGCTGGCGGAGCTTCTTCGGCGGGCTTCAACGCAAGAAGCGCTAGGCGGCATGACCGTCCGCCGGATCATCGTCGATCACGTGCTGTTCGTCGCCAGCGACCTAGAAGCCAGCCGTCGTCTCCAAACCGCCGCGCTCGCACCGCTCGGGCTGGCCGAGTTGCACGTCGCGGAGGAAGGCGTGCATTACGGCGCCGAAGGCCTGGACGACTTCGCGATCTATCGAGGCAGCCCCGTGACCACGGCGGCGCACATCGCCTTCGATGCGGACGGCCCGTGACGCCGTCGACGCGTTCTTCGCGGCGGCGCTTGCAAACGGCGCGACAGTGCGTGGCGAACCCGGAGTCTGGCCGCAGTACTCGAAGCAGTACTACGCGGCCTTCGTCAACGATCTTCACGGGAACAACGTCGAGGCTGTCTGGCACGCGCCGGAGCCCGTAACCGGCGCGCCGGTCCGCCGGAGCCTAGACCGCTGTCTCCGGCGCAGTCGCTACACCCGCCTTCAGCTCGGCTAGCGCGGCAGCGGCGCACCGCACCAGGGAGCCCGCGTCGTCGCACATCTGCACAAAGCGAAACCCCTGCCCGATCCGCTTGCGCGCCACCTCTGGCGTCCCCGCGTGTACACCCGCGACTACGCCGTGGCGCTTGCAGCACTCCACCACACGCTCCATCGCGGCGACAAACTCCGGCGCCCCCTGGTCGTACGAGGGCGCCAGTCCCATCGAGACGCTCAGGTCGCTTGGCCCGACGTAGACCGCGTCCAGGCCGGGCGTGCTGACGATCTCGTCCGCCCGCTCGATCGCCTCACGCGTCTCGATCATGCAGATGCAGAGCACCGTCTCGTTGGCCTTCGCGGCGTAGTCCCGGCCCGCGTAGAGGACGGCGCGTCCAGGTCCGTAGCTACGGTTCCCCTGCGGCGCGTACCGGCAGGCAGCGACGGCGGCCTCCGCCTCGCGGCGGCTGTTCACCATCGGCACGATGACGCCATACGCTCCGGCGTCCAGCGACTTCATGATGATGCCGGGGTCGTTCCACGGCACCCGGACGATCGGCACCGTCTCCGTCGTCGAGATCGCCTGCAGCATCGTCACCGCGACCTGGTAGTCGATCGAGCCATGCTGCATATCGATGCAGAGCCAGTCGAGCCCGGCGTGCGCCAGGTACTCAGCCGAGAGGCTCGCGGGAATCGTCAGCCAGCCGCCGAGTGCCGCGCTATCCTCCGCCCACAATCGCTTCAGCCGGTTCTCTCGCATCAGAGGATATTATAGGGGGAACACTAGGAG
>DAINDD010000101.1:0-6314 GCA_036732045.1 Chloroflexota bacterium
CGCTCCCCGAAAGAAGAAAGGAAGCTGGGGGGACACCCCCAGACGCCCTGTATGGTGCTGCCGCCCCCTTCACCCTGCCAGACGCCATTCGACAACTCTTCCGAGCGAGGGTGGCCTAAGGGCTGCCGCTCCGTTCACCCTCGCCAAGCGCAAATTCGACTGCTCTTCCGCGCGAGGGTGGTCCATGGCTTCAGCAGAGGCCCAGCCCCGACTCCACGGAAGCGCGAGATCGGGTGCCGCTATGACCCCAGGCCCCGCCGCTCCCCGAAAGAAGAAAGGAAGCGGGGGGGACACCCCCAGACGCCCTGTATGGGGCCTGGCGCCCCCTTCACCCGATGATCGCGGAGCTGCCGGCCGGCCCTGACCGCCCTCTGAGAGCCTGGGTCGCGCTGGGACAGCCGTGTGTCAGCGTCTTCGTACCGGTCTTCGGAACGCATGTGCCCGCCGCCCTGGGCGACCCGGCGACCTGGCATGCCTTCGCCGTTCTGAGGGACCGCGCTGAGGCAGACGCAGATGCCCTGGCGGACATACGTGGGGTCTTCGGGCCGCTTGAGGCCGAGCTCTGGGCGGAAGCGGACGCCGCGTCCACCCGACCGGAGAAGCACGCGGCGTTCGCGGAAGACATCTGGCCCCGCATGGCCGAAGCGTTGTCCCGCGTCACCTAGTGCCACTTGTCGCTTACGCGGGCGCTGGCCGGCGTACTAGTCTTCGGATATGGATCAGGCCGCGACCCTCTCATACCAACCGCTGATCCGGGACATGCCCATCGACGAACGCCCGCGTGAGCGCCTCCGGATGCGCGGCCCCGAAGCGCTGACCAACGCGGAGCTTGTCGCCATCCTCTTGCGCACAGGCACCAGCGGCGAAAACGTCGTCACCTTGGCCCAGCGAATCCTCTCCAGGTTTGAAGGGCTGCGCGGGCTCAGCAAAGCAAGCTTCGGGGAGCTCACTAAGCAGCACGCGATGGGCGAGGCCAAGACCTCCCAGCTTCTTGCCGCAATGGAGCTCGGCAAGCGAATGCTCCACGAACAGCCGGGGCGCCGTATCGTACGCGCAGCGGAGGACGTCTTCCAGATGCTCTTTGCAGATATGGCTCTTCTGGAGCAGGAGGAACTCAGAGTACTCCTGCTCAGCACCCGGAACGAGGTCATCGCCATGCGGGACGTTTACCGGGGTAACGTCAGCAGCGCCGTCGTGCGGATCGGCGAAGTCTTCCGGGACGCCGTGCGGGAGGGCTGCCCCAGCATCATCGCCGTCCACAACCATCCGTCCGGCGACCCCTCGCCCAGTGCGGAGGACGCCGCGCTCACGAAGCAGCTCGTCGAAGCAGGGCGCCTGCTCGGCATCGAAGTGCTGGACCACGTCGTCATCGCCCGCAGCGGGTTCGTCAGCCTAAAGGAACGCAAGCTCGGCTTCGCTTAGCAGCACTTGACGGGGTGCGGCGCAGGCGTCCACCCTTGTCGCATGTCGAAGTACCGGCTCCTTGCGCTCGATCTGGATGGCACGCTCCTCAACTCCGCCATGCGGCTGTCCGATACGAACGCCGAGGCCTTGCGCAGCGCGATTGACCGCGGCATCTTCATCGTCCTCGCTACCTCTCGCTGGTACGGACTGGCCAGGCGCACGGCGGACCGCCTGGGTCTTGAGACTCCGCTCATCTGCTCCAACGGTGCGGAGGTTCGCGAGGCCGACGGCGGCGAGCTTCTGCACCTGGCACTGGACGCCGAGGCGGCGCGCGAGGTTGTGACCTGGGGAGACGACCACGGCTGGGAGATGTTTACCACTGTCGGGCACGCCACCTACATGCAGATGCGTCCCGGCATCATTCCGGAGAAGCTCCCTGGCGGCCTGCGCGTGGCGGAGCGTCACTCCGATCATCTGGGAGAGGGCGCGCCGACCTGCCTGCAGATCTGGAACGAGACCGCGGTGCGCGAGGTGGCCGAGCGTTTCGCGCCGAAGTACGCGGACCGCGTCCGCTTTTCGTTCAACACGCCTGTCGGACAGCCGCACTACGTCGTGCTGACGCACCCGGAGGCGGAAAAGGCGAAGGCGCTGGCGCTGGTCTGCCACAAGCTCGGCGTTGACGCGAAGGAGACGATGGCGATGGGCGACTCCGAATCGGACATCGAGATGTTGCGCTGGGCCGGGCTGGGCATCGCCATGCGCAACTCCCCGGACGCGGTCAAGAAGGACGCGCTCCACATCGCGCCCTCAAACGACGAGGACGGCGTAGCCTGGGCCGTGATCAAGTTCCTGCTGTAGGCCACAACGGATTGCCTGCGGCGCAGCGGATAGACGGACTACCGTCTTCACTTGTCCGCTCGAATCCGCTGGCGGGCCGCCCCGCCTCGACTGGGCGGTTGCCCACTCAGGATTCCCTCGCATGGATGTGTCGTAGCTGCGAGCGTACTTGGTGCTCAGAATGGCAGACGGTGGCGAGCTGATTGCCTAGCTGAACCGCGTCTCGGCCTCGGACTGCACCAGGCGGTAGACGTCCGCGATCGGCCGGCCGCTTGCTTCCGCCAGCCGCTGGCAGGCCTCGTACTCCGGGGCGAAGCGCGGCGGCTCGCCGGGCAGACGCTTCACTTTGACGGCGGCAGGGCCCAGCGACGATTCGAACTCCAGCACCTCGCGCTCGGCTTCCCAGCGGTGGACCGGCCGCACGCGCACGCCCAGCGTCGACGTCTCGCGCAGAAGCAGGCGCGCGATCCGCTCTTCGTCCGCCTCCGTGCAGAGGACCGAGAGGACGACGGCGGCGCGGCCCTTCTTCATCGTCACCGGCGCCAGCCAGGCGTCGGCCGCACCCTCGGCCAGCAGCTTGGCCTGCACGTAAGCGAGCATCTCCGGCGTCATATCGTCGATGTTCGTCTCGATCAAGAGCATCGGGCGCGTGCCGCGGCCTTCGGGCGAAGCGCCGAGCCAGAGGCGGAGCACGTTCGGTCGTGTTTCGGGGTCACGCGTGCCCGCACCGTAACCGACGCGCTCCACGGTCATCTCCGGCCGCTCGAACGCCGCCAGCGTCGTCACGATCGCGGCGCCGGTTGGCGTGACGAGCTCACCCGGAGCAGCAGAGGTCCGAATCGGCGCGGCGCTCATCGCCATCAGTTCCAGAGTCGCGGGAGCTGGGACCGGCAGCACGCCGTGCGGCCCGCCCACCTCGCCCGACCCAAGCGGTAGCGGAGAGCTGTACAGCCGCTCCGCGCCGAGCAGACGCAGCCCGGCCACGGCGCCCATCACGTCGACGATGGCATCCACCGCGGCCACGTCGTGCAGGTGGACGGCCTCCGCCGTTTCGCCGTGGACTTTCGCTTCCGCCTCGGCCAGCCGCCGGAAGATCGCCGCGCCCTTTTCTTTGTCGGCCCCGGGCAATCGCGCGTCTGCGATGATGCGCAGGACGTCTTCCAGCGTACGGGCCGGCTGCTCTTCGCTCACGTCGACGACGGCGTGGGTGGCGGCGATGCCGGCGCGTTTCACCTTCGCGGCGGAGAGCGCGAAGCCGCTAAGCTGGAGTCCCTCCAGATCGCTGCGCAGGTCGTCCAGGCCCAGTCCGGCGTCCAGCATCGCGCCCAGCAGCATGTCGCCGCTGACGCCGGAGAAGCAGTCCAGGTAGGCGATCCGCACGGTGCTTATTCGGCGATCGCGCTCTGGCGGTTGATCACGGCGGCCAGGTATCCCGCGCCGAAACCGTTGTCGATGTTGACGACGGCGACCCCGGCCGCGCAGGCGTTCAGCATCGCCAGGAGCGGTGCCAGCCCGCCGAAGCTCGCCCCGTACCCGATCGAGGTAGGCACGGCGATCACCGGTGCCGCGACCAGCCCGGCGACCACGCTCGGCAGCGCGCCCTCCATCCCGGCCACGACGACCAGCGCCTTGGCCGCGCGCAGCCGATCCGTCTTGTCCAGCAGGCGGTGGATGCCGGCCACTCCGACGTCGTACATGCGGTCGACGGCGCTGCCCATCAGCTCTGCGGTCACCGCTGCCTCTTCCGCAACCGGCACGTCGGACGTCCCGGCGCAGCAGACGGCGACGCCCGGGCGCTTCGGATCGCGGGCGCGGTCCAGCGTGATCGCGCGAGCGTCAGCGTGGTAAATCGCGTCGGGCAGGCGCTCCTTAACCGCGCGGTAGGCCTCCACGCTTGCCCTTGTGACGAGGACGCGGTCGCCCTGCGCCGCCAGACGCTCTGATATCGCGGCGATCTGCTCCGGTGTCTTGCCCTGGCCGAGGACAACCTCCGGGAAGCCGGTGCGCAGCGCGCGATGGTGATCCACGGAAGCATAGCCCAGGTCTTCGTACGGCAGGTCGCGCAGGCGTCCCAGCGCTTCGTCGACCGTCAGCGCGCCGCTCTGCAGCGATTCGAGCATCTCCTTCAGGCGTGATTCCTCGATGGCAGGCGTCCTCCGCGTGGTCTTGGATGGGGCGGCTTTCTGGCTCGGACAGTGTATCACCGGACTCGTTCGGTTCCCTTGGGTTTGGCGCTTGTCGTCCGGGGCTGATTGGTGCAGGATAATCACTTGATGCCAGCCAAGACAGACCGCATCCAGGACGAAGGCCTGCGCAATTCTCTCGTCGAGGCGCAGGCCGCGCTGAAGTCCGGCGACTACCGCCGCGTCGTCGATCTAGCGACGGCGGCCTACGTCGAGATGATCCGGCGCAAGCCCGAGCTCGTGCAAGGCGCGGCGCAGCTTCAGACGATTATGTTCTTCCCGCGGCTGGGCGCCCACATCCAGCTGAGCAGCGACAGCCAGCCTGAGATAATCTACGACCGCGAGAAGTTCATCTTCTCCGAGGCGGTCACGTACTACGAGTTCGTGGTCGACTACATGGTCCGCGTGGGCCTCTAACGTGAAGCGCTTCATCCTCGTCACGGCACTTGCCTTACTGCTGGCGCTCTGCTTCGTTGTTCCCGCCGCCGCACCGGCCTCGGCGGACGTGAGCGGGCCCTGCCAGCTGAAGGTCAACGGCCAGGACGTAGGCTCGCTCCGCCGCCGCCGGAGCCACCCGAAGCAGGCGGCGTCGGCGAGCCTTAAGCCTTAACGATCTCGCTGATCTGCGTCTGCGCCGTCGTGTCCGTGTAGTTCGGGATGTCGCCCAGGATCGCGCCCATGTGCGGTGCGAATGCAGCCATGAACTCCGGTAGCGAGTTGAAGTACATGTGGCCGATCATGGCGTACGGAGCCGGCTGTCCGGGCGCCCCGCCGCCGACGCCCCTGTCGACCTCGTAGCGCACCATGGCAGCGCCGAGCTTCTCGGCGACCATCGGCATGTGCTTCGTGACGTAGTATTCGGCGTCGAACTTCCCGCCCTGCGGGTACATTGCGGATATGCGGATCACAGGGGTTCTCCTTCTGTGCTGTGCGTTCGGTTGTTGGTTTGGGCCGAATGTTCAATCTGCGCTGCGGCGCTGTTAGAACCTGGAACCGCAGAACCTGGAACCTCGTTTGCCACCCTGGTCCAGGTTTGCCTTTGAGGTTCTGGGTTCTAAGTTCTGGGTTCTCTCTCGCTCCTGACCAGCAACGACAATTCTACTGGTAACTGCTGTCGCTAGCCTGCCGCTCTCGCCCTCCGTTCCACGTAGCGCCGGAACTCGACGCTGGCCTTGCCCTTGAGCACGCCGCCGTGCCCGAAGCAGGCCGTATCGAACTCCAGCGCCGCCAGCTTGCGAATGCTCTCCTTCGCCGCCACCATGTCTTCTGTGAAAATCAACACCGGCTTACCGAGACGCCCGAACACATACCCGGCCGCGTCGCCCGCGAAGAGCACGCCGCCGTGGCCCGGCATCAGGTACGAGACGTGGCCCATGGTGTGGCCCGGCGTGTGGATCACTTGCATGCCGCCGGCCACCGGGACGACGGCGCCGGCGGTGGCGTCGCGGTTGGGCCGCGCGGGCGGTGGGTTGTTCTGAGGCAGACGCTCGATCAGCGGGCCGAAGATGCGCCCGGCAATGCTGCCCGGATTGGCGTGCGGGCGCGGCTTCTCGCCGGCGATGATCGGTGCGTCCAGCGGGTGGGCCCAGGCTGCCGCGCCGCTCCTGGCGAGGAGTGCCGCCAGACTGCCCACGTGGTCCGCATGGTGGTGTGTTATCAGCAGCGTGCGGATATCCGCCGGCTTGCGGCCCAGCTCTCGGATTGCGCGCACGATCTTGCGGTCCGATCCCTTGAGCCCGGAGTCTATCACCGTCAGTCCGTCCTCTTCGGCGATGAGGAATACGTTGACGTAGCTTCCGGGCAGCACGTAGACGAACGGGAAGATCTCTTCGAAGAGCGGCACTACTCTTGCCCCCGGCGCAGCAGGCGTCCCCCCGAGCGCTCGGCCTG
>DAINDD010000102.1:0-6260 GCA_036732045.1 Chloroflexota bacterium
TTGCCGTTCGCGGCGCTCTGGATCGCCTCGCCGGCGATCGCGCGCTGGACGAGCCGATCTTCTGTCGTGGCGGGCAAGCTCTCAATGTCCCATGGCGACGCCCGGGCCCTGCGACTGATCGCCCGGCGGACCTGGCGGTTCTTCGAGACCTTCGTGACGTCGGCCGATCAGATGCTGCCGCCGGACAATTTCCAGGAAGATCCGGCGCCGATGTTGGCGCATAGGACCTCGCCGACGAATCTCGGCCTCTATCTCCTATCGGTGGTGAGCGCCCGCGACTTGGGATGGACGGGAACGATCGATGCGATCGAGCGGCTGGAGGCAACCCTGTCCACCATGAACCGGCTCGCGCGGTTCCGCGGCCATTTCTACAACTGGTACGACACGCGGGATCTGCGCCCGCTCGATCCCCGATATATATCATCCGTCGATAGCGGCAATTTGGCCGGGCACCTCATCGCTCTCGCCAATGCGTGCCGGGAATACGCGGCTGAGCCGCTCACCGAAGAGCGGCGTCTTGCCGGTATAGCAGACGCGCTCGCGCTCATGCGCGACGAGGCCGGCCGGCTGCGCGAAGGTCGCCGAACGCAAACGGTCACGTGGCGCCAGTTAGACGAGGCGCTCGCCGTGCTCGCGACCAACCTGCGACGGCCACTTGTCGACGGCGAGGGGATCGCCAAACGTCTCTCCACGCTCGCGGTCGACGCTGAGACCCTGGCAGACATCGCCCTTGCGCTCGCGACGGAACGAAGCGACGACAGCGGCGCTGACATGCTGTTCTGGGCGGCGGCGACCCGAAACGCGATCGAGAGCCACCGCCGTGATATCGAAGGGTCGGCGGAAGCTGCCGCATCTTCGGCGGCGCGCCTCTCGGCCCTGGAGGAGACCGCGCGGGCGACAGCGCTCGGAATGGAGTTCCGCTTTCTGCTTGACCACGACCGCAAGCTGCTCTCGATCGGTTATCTCGTCGCCGAGGGCGCGCTCGACCCGAGGTGTTACGATCTCCTCGCGTCTGAGGCGCGGCTGGCGAGTTTCATGGCGATCGCCAAGGGAGACGTTCCGGCCCGCCACTGGTTCCATCTCGGCCGTGCTGTCACGCCCGTCTCGCGCGGCGCGGCGCTAATCTCCTGGTCAGGGTCGATGTTCGAATATCTGATGCCATCGCTTGTCATGCGGGCGCCGGAGGGCAGCCTCGTCGAAGGGACGAGCCGGCTGATCGTGCGGCGTCAGATCGACTACGGCGCCAAGCTCGGAGTGCCGTGGGGCGTTTCTGAATCCGCGTACAATGCCCGAGACCTGGAGTTCACCTACCAGTATTCGAACTTCGGCGTGCCCGGCCTCGGGCTAAAGCGCGGGCTAGGTGACAACGTCGTCGTCGCCCCTTATGCCACCGCGCTCGCGAGCATGGTCGATCCGCCGGCTGCAGCGCGCAATTTCGATCTGCTCGCCGCAGTCGGTGCGAGCGGCCGCTATGGCTTCTACGAGGCCCTGGACTACACGCCGAGCCGCCTGCCGGAAGGCAAAAGCATCGTTATCGTGCGGGCCTTTATGGCGCACCATCAGGGCATGACGATCGTGGCCATCGCCGACGCTCTTCTCGACGGCGCGATGCGGGCGCGGTTCCACGCCGAGCCCATCGTGCAGGCAACGGAGCTGTTGCTGCAGGAGCGCGCGCCGCGAAGCGTGGCGGCAGCACATCCCTGGGCGGCGGCGGAGTCAGCCGCCAAAATCCTGGACGTGGAACCACCCGGCGGACGGCGCCTCACCACAGCGCACGGCGCGACGCCCGGCACCCAGCTTCTCTCGAACGGCCGCTATTCGGTGATGCTCACGGCCGCCGGCTCGGGTTACAGCCGCTGGCGCGATCTGGCTGTGACTCGTTGGCGCGAGGATGCCACCTGCGACGAATGGGGCTCCTATGTCTTTTTGCGCGACGTCGACAGCGGCAACGTATGGTCCGCTGGATTTCAACCGAGCGGCACCGAGCCCGACGACTGCGATGTCGCTTTCAACGAGGATCGCGCCGAGTTTACGCGCCGCGATGGAACGCTCAAGACGACCATGGAGGTGCTCGTCTCGGCTGAAGACGATGCCGAGGTCCGCCGCGTCTCGATATCGAACTCCGGCACCCGCGTGCGGGAGATAGACGTCACCTCATACGCCGAGCTCGTGCTGGCGCCCCAGGCTGCCGACGTCACGCATCCAGCCTTTTCCAAGCTATTCGTCGAAACCGAGTACCGGGCCGAACTCGGCGCCATTTTGGCGACGCGAAGACGACGAGCGCCGGGCGAGCCGGAAATCTGGGCTGCACACCTCGCTGTCGTCGACGGCGGCGCCGTGGGAAAAACAGAGGTGGAAACCGATCGGGCCCGGTTCATCGGCCGGGGTCGGACCGCCCGAACGGCGATCGGTGTGATCGACGGACGGCCGCTCTCGAACACGGTGGGCACCGTGCTCGATCCGGTCTTCGCCATGCGCCGGCGGGTGCGACTCGCGCCTGGCGCGATCGTGCATATTGCCTTTTGGACTGTGGTCGCATCATCTCGTGAAGCGCTGCTTGACCTCGTCGACAAGCATCGAGACACCACCGCCTTCGAGCGGGCGGCGACTCTCGCCTGGACCCAGGCACAGGTGCAGCTCCACCACCTCGGTATCGATCCCGGACAGGCAAGCCTGTTCCAGCGTCTCGCGGGACACCTCATCTACTCCGCTCCCGCACTAAGGCCTTCCTCCGAGGCCATCCTTCGAGGGGCCGGCGCTCAGTCGGCGCTTTGGCCGCTTAGCATTTCAGGCGACCTGCCAATTTTGCTGCTGCGCGTCGCCGAGATCGAGCACCTCGACATTGTCCGCCAATTGCTTCGTGCGCACGAATATTTGCGGATGAAGCAGTTTGCCTTCGATCTTGTGATTCTCAACGAGCGCGCCTCTTCGTATGTGCAGGAGCTTCAGATTGGGATCGAGACATTGGTGAGGCAGAGCCGCTCCCTGCCGCAGGTCGGCGGGGAAGGCCCTCCAGGGCGCGTCTTCATCCTTCGAGCCGATCTAATTTCTCCAGAGACATGCGCCCTTCTCGCGTCGGTGGCGCGGGTGGTATTCGTAGGGCAGCGGGGGCGCCTTTCCGACCAGCTCGATCGTGTTCCGGATCGCAAAATCCCCGCCCGAGCCCTTCCGAAGCGAGTCGTCCTCGCATCGGAGGCGAAGGCGCCGCCGTTGCTGCCAAACCTGGAGTTCTTCAATGGCCTCGGCGGCTTCGCCGAAAACGGAAGGGAATATGTAACGAGTCTCGGCCCTGGTCAGTCGACGCCGGCCCCCTGGATAAACGTAGTCGCCAACTCCGGTTTCGGCTTTCAGGTGGCGACCGAAGGGGGTGGTGCGACCTGGTCCGTCAACAGCCGCGAGAATCAGATCACGCCTTGGTCGAACGATCCGGTCACCAACCGTCCGGGCGAGGCCTTCTATATTCACGACTATGAGACCGGTGCCCTATGGAGTCCTACGGCCTCGCCGATCCGCGGCGAGGGCAGCTATGTCGCCCGCCACGGGAGGGGATACAGCGGGTTCCAGCATACGGCGCAGGGAATTGCGCTTGATCTCCTGCAATTCGTGCCGCTCACCGATCCGATTAAGATTTCACGACTCAAGCTACACAACACATCAAGCCGCAACCGGTATCTATCGGTAACTGCCTATGCCGAGTGGGTTCTCGGTTCGTCACGGACAGTTACGGCCCCATTCGTAACGACAGAGATTGATCCAGCGACCGGCGCGATGTTCGCGCGCAACGCATGGAACGCGGCTTTCGGATCTCGGGTCGCCTTTGCCGATTTGAACGGATGTCAAACAGACTGGACGGGCGACCGCCGGGAGTTCATCGGTCGCAACGGCATCCTCTCGAGCCCGGCGGCGTTCGACAACGCGACAGACCTCTCCAAAACCGTGGGGGCCGGCCTGGATCCCTGCGCCGCACTGCGCACTGACATCAAACTTCCACCGCTCGGCACCGTCGAAGTCGTGTTCTTTATCGGACAGGCTGAGAGCCCTGAAGATGCGCGGAGCTTAATCGAGCGCTATCGCGCGGCCAATCTCGACGACGTCCTGTCCCAGGTCAGCCGGTACTGGCAGGATGTGCTCGGCGCTGTGCAGGTGAAGACGCCCGACAGGTCCATGGACATCATGCTGAACGGCTGGCTCCTCTATCAGACGCTCGCCTGCCGCATCTGGGCACGCTCTGCCTTTTATCAGGCGAGTGGCGCATACGGCTTCCGCGATCAGCTTCAGGATGGCATGGCCCTCGCAGCCTCTCGACCGGGCATCACGCGCGAGCACTTGCTCCGATCAGCGGCGCGTCAGTTCATTGAAGGCGATGTTCAGCACTGGTGGCTGCCGCACTCCGGGCAGGGCGTTCGCACAAGGATCTCCGACGATCGCGTGTGGCTTGCCTACGCCGCTGCCCATTATATAGATGCGACCGGCGACGACTCCGTATTGGATGAGGTGGTTCCCTTTCTGGAAGGGCCGAGGCTTACGGCGGGCGAGCACGAGAGCTTCTTTCAGCCCGCAGTTTCCAACGAGGTCGCCACGTTATTCGAGCACTGCGCGCGCGGGCTTGACTACAGCCTCACGTTCGGCGTCCACGGCCTTCCGCTGATTGGAACCGGCGACTGGAACGACGGCATGAACCGCGTCGGCGACCGGGGCGAAGGCGAGAGCGTCTGGCTCGGTTGGCTTCTGCACTCAACGCTCACTGCATTCGCTCCGCTCGCCGACGCACGCCACGAAACGGGCCGTGGCGCCATTTGGCGAGCGCAAGCGGAAGCTCTTAGAGCCTCGCTTGAGCGTGAGGCGTGGGACGGAGACTGGTATTTGCGCGGCTGGTTCGACGACGGTACGGCGCTTGGCTCCGCGACAAGCGAAGCGTGCTGGATCGATTCGATCGCGCAAGCTTGGGCGGTGATTTCCGAGGCGGGGGACAGTAAGCGCTCTGTCCGCGCCATGGCCGCGGTCGAGCGTGAACTGATCCGTCCGCAGGATGGATTGGCGCTCCTATTCACGCCGCCGTTCGACCAGACGGGGCTCGACCCCGGTTATGTGAGGGGTTATCCGCCCGGCATTCGCGAGAACGGCGGACAATATACGCACGCTGCGATCTGGTCGGTGATTGCCTTTGCGGGGTTGGGACAAGGCGACACAGCCGCGGCGCTGTTCTCACTCCTCAACCCCATCAATCACGCCCGAACCCGGGCAGGCGTGCAGCGCTACAAGGTGGAACCCTATGTCGTTGCCGCCGACATCTATTCAAATCCGCGCCACGTCGGGCGCGGCGGCTGGACCTGGTACACGGGCGCGGCGGGATGGATGCAACGCGCCGGTATCGAGAGCATTCTCGGCCTGCGCTTGCGGGGTGGCGTTCTCAATCTGGACCCGTGCATCCCGAAGGCTTGGCCGAGCTTCGAGATGACGGTCCAATACCACTCCGCGCGATACGAGATACTGATCGAGAATTCCGGCGGCGCTGGCCGAGGCATTGCTAGCGCCCAGCTAGACGAGACAGAGATCGTGGAACGGCCACTGCGCGTTCTGCTGGCGAATGACGGTAGGATCCATCATTTGCGGATTCGACTGGGAATGAGCAATGCGAGGGACGCCCCGCGGGGACGCGGACTTCTTAGCTCAAACCGCCAATGCCTCGATGGTCCGGCGTTATCTGACGCGACACCTTAACTAAACCCCCGCGCCATCATGGGCGCGGGTTTCGGGTGGCGCCTGTTTTGTTGGGGCCAAGAAAGGCGTAGATTGGAGGGGGCAGGTCAGCCAAGGAGGGATCTGATGCACAAGTCGATACTTGCCATTACAATAGCGGCGGCAATCCTGTTAGCTGGCTCTCTTGCGTGGAAAGCCGAAGCCGCCCCGGGGGGCGGTATGAGTGTGCTCTCCGCTGCGCGTGATTTCAGTCCAGTCGTAACGGTCGCCTGTGGCGGGCCAGGTCCTTTTTGCGGATGGGGACGCTCGTATGTATGCAATGCCAAGAAGTGTTGGTGTGCTCCCTGCGGTCGCTACAAATGGCACGGATGGTGGTGATTGATCCAGGGCCGGGCTAGGTTGGCACCTCGTCATATGAGACGAGGGCAGAGGCCTTCCCGACAGCCAGCCGAGATTCATTCATGATGTCGCGTCGAAAGTTGTACGCGTGTGGGATAATCATTGCCGCGCTTTCTTGCGTTCCCGCGTTTGCTGCGAATTCATGGTCTCAGTTTCGCGAC
>DAINDD010000103.1:0-6238 GCA_036732045.1 Chloroflexota bacterium
CGGGACAAGCGAAGGTGCACGGCCACCCCGTCATCCCCTGGGAGCGGGTCGTCCAGATCGGGTCAGAGATAGTCATCCGCGACTAGTCAACTCTCGCGCCGCCTCTCGCGCCGAGCCTGAAGGGTCAAAACCTAGGTTCAGCCCCGAATCAGAGTTTTGACACCCTTCAGGCTATTGCTTCAGCAGCGCCATGCTCGATGCACTGCGTTGCGCAGCGCTCCATATCGGCGAACCGATCGAGCGGCACGAGCACGACCTTCATTTGGTTCCGCTGCGTCAAGACGTACTTGTCGAGGTCGCCGCGCGAAAGGGCGTCGACCATCCTGTTCAGCTCCCGCATTGCATCGCGGACGGTCCGCAGCTCGTCGTTGGAGACGGTGACGGCGCTCATCTCTCGACCCTCCTAGCGTCGTGGTTCCCAAAGCGGAGGTTATGGCCGTCGGCGGACGGAGTTCGGTCGATACCCGCGACGTTTTCGTCCTGGCTTCCGTCCGATGCGCCTCCTACCATCGGTGACACATGCGAGCTCCGTTACAAGCAGAAGAACCCGATGAAAGAGTCAGCCGCTCTTCGAGCGGCTGAAACCCCAGCGCCCCCGCCCCGACAGCGCCACACACGTCCCGCTCGAGCGCTGATTGGGTGGCTGGCACCCGACGCCGCCCACAACCTACTCGTCTCGATAACAGGCGGCGACGTGGGCGCGGAGATCGCCGCGCGGGCACGCTCAGCTCGCGAATGCGCCGCCGCCCGCAAGCCAGTCGACCAGGCGAATCTCGTTAGGACTCCGCCGACGGGTATCGGTGATCATCTGGCGGCACTCAGACAGCACGGCCAGCAGATCTTCGACGAGGGCTTCCGCGTCTGCACTGTTAGCCTCTCGCAGCTCTTCGCCATCCAGCCGACGATCTTCACCGACTACCACGACACGGCAGTCGAGTCGGTCGAGCCGACGGATACTTGCGGCCTCGCGGAGATCACACTCCCGCTCGCTCGTGAGGCGCAGCTTTCGGTTGTTGGCGATGTGACCCAGCGGTCGGTCACGCTGACCAGCCCTGACTTGAATCTCCAACTCGTTGGGCCGGTGCCGCCCCAGATGGGGCCGGCTGGCTGCATCCTCGGGTTCAACAGCATCGTGGCGAACTCGCTCTTGCAGGTCGCCCACCATGAGGGGCGCTACTTCTGCCGCGATGGTCACACGCGCGCGCTCCAGCTGCTCAAGCGTGGCATCACCACAGTTCCCGCGATCGTTAAGGAGTTCAAGAGCTACGCCGAGGTCGCGCCCCGGCCGAATCTGCTACCGGAGGCGGTGACGATGGGATCGAACCCACCAACGCTCCAGGACTTCCTCGACGAGCGCGTCTCTGCCGACGTGCAGCTGCCGATGACCCGCAAGGCGATCATCGTCTCCGCGATCGAGATCGAGCTGCCTGTCTGATCGCACGTATACTCGAATCACAAAGTAGCCTGACGCTTACGGGGTCTTCAGCATGATGCTTAGATGCGGCGAGAAGCTAGCCAGCAGCTAACTGCGCTGCGCGGGCGTATGAACGAAGAACACGTTCAGGTTGGCCAGACGTTCTTCGTCGCCGGGCCAGTGCATCGTCGCCCGTAGCTCCCCCTCGTCTGCGTCGTTCCAAGCGACGAACTGCGGATGTGCGCCCAACGCCTGCTTGGCCTTCTTGAGGATGGCCGTTAGGCCCTTCTCGCGGACGAACATGACGACCGCCAGCTTTGTGTCGCGCCAACCGACATAGTGGAACAGCTGGTCGATCGTCTTCGTGAAGCCGTCCGGCCCCTCCCAAAACTTGCACTCGCAGATAAAGAGGTTCTTGTCCTCGTAACGGATGAGGATGTCTGTCTTGCCCTGATTGTTGAACGCCTCCGCGTGGGCGCGGCCCGCGTAGTGCGTGTTCAACGTGGCGACGAGGGTTTGCCGGCGGTTTTCCTCGCCCATCTGCGCGTAAGTGCCGGGGCTCTGCTCCATCTGACGTGCCTGCATCCGAATGACGCCGAGGATGTGCGCGAACACCTTCTCCTCGAGAACCGGCTCCAATGTTGGCGCCTTGTCGTCGTCGGCGCGTGTCTGCGGCAATGACGGCGCTGGCCGACGAACGATGACATCCGGGATGTAAGTCTTCTTGCTCTCGCCCGGTCGGCGGATTGGGATCTTTGACTGAGCAATGTGCGCGTCACGCTGCTCGATGCGCTGGCGTCGGCCTTCGATTGCCTGCCCAGCCTGCTGCTCGAGAGTCGAATAGAACGAGTCGGTCTGACTCCGCGCCCAGGTGAGCCAGGTGCTGACGCTGCCGATGAAAGCCTGCACTTGACTATCAATGTCCGGCTGCTGATCGCGTGGATAGTTGATCGTCAGCAGCAGGTCTTGGTCGTGGACGCGGCCTCGCGGCGGGTTGAAGTTGAACTGGTTGGGGCGAAGCGAGCAACCTTCTTGCCATCTGCGCGATGCGCTGCGCCGAGCTGTTGGTCGAGTTGGCCGGCGAGGGCGATCTCGACCGCACTGGCGGCGGTCTCGTCGTTGAGGTCTATCCGGCGGCGGCGCTGCGGCAATGGGGCTTTGACCCGCGCGGGTACAAGGCGACCTCACAGTGGCTCGAGCTCCCCCAAGAGCAGCGCGTACTCCTCGCCGCGAGCGACCACCTGTTCGACGCTCTCGTCTCAGCGCTTGTCGGTCGTGCCGTCGAGCTCGGGCGGACGCTTCCAGTTCCGGACGAACATCGTGCTCTCGCCGCGAGCGAAGGCTGGATCCATCTGCCCAAGCGCCAGCCGCTCTCGCAGTTTCGACACGTCTAGCGGAGTCGCGCGGGCGTGGGCCGAGCTGCCTCAGTGGCCTTCCACCGTGAGAGGGCTTCAGTCCGACGCCGTCGGCCTGCGCGCGTCAGGCGCTGGTGTCGTAAGCGCGAACGAAACGAACACGGCAGCCGTGCGCCTCAGCGTCGGCGGCGAACGTTTTCTCGAACTCCCAGTCGCACTCCTCAAAGACGATGACGTAGCCAAGGCGACAAGCGCCCGTGTCCAGATGAAGACCGAGCTTTTCAACGTCACGCTCGACCTTCTGCCGCCCCTTCACCGGATCGCCGCCAAAGACGCGTCGTCGTTTCTTGCCAAAAACGGGCATCGCAAAATTGCGATGGGTACAAAAAGGGGTACAAAGTTTCGGGCTCGCCGTCAGATCGGCAAACGAAAGGCCCGCGTTTGCGGGCCTTTCTCAGTAGCGGGGGCAGGATTTGAACCTGCGACCTCCGGGTTATGAGCCGCCCCGACTGAGGTTACGCATACCGCAGCGTTCCACGGAAACGCAGAGGCAAAGCCAGATCGGGCTTCATCAGGCGCACTGAGGCAGAACACGGTGGCATTCCCGCGGAAGCCAAGCCCGGTGCTTGCATAACGCTTGCAGCCGGGGACTTAACGGCGAGCCGTCGCGGCAGGCGTCGCGCGGCCGCGACGTCCTTCGGTCAGCACGTCCGCACGACACAGGCGGCGAGCCGGCAGTCAGCGAGGCTGGCAAGGTGCCGGCGTGGCACGATCTTGACATGGCCAAATCACGACCTTCGACAAACACGGCGCCGAAGCTTTGATGCGCGCCGGCACCGAGATCCGCGCCTGGCGTTCACCCCCGAGGCCAGCCGCGCCTACCTCGCGCAGTTCCATGGCGTCGGTAGCAGCGTGGACGAGCAGATCGACCGACGTGACCGTGCTTTCGTGACTACCGCGTGCGTCCGTCCTGTCCGCGCCACCCGATGGTCACCGAGGGGACACTGACAGCATGGCGCTGAGCCCCTCGCGTTACGACGCCATCGTGATCGGTGCCGGGCACAACGGGCTGGTGACCGCGTGCTACCTCGCGCGCGCCGGGCTGCGCGTGCTTGTCCTTGAGCGGCGCTACGTCGTCGGCGGCGCCTGCGTCACCGAGGAGACGTTCCCCGGCTTCAAGGTCTCCACCGCCGCCTACGTCAACAGCCTCTTCCACACGGCGATCGTCCGCGACCTGAAGCTGGCCGCCTACGGCTACGAGGTCCTCGCCCGAGACCCCTCGTCGTTCACGCCGCTCCCCGACGGGCGGTCGCTGCTGATGGGCCCAGACGCCGACCTGACCCGCACGGAGATCGCCAAGTTCAGCGTGCGCGACGCCGAACGCTATCCGCGGTACGAGGCGATGCTCGAGCGCGTGGCGGCGGTGGTCGAGCCCACGCTCACGATGGCGCCGCCCGATGTGCTGAGGCCGCGTCCCGGCGACCTTCGGACGCTGCTCTCGCTGGGACGGGCCCTCCGGCGGCTGGGCGACGGCGCCGGCGAGGCGGTCGAGATCCTCAGCGGTGCCGCGCGCCCGATCCTCGATCGCTGGTTCGAGTCCGAGGAGCTGAAGGGGACGCTGGCGACCGACGCGATCATCGGCGCGATGGCGAGCCCCTCGATGCCGGGTACCGCCTACGTGCTCTTCCATCACGTCATGGGCGAGGGAGGCGGCGCGAGAGGCGTGTGGGGGTACATGCGCGGCGGGATGGGCGGGGTCACGCAGGCGTTGGCGGCGGCCGCCCGCGACCTCGGCACCGACATCCGCTGCGACGCCGAGGTGGCACGCATCCTCGTGCGCGACGGCCGGGCCGCCGGTGTCGCTCTAGCCAGCGGCGACGAGTTCTACGCGCCCGTCGTAGCCAGCAACGCCGACGCCCACGTGACGTTTCTGACTCTGCTCGACCGAGACGTACTCCCCCAGGCATTCGTGGCCGACGTCGAGCGGATCAGCTATGCCAGCGCCTCGCTGAAGATCAACGTCGCCCTGACCGAGCTACCGAGCTTCCGCGCAATGCCGGGCACGGAGCCCGGGCCCCAGCATCGCGGCACGATCCACATCTGTCCAGACCAGGACTACATCGAGCGCGCGTTCGACGACGCCAAGTACGGCCGCCCGTCCGCGGAGCCTGTGCTCGAGTGCACGATCCCCTCGGTGGTCGACCCGACGGTCGCGCCGCCCGGCCGTCATCTGATGTCGATGTTCGTGCAGTACGCACCGTACGAGCTTCGCGACGGCTCCTGGGACGACCAGCGCGAGGCCTTCGCCGATCGCTGCTTCGACCTGCTGGACGAGTACGCACCCAACTTCAAGCGAGCGGTGCTGGACCGCCAGGTCCTGACGCCCCTCGACCTCGAGCGCGTCTTCAACCTCACCGGCGGCAACATCTTCCAGGGAGCGATGACTCCCGGTCAGCTCTTCGCCTTCCGTCCGGTGCCCGGCTACGCCCGCTACCGGACGCCCGTCCGCGGTCTGTACCTATGCGGCGCTGCTGCCCACCCCGGCGGCGGCGTGATGGGCACGCCCGGCCTCAATGCCGCCCGCGAGATCCTGGGCCGGCGCCGCTTGCGCGCGCGCACCGCCAGCCGGAGTCGACGAGGAAGCTGAGGCGAGCGCTGGAACCCCCGACGCGACGCGATCAGGATCGCGGCTACGCGAAAGAGCTCACGCTTGCGTTGCTCCCAAAGCGTACGGCCGAGCGGTTGCAACCCATGCGTCGACCCTCTGATCCCTTCCGCGTAACTCCAGCGTCCGTCGCTCGAGTCCATTCGTCTCGAGGCCGCCCGCGCTAGCCGCCTCGGCGCTGATCAGGATCTCACCAGCTCCGGCGAGATCCGTGAGCCGTGCGGCCGTGTTCACCGTGTCGCCCAGCGCCGTGAAGTCTCGTGCATCCCCTTCGCCGACGGCGCCCACAAAGGACCTGCCGGTGTGCACGCCGGCGCCAATCGGAATCCACGGCTCCGGCCTGTCGTTGCCCGTCTGCGCGAGTAAGGTTCGTCCGGCCGCAATCGCGCGTGCCGCATGGTCGCTTCCAGCGAAACCAGGGATGAAGAGCGCCACTGCGCCATCCCCGACGAACTTGTCGACGATGCCATCCCACTCGTCGATGACCTCCGCCGCCGCGCCGTAGAAGCGCGCCATCAAGCGCGAGAAGTCTGCCGGCGGCATGCGCTCGGCGATCGCGGTCGAACCACGGACGTCGGCGAACAGCACCGAGATCTCGACCTCAGCGCCCCCGGGGTGCTTGTGAACCGCGCGTAGGCCCCGCCTCCTCTCACTGTCGCCGTGCGACTACGCGAATAGCCGACCACGCGGAGGCGTGCGGCTCGCTGGAGCCCGATGCCTAGAGGGATCGCGGCCCACTACCCCACCTTCACGACACCGACTACCGAACCGAACACCAGCCTCGAAAAGCGGGCGTTTCGGGCG
>DAINDD010000104.1:0-6194 GCA_036732045.1 Chloroflexota bacterium
AGCTACCCGTCATCGGCTTGGTAGGCCGTTACCCCACCAACTACCTGATAGGACGCAGGCCCCTCCAGTGGCGCATTACTGCTTTCCTTACCGCCATTTCAAACGGAAAACTTATGCGGTATTAGCTCACCTTTCGGCGAGTTATCCCCCACCACTGGGCAGGTTGCCTACGCGTTACTCAGCCGTCCGCCACTGACCCGAAGGTCCGTTCGACTTGCATGCATAAAGCGCGCCGCCAGCGTTCGTCCTGAGCCAGGATCAAACCCTCATGTAAACATTTCAGGTTCAAATCTTGGCACTTTGTGTTTTTGTACGAGAGCCTCGCACTTCCATCCACTATTCAGCTGTTAAGGTACCCGGTTCAGAAGACCCGTCCGCCACACGGCAGACGCAACAATCCGGGAACTCCGACGCTAACCCTACGGGTCGGCGCCAAAGCCCCCGAAATCAGTTGTTAAGAACCGCCAACGGCTCAGTCTATACGGCGTGCGCGAAGCGTGTCAACGCTTGCTTTGGACTTATCGGAGGGGCCATCGCAGCCCCCGAAAGCGCCGTCTTCTTGGCCGCTCCTCTTAAGGACCTTCTTACTACTCCATTTACTCTAACGCGCACGTCCGGACTCGTCAACACTGACCCGGTGCGCCGTCAGCTGGATCGCCCGCCGCGTCACCGCCGTCACCGCCACGCGCTCATCGACGCAGTGGCCGGCGACCCACACGATGCCTCGCTCATCGGCGATCACAGGCACGCCATCGCGATCCTCCCGCGGCAGCTTGGTGTCGACGAAGACGTCCTGCAACTTCTTTTCGCCGCCCAAGCCAAGCGGTCGCAATCGATCGCCCGGACGCCGCGACCGCACGACGAGCGCGCCCTGGATCGCGCTTCTGTCTAGCGTCGCTGCGTCTCGCGCGGGCCCTCGTTTAGGGCGGCCCGCAACTGCTTTCGCTTCGATCGTCCATTCGCCCGCGCGCGTCACGCCCGGAACGGCGAGGCGCATTTCGGCGATAACCGGCGCAGCTCTCGGTTCGCCCCGCTGGATCCGCAGATGCTCCGCGTTTACCATCGCGACGATGCCACCCGGCAGCGACATTCTCGTCCGTGGCCTTTCGACGGCTTCCGACAGACGGCGCAAGTGCTGGCTATCGATCTCCGCATCGCCACCTGATACTTCCCTGAACGCGCGCCGGAGGATCCGCACGACGACAACTCGCGGCAACTTGCTCAGCTTCTTCTCGAGGACGATCGCCGTGCCGTCTCGTCTCGCTAGCAGGCGCCAGGCCGAATCGGCGAACTCGGCGATGAAGGCGGCGTCGCCGGCAGCAGCCTCAGCCAGGCGTGCAAGTGCTTCTCCGACACGCGGGTTGAACGAGTGCAGCACGGGCATCAGCTCACGTCGCACGCGGTTGCGAGTAGCAACCGGAAGGTCGTTCGTGGGGTCGCGGCGCGGCTCGATCCCGGACTCCCGGCAGTAGCGTTCGGTGTCACGGCGGGTGAGCTCGATCAGCGGACGGGCGATCTCGGGACCGCGTCCGAACGGCCAGGGACAGCGCGGCGGCATCGCGGCGAGTCCGTCCAGCCCGCTGCCGCGCACGATGTGCAGAAGGACAGTCTCGGCCTGATCATCCATCGTGTGTCCAACCGCGATCACCGGGGCGTTCAACCTTCTCGCTTCGCCTCCCAGGAAACGATAGCGGAGGTTGCGCGCGGCTTCCTCGATCGTCTCGCTGCGGCGGCGGGCTCGGTCGGTCACGTTGCCGCGCCCGCTGAGCAGCGGCACGCCTAGCCCTCGGCAGACCTGGGTCGCGAACGCGAAATCTTCCGCGGACTCATCCCGGGAACGGAGCCTGTGATCGAAGTGGGCGGCCGTGACGCACAGACCAAGTTCGCCCCGTAGTCGAGAAAGGATGACCAGAAGCGCCGTCGAATCCGGCCCGCCCGAGAGCCCGGCGAGGACGCTCTCGCCCGGCCGAAAGACCTCGCGCCGGCGAACGTACTCTAGGACGCGCGCTTCGGTCTGGCGCGTGTATGGCGTCACGAGAAGTTTTGGCGATGCGCTCACGCGCTGATTGTACGGCGCGGCGCTACTGGGTAATCGTCTGCCACCAGTTATCACTGACAGCCCCCGGCGGCGTTGGCGACGGCTGCGTGGGCAGCGCTGCGATCCCGATCTCGCCCGGTTTCACCAGGCCAAGCTGCTCGCGCGCCGCCTTCTCCACGTAGTCGTCCGACTGCAGGTACTGCTCCAGTGCCTGCAAGCGATCGTACTGGCTGCTCATGCTGTCAATCTGGTTCTGGAGTTGCGAGACCTGGTTGTCGGCCTGCCGCGTACGGAAGTAGCTGCCCGCGAAACTGACGAGGAAGTAGACGACTATCAGCGCCGTGATCCCGAAGATGATCTTTGCAGACGATAAGTGAGGAAAGCCCTTAAGCACTTGTGTTCCTTAGTCAACCATCGTAACGTCGTCCCGACCGCCGAGCAATAGTAACAACGCATCGCGCGGCCGGCAGTTAGTCAGACGCCAGCCAGGTGACAGGTGTCGTTGAGCGTTATGACCTGAGCGTGCCCCGGCCTCAGGTCAACTCTGCTGATCGCCGCGACCGATTGACGCAGGCGCCGGAAGTCCGCCAGCTCGACCCCGATCAGCCAGGCGAGCGTGCTCAGGATCACGAAGTTGTGCGTCACCGCAACGACGGTCTCGTCCGGGTAGCGCGCCAGCATCTCCTCGATCGCCGCGCGGGCCCGCGCCTGCACGTCGACGAGGCGCTCCTCGCTGCCCGGCATTCGATACGTCGGTCCTTTCGCGCCGCCCCAGTTCTCCATGAGGTCGGGGTGCTGCTTGACCATCTCCGCGCCCGTCATGCCCTCTAGCTCGCCGATGTCCATCTCGATCAGCCGCTGGTCCGCGGTCACCGAAAGGCCGTGCGGATTCGCGATTGCTTCAGCCGTAGCCATCGTGCGCCGCAGCGGGCTCGCGTAGATCGCAACGATCTTCTCGGAGGCCAGCGCAAACTCCAACGCCGCCGCCTGCCGCAGCCCGGTCTCGTTGAGTGGAGCGTCGCCCTGCCCGAGCGCGAGGCCGCCGCGGTTGTAGTCGGTCTCGCCGTGGCGCACCAGGATCAGAAGCATCAGTCCGGCTTCGGCTCGCCCAGCCGCCGGTAGGCGCGGACCGCCGCCGGGGAATCGTCTACCTCGAGACGTGTGCGGTGAACTCGCAGCGGCGCCGGCAGTCCAAGCGCGAGGACCGTCTGGTCGGCGCGGGCCGTGTTCTCTTGCTCCGCGCGCAACCGCATTCGCAAGACGTACGCTTCGCCCTCGCGTCCCGCCAGCCGGATGTCGAGCACAAGCGGGCGCAGGTCGTACTCTCGCACCTTCTTCTCGCGCCGGTACTCGGACGGCAGCGCGTTGGCGGCGAGCAGCCGGTCGATCGCGGCCTGAACTTCCTCCGCGCTCAGGCCCTCGCCCGGAACCGTGACCTCGAACTCCGCCCAGCGCAGCGAGGCCTGTACGGCCGGGGCGCTCACGCCGACTTCGTATACGTCCGCGGCCTCAACGCCCGCAGGCAGGTGCTGACCCACGCGTTCGAGCGCGCTCGCGGGATCCACGCGACACTCGAGGAAAACGTCCGCGATCTCACAGTCGGACGTGGCGCCCATCGGCAACGGCGCCGCCAGCGAGATTAGGGGCGCCGGGCGTTTGGCCTCGGACTGGGCGAGTGGAAGGCCGGCCGCCTTCATCGCAGATTCCCAGGCGGCAGCGATGTCGCGATGTCCCAGAGCGCCGGCATCAGCGGTCAGGCGGTAGCGGAAGCGGAGGCGTTGTACTTTCATTTCGCCTACAGCCGCGTGATCGTCACTTCTTCGATTCGATTGCCTTCGACCTTCGTTACCGCGATCTTGAGTCCGTCGTGCGTAAACTGCTCGCCCGGCTCCGGGATGCGGCCGAGCCGGCTCAACACAAAGCCAGCAATTGTCTCGAAGTCCTCATCCTCCGGCAGGTCCAGTTCCAACTCCTCGTTCGCGTCGTGGATCGTCATGCCACCGTCCACTTTGAACGTCTTCTCGTCCACCTCCACGAACTCTTCCTCGTGGCGGCGCAACTCATCACCCACATAACCCACCAGCTCTTCCAGCAGCATCTCCAGCGTGACGATGCCGGCCGTGCCGCCGTACTCATCAACAACAATCGCCATCTGCTGTCCGGCTTCCTGCATCTGGAAGAACGAGGCACCCACGAACTTTGTCTCCGGCAGGAAGAGCGGGCTCCGCATCGCGTTGTCGATCAAATCGTGATCTTTCAGCGAGCCGTCCGCGATGCCGCGCAGGACGTCCTTGATGTTGACGATGCCGACGGCGTTGTCGTGCGACCCTTCGAACACCGGGAAGCGCGAGTGCGGGTACTGCAGGTACAACTTGTAGAAGTCGCGAATCGTCGTGCCGCGCGCGAGCCAGCGAACCTCCGTCCGCGGGACCATCACCTCATTGACGCGCCGGTCACCGAATTTGAAGACGCCGCTCAGGAGCTCCGCCTCTTCCTCCTCCAGCAGACCGGCCTGCGCGCTCTGGTTGACCAGCAGGTTAATCTCCTCCGCGGTATGGACGCTATGGGCGCCACCGCCCGCCGCCATCAGTCCGAACGGCCGCAGCACGAAGTTTCCCAGCACGCGCAGCAGCCAGATCGCAGGCCACAGCACGCGGCGAAAGACCTCCATCGGCCCGGCGGTCACCATCACCACCCGTTCCGCGCGGAAGAGCGAGAACGTCTTCGGGGCGAGCTCCCCCACGACGATCATCAGCGTCGTGATAAAGGCGAAGGCGACCGGCACGGCAATCACGTGAGCGCTGACGCCGGCGATCTTGTCCCCGAAAACGTTCTCCAGGCCGCTCTTCAACATGTCGGCCAGCACCGGTTCGCCGACGAAGCCGAGGAAGATGCTGGCGATCGTCACGCCCAACTGCGTCGCCGCCAGGTAGTTGCTGATGTTGTCGACGGAGCGCAGGGCGAGCCGGGCGAGCGCGCTGCCCTCGCTTGCCCGTTGTTCCAAACGGGTGCGGCGAACGGCGATTATGGAGAACTCGGCCGCGACGAAGAAGCCGTTGGCCAGCACAAGCGCTACGACCAGCAAAAGCCGCAGCGATACCGATAATGCGTCGTCCATTTCAGGAGCCGGCCCACGGACCGGCTCGCGCGGTATTGTACCATCCCCGGCCGACCCCTTTAGCCTTAAGCTCTCAGCCTCTGTATACGGTATGCTGAGCGCTGATACCTGAAAGCTGACTGCTCGTCCATGTCCCTCGTCGTTACCGTCTACGTTCCCAGCGGCATCGTCATGGCCGCCGACTCGCGTATGACCGTCCTCCGCACCGAGGACCGGGGGGAGAGCGGCCAGAAGGTTCGCGTCCAACAGCAACTCGTCCTCTCCGACAGCGCCTACAAGATCGTCAAGCTGCGCACGGTGCCCGCCGGCATCGGTGTTTACGACTCCGGCATCATCGACAACCAGCCCGTAGAGAGCCACGTCCGCCGCTTCGAGGAGGAAGCACTAACGACCGTCGACGACGTCAACGCCGTCGCGCAGAAGTTCCTGGAGTACTTTCAGTCGAACCACAAGGGTGTCGCCCTCGGCTTCCACGTCGCCGGCTACAAACTCGAGGGCAAGGCCAGCGTCCCCTACGTCCTCGTCGGCCACACTATCCACGAGCCGCAGGTCCCGCGCATTAACGCCACAGCAGAAGGCGACCTTCAGTACGGCGTCGTCCGTGCGGGCGATGTCCTCGTCGCCAACCGCTTGATCGACGTCAATAGCCTCCCTCTCTTCGCGGCGATGCCCCTGCAAGAGGCAATCGACTATGCCGTCCACCTCATCCGCACGACAATCGACACCCTGCGCTTCGAGCCGCGCTTCCCAACCGTCGGCGGCCCCATCGACGTGATGGCGTTGCAGCCAGAAGGCATGCATTGGGTCCAGCGCAAGGAGCTGCGCGGAGAGGCTCGAAACTAGGTGAAACACAGAGGAACATACCAGGTTCGGGTAAGTGACCTGCTCCCCTAAAGCTGTACCGGTGTAAATGGGGATCCTCCGCGTTAGAAATAACGAAGGGAGGACCGATGAAAAGGTCGAGATTTACAGACGAGCAGATCATCGCGGCGCTCAAGGAGCACGCGGCGGGGACGCCGGCGAAGGAGCTCTGCCGGC
>DAINDD010000105.1:0-6160 GCA_036732045.1 Chloroflexota bacterium
CGCACTCCAGGCCGAGCATCGCGCAGACGGTGGCCGCCGCCACGCCGTGCTGGCCGGCCCCTGTCTCGGCCACGACGCGCGGCTTGCCCATCCGCTTGACGAGCAGCCCCTGCCCGACGGCGTTGTTGATCTTGTGCGCGCCGGTGTGCGCCAGGTCCTCGCGCTTGAGGTACACCTTCGCGCCGCCGAGCCGCTCCGTCAGCCGCCGCGCGAAGTAGATGCTCGGCACGGCTAAGGAGTTACTCACACTACGGCCACGTAGTTGACGCCAGTCTGTCGCCTGTTAAAATCCGATCGCCGAATCGCGGCGCATGAGACTACCCCTCGGGCACGGCATCCTCGGAGTCCGTTTTGTTGCTGGGCCGACGCGCTCAAGATTCTGCTCCTGGGATCAGACAAGGGGCGGGCACCTTTCGTGCCCGCCCCTTGTCTGGTCTCGCGAAAGCGCGGCTAGCTGCCGGAGATCGGAGTGGTCGTAAGTGCCTTAAGCGTTCCGTCCGCCTGGATCTGGATCGGTACCAGCTGCTGGAGCGCGGCGTGGTCCGTCTTGCTGACCGTGATCGAGATGCCCGGCAGGAGGACCGAAGGGGCGTAGCCGGTAATCTGCTCGGCAGCGTTCATGATCCCCTGGCGGGTCATGTCGCCGTTCTGGCACGCGATCTGCAGGGTATGGACCATCGTCTCGGCGACCGCCTGGGCTGTGACCGTTAGAGAGCCGACAGGCGGCCCGCCGAACTGCGTCATGATTCGCGTGTGCTCAACGAGCGCGGGATTATTCTTGTCCGCGACCGGGTCGAGGATGTAGTTATTCGAGATCGTACCGGCGACCTGTTGCCAGCCGGCCGCCACCTTGTCCGCCGTGGTGCCCCCGCCCACCAGCGATGCCAGGGTCGTCGTCGCGTTAACGTAACTTTCGACCACCTGCGGCTTCCAAGAGTTCTGCTGCATGTAAGCGAAGACTTTGGCCGTGAAGGCAGGCGTCGAGTACAGGTAGAGGATATCCGGGTTCGCGCTGCGCAGCGTGGCGAGCTGCGAGTTGATGTCGGTGGCCGTCGACTCGTAGCTTTCCTGCTCGACTATCTGGCCGCTGAACTTCGCGACGAAGGCGTCGCGGCCGCTCTTCCCGAAGTCGTCGTTCTGGTAGAGGATGCCGACCGTCTTATTGGGGAGGTTCTGGTTTACGTAGTTGGCCAGGATGTGGCCTTCTGACGTGTAGTCCGGGTTGTAGAGCACCGTCCAGGGATAGGTTGCAGGGTCCGCGAACCCCGTCACACCGGTGAGGAGCCACAGGTCAGGCACTCCCTGCGCGTTGATGTAGGCCGCCGAGCCAGTGTTCGGCGGCGTCCCAAGGTTGCCGACAAAAGCGGCGATTTGGTCCTGCTCGATCAGCTTCTGCGCCTTCTCGCGGGCCACTGAAGGACTGTACTGGTCATCCTCGACAACGAGTGTGATCTGCCGCCCGCAGACACCGTGGTCCTCCGTATTGATCTTCTTGAAGTACGCCTGAAGCGCTGGCGCGATCGGCGCGTAGACCGCGGCCAGGCTCCCACTCTCCACGATGTGCTCGCCGAGCTTGATCTCGGTCGCTGAGACGCCGACGTCGGTCTTCAACGGTCCGGGGCTGGCGCTACTGCTGGCGCTTGCATGTGTGCTGCCGGTGGGCGTGTTCGTGCCGCCGTTGTCGCCGGATGAGCAGGCGATTCCTGCAAACACGGCGACAATCAGAAGGGTGGCAAATAAGAACCACGGCCTAAGAATTTGTCTCATCTGTTGTCTCCTTTCGCTCCTGGACCCTGGCCGGCCTGGATGCGGTCCTGCACCAGTCAGGTCTTCGTTCGTCGCGGCGCTACTCAGTCTCCTTCCTTTCGCTTCGAGAATCAACTCGCTGGCGGTTCCACGGCAGACTCTCCCATGTCCAGAGGATGTTGTCTCGAATACTTGCGGCCGCTCCGCGCAGACGTGCGGGCAGCCCGGTCAGCCAGTCCCGGACGTCCGCCGCGCGCATGCGGACGAGCCGCTGATAGGTTCCGGCAAACCCGGTCGGCGCGAGCAGGATGAAGATGATCACGAGCGCCCCCTGGATGACGCCGGGCGTGCGCAGCTCGTTTGGCAGAAAGTGCAGGCGCCCGACCAGCTGCGGCCCGTCGGACGGCAAGAAGACGAGCACAGCGGCCCCGATCACGGCGCCCAGGATCGACGCCAGGCCACCGATAACGATCGCTGTCAGGAAGTTGATCGAGGTGAAGATGTCGACCGAGTCAGGCGTCATGACCTCGACGAGCATCGTCAGCAGCGCGCCGGCGACGCCCGCGTAGAACGCGCTGATCGTAAACGCGATGACCTTCGTGCGGGCGACGTTGACGCCCATTGCCGCCGCGGCTACCTCGCTGTCGCGCACGGCGATGAAGGAGCGGCCGAGCGGGCCGCGCAGGATGCTCCAGGCGATGATAAGCATGACCAGGGCAACTCCCAGGCAGAGGATGTACATCCACTGGTCGCTCGAGAGGTGCTTCTCAAGGCCTGGTGGCGGCGGCGGCTGCCGTATCACCAGCCCCTGCGAACCGCCGGTCAGGCCGTCGTACTTCCGGAGTATCTGCGGCAGGCTGATCATCAGGCCAAGCGTGGCGATCGCCAGGTAGGGCCCTTTGAGGCGCAGTGCGGGTACGCCAAGCGCTAGCCCCGCAAGCCCGCCGATCACGCCGCCGGCGATGATCGTCGTCCAGAACGGCCAGGGCGTGGAGTCGACGAAACCGAGCTGGCTCTTGTGGTCGAGCAAGATCGCTGCGGTGTAAGCGCCGAGCAGGACAAACGCGCCGTGTCCGAGCGAAATCTGTCCGTTGTAGCCCGTCAGTATGTTCAGACCCATCGCAACGATCACGAAGATCCCGACCCGGCTGAGCTGAAAGAGACGGAAGTCGGACAGCAGCAGTGGTGCGAGGAACAGGAAGACGAGCGCCACGCCGATCGAGGCGGTGATGCGGTAGCGCTTCGGGCCGACCGGCGCCACGCGCACGAGCACGCTAAGGACGATCAGGAGAACGACGAACAGCGTGAAGCTCATCGTTAGACGCGTCTCGTCTGGCTCTGGCCGAAGAGTCCGTTCGGCTTGACAAGCAGGACGATAATCAGCAGCAGCAGCATCAGCGGCAGCTTCATCTCGGGACCGAAGATGTCCTGCGGCGTGTATGTCCCGAGGAGGTTCTCCATCACGCCCACCGTCAACCCTCCGATGACGGCGCCAGCCGGGCTGTCCAGCCCGCCGAGGACCGCTGCTGCGAATGCGTACAGCACCACGGGTAGCATGAAGTACGGCGCCAGGTATGTCAGGTGCGCGATCAGTATCCCACCGACTCCCCCGACCGCGGCGGCCAGCACCCAGCCCAGCGTCAGCATCCATCCGACGCGGATTCCCATCAGGCGGCTGGCGAGCGGGTTGTGGGCCGTCGCGCGCATGGCTAGGCCGATCTTCGTGTAGTTGAAGAGCAAGTACGTCAGGCCGGTTATGACCATCGCGGTGATCAAAATGCCGATGTGGTGCTCCGTCACCCGAGCGAAGCCGAGGTTGACGCTGCTGTCGCCGAACGGCGTTGGGAACGTCTTCGGCTCGCCGTCCTTGAACCAGATCGCGGAGGCCAGGCTGTTGATGAGAACGAATAGGCCCAGGGTGACCACGACCACGCTGAGCGCCGACTTGTTCTCGAGAGGCCGCACGACGGACAGCTCGATCACGCCGCCCATGGCGCCGGCGAGACCGATGCCAATGATGACCACGGTCCAGACGGGGAAGCTCGCCAGCGTGAGCGACCACATCGCGAATGTGACGAACATCGCCATCTCGCCCTGCGCGAAGTTGATCACGTCTGTCGAGCGGTAGATCAGAACGAGAGCCAGCGCGACCAGCGCGTACACGCTGCCTGTTGCCAGCCCGGCGACGACCTGCTCGCCAAAGAGGTTCCAGTTATCCCAGGGCGCCGGCGCCAGCAGGATGTGGAGCGTTGGCAGGACTAGCGTCAGCAAATTCATTCGTTAGTATCCCAGGTATGACCGGCGCACGTTCTCGTCCGCGCGCAACCGCTCACTCTTGTCCTCGATCGCTACGCGTCCCGTTTCGAGCACGTACCCATAGCTGGCGACAGACAGCGCGAGCATCGCGTCCTGCTCGACGAGCAACACCGTGACGCCGTCTTCTCGGTTGATCCGCTTGATGTGGTCGAAGATGCCGCGAATGACGAGCGGCGCCAGCCCCAGCGACGGCTCGTCGAGCAGGAGCAAACGCGGCCGGCTCATCAGCCCGCGCGCGATCGCCAGCTGCTGCTGTTCGCCTCCGGAGAGCAAGCCGGCGTGCTTACCGCGGCGCTCGCCCAGGATCGGGAAGTACTCCGTCATCCGCTCGACGTCCCGTTGGACGCCGGCGCGGTCGCGTCGCGTGTAAGCGCCAAGCATCAGGTTCTCCATCACCGTCATATCGGTAAACAGCTGGCGGCCTTCGGGGATGTGCGAGATTCCCATCGCGACGATCGCTTCCGGTGAGCGGCGATCAATCCGGCGGCCCATGAACTCGACGCTGCCCTGGGACGGGCGGAGAAGTCCGGAGACCACACGGAGAGTCGTCGTCTTGCCGGCGCCGTTCGACCCGAGCAGCGTGACGATGCTAGCCTCCGGCACCTCGAGCGAAACGCTGGCCAGGGCGAGCACCGGTCCGTAGGAAGCGCTGACGCCGCTAATTTTGAGCATCGGCTTTTCCGAGATACGCCTCGATCACGCGCGGATCGGCCTGCACCTCCTGCGGCGTGCCCTCTGCGATCTTCTTGCCGAAGTCGAGGACTATTACGCGGTCCGAGACGCTCATCACCAGCGCCATGTGGTGCTCTACGAGGAGCACCGTGACTTTGAGGTCGTTGCGGATGCTCTTGATCAGGTCACCGAGGCTGTGGAGCTCTCCGTGGCTCAGGCCCGCCGCCGGCTCATCGAGCAGGACGAGAGTCGGGGACGAGACGAGTGCGCGCGCGAGGTCTACCCGCTTCTGCAGCCCGAAGGCAAGTGTGCCGGCGGGCATGTCTTTGACCGCGTCGAGGCCCATGAAATCGACGATCTCGCTGACGTGGCGGCGGAGCCGTTTCTCGTCGAGCCATGTCGTTGGCGAGACGACGAGTGAGGCCAGCTGCGTCATGCTCGTCCGCTTGTGCAAACCGACGAGCAGATTGTCCACGACGCTCATCGACTTGAAGAGCTCGGCTTGCTGGAACGTGCGGCTGATGCCCCGGCCGATGACCGCGTCCGGCGCGAGACGCAAGACGTTCGCTCCACCGTAGGAAATGGCGCCCTTGTCCGGGGCGTAGAAGCGGGAGATGCAATTGAAAACGGTGGTCTTGCCGGCGCCATTTGGGCCGATCAGGCCGACGATGTGACCGTCGTGAACGTCCATCGAGACGCCGTCGAGAGCGACGACCCCCCCGAAGCGCTTGCTGATCCCCGATATCGTAAGGTCAGGCACCTGGTCAAGAGAAGTGTGACTGTATCCTCGGTTGCATTCAGTTGCGGTTAGTGTCGTCACTGGGGCATGCCCTGTCAAGCTTTCACGAATCTGATTTCGAGGTATAAGCGTGTCATCAAATCGTCTAGTCCGGTACGTGCCCGATACATATCGGTGTTCACCGCCAAATGTCCAACACGCGGGCATCATATGGCCGAGGCTCATCGCCTCGATGAAGTCCAGCGACACGACAATCGCCGGCCCTCAACCTCAACGCAGTATGCTTCCTGCAAGCTGTGCCGATGCCGGCGACAAACTTCACGCTTCCGATGCGCGTCCTGGTTAGCCGGTGAGTTGTACGGCGGAGGGGCGCGGATCTGGGCGGATTTCCTGGCGCAGATGAACACCGGGCCCTTGTGAAGACCGCTTGATCAGCGGTAGTAGAATCTGATACGTACGTCCAGGGTGCTACTGCTCAGCCACCGAGCGTCAGACGCAGCTTCGGCGCAGCCCTCGCTCCCTCCCCTCTCCCGTTGTGCGGGAGGGGGGCGTCCCGTTATACAACGTGGGACGAAACGCAGGGAGTGCAGAGGGCGGAGCCTCGGCCTGTCCTGAGCGTCCGCCTCAGGAGGACAGCCGAAGGGCCGGGGTGTCCCCACCAACCTCCTCCGCCTGAGGCGGGGCGGG
>DAINDD010000106.1:0-6019 GCA_036732045.1 Chloroflexota bacterium
CAGCCGCAGTCGAAGGGCCGGGGGCGTGGGGGTGTTCCCCACTACATCTCGGGCGCGTGCCCGCCTCCGGAGGGGGCGGGTGGGAAAGACGACATCGCTTTACCCCCACGGTGGAGAATGACGCCTGCGAGACTAACACCTCGCGTCTAACACCTACCAGCTCAGTGGCAGGCTCTTCACCCCGCGGATGATGAACGTCCCGCCCCACTCGGGCGACTCGTTCTCCAGGCGCAGCTTCGGGAAGCGCTTGATCAGACTGCCGATCGCGATCTGCGCCTCTGCGCGGGCCAGTGGCGCCCCCAGGCAGAAGTGGATGCCGTCCCCCAGGCCGACGTGGTCGGCGGCGTTGCGGGTGATGTCCAGTTCGTGGGCGTTGTCGCCCCACTTGGCCGGGTCGTGGTTCGCCGCACCCAGCAGCGTGAACGCTACCTGGCCCGCCTTCATGTCCTGTCCCGCCACCACCATGTCTTCCTTCAGCACGCGCCCCGTCGCCTGCACCGGGCCGATAAAGCGCAGCAGCTCCTCCGTTGCCGAGACGATCAGCGACGGGTCGTCGCGCAGCCTTTGCAACTGGTCCGGGTTGCGCAGCAGCGCGTAGGTGCCGTTGTCGATCAGGTGCGTCGTCGTCTCGTTGCCCGCGACCAGCAGTAGGATCGTCGTCGTGAAGATCTCGTCCTCGCTCAACGCCTGGCCTTCGTCCTTGGCCGCGACGAGCTCGCTGATCAGGTCCTCGCGAGGGTGGGTGCGGCGGTCGTGGATGATCGGGATCAGGTACTCCGCCAGCGCCTCGATCGACAGGCGCGCCTCTTCGAGGACGTTCGGCGGGATGAATGGTCCGCCCAGCGTGGCCACCACGTCGTCCGACCACTTCTTGAACTTCTCGCGGTCCTTCACCGGCACGCCCAGCAACTCCGCGATGACGATCACCGGCACCGGGTAGCCCAGTGTCGTCACGAGGTCCATCTGGCCGTCCGCTTCCACTTCGTCCAGCAGCCCGTCGACGATCTCCTGGATGCGTGGCCGCAGCTTCTCAACGGCGCGCGGCGTGAAGGCTTTGCTGACCAGGCGGCGCAGGCGCGTGTGCACCGGCGGGTCGCTGTTCAGCATCGACGGCGCGCGGTTGAACGGGCCGAAGCTCGCCTGCTGGGCGCGCTGCATCTCGGCGAAGCGGTTGCGGGCGTTGGCCCTGTCGGCGGACATCGCCGGGTGCGTGAGCACGAAATCCACGTCGGCGTAGCGGGTGAGTATCCACATCTCCATCATCTCGCTCCAGGAGACGGGGTTGTGCTGGAGCAGGGCGCGGTACATCGGATACGGGTCGGCCAGGACGCCGGGCGCAAGCGGGTTGAACTCTGCGGTTACCATGGGCGCCTCCTCGGGTGCCAGGGACATACTGACTGGTCAGTCGTACTTTCGGGGATGGGAGGCGGTGCTGTCAACGGCGCTCACTGCGCGGGGGGCAACCACCCCACCAGAAGAGGTAATTTGTTCATAAGTACTACGGGACTGTTGTAAAAACGGCGCTTTATCACTGATAATATCAGCATGAAAACGAAATTTCCGCCCGACCCTATCGACGTCCTGCAGGACTTGGAGGCCCTGAGTGCCGTTGTTCGGCCGATTCTGGTGAACGCCTGTGACTTCGGCGTATTGCACTGTGAGAAGCATCAACAGCCCATGGACCCCTATCTTCACTCTCATATGGCACGCCGCCAAGTGTGTCTCGATCTGGATCAACGAGAGCCCGACCTCGAAGCTATCGGCTTCGTCAGAGTTCCACTGGCCTTCAGCGGACTTCATCTCGTCAGCGCGGAATATTCAGTCAGGTTACTTAAGGCGGGTCATGATAGGGATCCAGTAACCAATGAGATCGTGCGAAGGATGCCGGTTCCGAACACGCGCTCGCGCCTGATGTACTACAACCAACAACCGCTCATGGACACAACGGCGCTCATGTCGGAGATTTACCAGTTTCAGCCGGTCAATTTGCTTTACCTTTGGGACGTTAATCAAGCTTATCAACTCTCGTCGTTTGATCTTGCTTGTCCGAAATATGCGGGCAGGACGCGCGACTCATTGAGACACTATTTCTACGTCAACGTTCCGGAGGTTGGGCAACCAATCGACCAGGACCACACGTTCCCGTCGGCCCGACTAGACGACATCCAGTTCCCGCCGCAGAGGCTAGATGAGACAGGAACCGACGATGCCGCGAGTTCAGGGTGAGCGAATAAGGCAGGTTCGTAAACTCAAAAGACTGAATCAGACTGACTTCGCGAAACTTCTGAATGTGAAGCAATCGACCGTCTCCCATGTGGAGTCGGGAGTTTCGCAGCCGCCGACAAATTTGCTCGCGTCCATCGTGCAAATGAGCGGTTTTCCAGAAGGATTTTTCTATAGGGAAGCGGGTCCGGAGTTCCCGCTGGGGTCGTTGCTGTTTCGTGGTCGGAGATATTCAACAAAGGTCAAGCAGGACTTGTACGAGGCTCACACCTGGGCAGAACTGCTGTTTGAAATCGCGATCTCGCTCACCAGCAAGGTCGAGAGAGTTCGGGTCGCGATTCCAAGTCTTCCCAGTGAAGGTCCTTCCGCAGCCGCGAAGCTCGCGCGGTCGGCGCTTGGCCTCTCACCAGACCGGCCAATACCACACCTGATTCACGCCCTGGAGTCGCATGGCGTACTAGTAATCGCCATACCAGCACCCTTGCCCGGGCGAGAGGCATTCTCGGCTTGGGCTGTTGATCTCAGCGGCGGTCGAGTGCCGATCATCATGTTGCCCCCAGGCGCATCGGGGGACCGTCTGCGGTTCACAGTCGCTCACGAACTAGATCACCTGATCGCACATCCGACATACCGTGGCTACGTCCGTGAGATTGAGGATGTCGCCAACTCATTCGCGAGCGAGTTCCTGACTCCGGAGAGCGGCATTAGGGATGAAATTCCAAAGCCTGTTACGGTCCAACGGCTTGTTCCGTTGAAGCGGCGATGGGGCGTGTCCATTGCTAGTCTAATCATGCGAGCTGGGGAACTCGGACTAATCTCGAAGCGCCGTGTTCAGCAACTCTTTCGTGAAATGACAATGAGCGGCGAGAGATTTCGTGAACCAGGCGAAGTATCCTTAGAGAAGCCACGCGCGCTGCGCAAGTTAATTGAGATTGTCTACGGCAATCCGCCAGATATCCGCCGATTCGCGGCGGACTTCGATTTGCCGCTACAACTCGCGAACGCCGTCATATCGGCTCATGCCACGCGATCTGAATTGATCGCGACAGTGCCGACCGAGGAACCAACCAATATTCTTCGATTTGACTCCTCCCATATCGACAGTGCTTAGGTGAGGTCTAGGATAGAACGACGCTGCCCTTCCCTCTTCTCCCTTCCTCCCCGTCCGCTGGCGCCGAATCACGCGTCAAGAACCGCCCTGTGCCCGGATCGTAGTACCGCGCGCGGAGGTACTGTACCCTCAGCTATCCTCACAATCTTCGGAGCCCTTGATACCCAGTCGCCGCCAGCGACCCGTGCCTCACCCTAATGCCGAGGCCGGCTACGAGACGGTCATTGCAGGTTCCGAGGCGTCGGTCGCGCTGGTGTCTTCGAGGGCCTTGCGGACGGCCGGAGCAACCTTGGTACCGAGCAGCTCGATGGCCCGCATGATCTTGTCGTGGGGCATCGTGCCCACACTCAGGTGCATAAGGAAGCGGTCGTACTTGAAGAGCTCATGCTCGTACAGCATCTTGTCGATCACCTCCTGCGGGCTGCCGATGAGCAGCGATCCGGTGGGCGCCCGCAGCGCCTCGAACTGGCCACGTGTCATCGCTGACCAGCCGCGTTCGCGCCCGATGGTGCTCATGACTTCAGCGTAAGGCGGGTAGAACGTCTCGATCGCATCGGATGCATCGTCCGCGATGAAGCCGTGCGAGTTGATCGCGACCGGCAGCTTCGCGAGGTCGTGACCGGCGGCGCGCGCAGATTCGCGATACAGCTCGATCATAGGGACGAAGCGCCGCGGCTCACCGCCGATGATCGCCAGGACTAGTGGGAGTCCGAGCCTGCCGGCGCGCATGACGGAGTTCGGGTTGCCACCGACAGCGATCCAGACGGGCAGTGGTTGCTGCACCGGGCGCGGGTAGACGCCTAGGTTATTGAGCGGAGCGCGGCCCAGACCCGACCAGGTGACGCGCTCGTTCTCGCGCAGCTTTAGCAGCAGGTCCAGCTTGTCGGCGAAGAGCTGGTCGTAGTCGTTCAGATCATAGCCGAAGAGCGGGTACGACTCCGTGAAGGAGCCACGACCGGCCCAGATCTCGGCGCGGCCGTCGGACAGCAGATCGAGCGTGGTGAAGTCTTCGAAAACGCGGACCGGATCGTCCGTGCTGAGCACGGTGACGGCGCTCGAGAGCCTGATTTGTTTTGTCACAGCGGCGGCCGCCCCGAGGATGACGGCCGGCGAGGGAGCGGCGAAGTCCGGCCGGTGGTGCTCGCCGACGCCGAAGACGTCGAGGCCCACCTGGTCGGCGAGCTGTATCTCTTCGAGCAGGTTAGCGAGCCGGGTAGCGGGGTTGAACGGCTTTCCGGTGGCCGGATCAGTAGTTGTCTCGGCGAATGTGGTTATTCCGATTTCCATGTGCTTTCCTTCTCTTGCTAGTCAATCTACTTACTAATCGTAAGTGATATCCCGGCAGGTTGTCAAACAAGCGACAACGGCAAGCGATCATCCCCGCCCTCGCCTGATAAAGTAACGGCATGCAGAAAACCGACGAACCGCCGACAACCGAAGACCAAGCGCGCGTGCTGAAAATTACTGTTACCCAAAACGGCCCCTATCTCGTGGAAGGTGCCATTCCGCTCGCCCTTCAGACGATCGAGAGCGACTCTGAAGGCGGCTCGAGGGAATGGCTTGAGGGACGAACCTTTGAGGTGGAGGAAGATTATCAGCTCTGCCGCTGTGGCCACTCCGCCAACAAGCCGTTCTGCGACGGCACCCACCTCAAGGTCCGGTTCGACGGCACGGAAACGGCCTCGCGTGCGCCGTACCTTGAGCAAGCGGAGGTCTTTGAAGGGCCGGCGATGGATCTAACTGACGCCCAACCCCTTTGTGCGAGCGGACGGTTTTGCGATCCTGACGGTAGCATCTGGAATCTGATTGGGCAGACGGACAGTCCCGAGGGCCGGGAGAAAGTGAAGCACCAGAGTGGCCATTGCCCCTCTGGACGGCTGATAGTCTGGGACAGGGCCACCAGGCAGCCCTACGAGCCGGCGTTTGAGCCTTCGCTCGGCCTGGTCCAGGACCCGGTCGCCGGCGTGAGCGGTCCGATCTGGGTCAGGGGCGGGATCGCCATCGAGTCAGCGGACGGCGAAGCCTACGAGATCCGGAACCGGGTTACTCTCTGTCGTTGCGGCGCCTCCGGCAACAAGCCGTTTTGCGATGGGTCGCACGGCACAGTCGGGTTCAAGGATGGCCTGTGACTCTCGGCAATGAAGCGAACGCGCGCTCCGAAACGCTAAGGATCGTTGGACTCGGAGGCTCACTGAGGCCTAACTCAACCAGTCGCGCAGCTCTGGAAGTTGCGCTACAGGGTGCGGGCGAGGCTGGTGCGGAGATCGAACTCCTGGATCTGCACGTACTCAAACTTCCGATGTACGATCCGGGCTCTGAGGACGTACCGGAGTCGGTGACTCGGCTCGTGGAGTCCACCTACGTCTCGGATGCCATGATCTGGAGCAGCCCCCTCTATCACGGAAGTATCAGCGGCTCGTTTAAGAACGCGTTGGACTGGCTTATCTTGCTTGGCAAGCGCGAGCCTTCGTACCTGGCAGACAAGGTCATTGGCCTGATCAGCGTCGCCGGCGGAACTCAGGGCCTCCAGGCGATCAACACGATGGAGTTCATTGTTCGTGCGCTCAGAGGTTGGGCAGTGCCGCTGGTGGTCCCGATTCCGCAATCGTGGCAGGCCTTCGACGAGACCAGTAAACCCAGCGATCCTCAGATCGAAGAGTCACTCAAAGCGCTCGGCAAAGAGGT
>DAINDD010000107.1:0-5409 GCA_036732045.1 Chloroflexota bacterium
CGAAAGCTAAAGCCTGGGAGGGGGCTCGGCAGGTCATTGAAGGTAGAGGGGCTGATGGTCTGAGGCACGTTCCAGCCGGCTGTTGGATCCCAGTGAGCCAGTTTGATGGCGCCGGTGCTCGCGGACGAGGTCGCGAACTCTTCCCAGGCAATCCAGAAGCCGCCCGCGCCGTCAGCGGCGATCGAGGAGCCCTGGGAGTTCGTGGAGCCCGGAACGGACAGGATCGCTGTCGGCGCAACAGAGGCGTCACCTGATGGGAGAAGAGCGACCTTTATTGGCGAGGCAACGTTCGCCCCCGAGCAAGACCCGAACTGCGTCCACGAGACGTAGACATGGCTGGCATCGATGGCGAGCGCCGGCTTGTCCTGGAACTGCGCGCTGGAATCCGCTGCGATCTGGAAATAGCTCCAGCTTCCTGCCGCGCTTCGCCGCAACAGCTCAACGCCGCCCACACTACAGCTGTGAAAGTTGAAGAACAGCGACGAGTAATAGACCGTGCCGCTGGCGTCGATGGCCAGGCCCGGGTCCCCTGACCCGTTGTTAATGTTGTGGGGGAATACGTCGATGGGCCCGGCGTCGTTCCAGATCGTCCCGTCGGTCGACCAGTAGAAGCCGTCCTGGCCCTGGCCGTTATAGGAGTTGTAGTCGTTGGCGCCCGCGACAAGGGTGGCGCCGTTGGTGGCGATCCATGTCTCGTTCACAGGCCGGCCATTGCCGTGGCAGTTCGTGATGTAGTTGGCGGCCCCAGGCTTGCTGCAGGTCGCCGCAGTAACTGCCGCGGCTACGGCAGCTTGTTGAGGCTGGTAGCGGACAACTCCGGAGACGTGCGGGCCGCGAGCGATGGGGGTCGGTTGATCGGTCGGGGGCTGACCAGCTGCGGCGGGAACGCTGAGGAACAGCCCCAGAAGGGCCACCACCAGCAATATGCCAACGCGCGTCGTCATCGTCGTCGCCTCACCTTCAACAATCCTATATCCTGGGACTCAGGTGTATCAGGGCGAGTGGATCCCACTCAAAACAGATAGCTACCGGTTGATCGCCAGCCGCCCATGCAGGCTAAAGCCTGCGGGGCCCGAACGCCCAATAGTGGCAACAGTGTACCACGGGACCCGCCGGACTGATCGTGGCTCATGGGGGGTCGCCGGTTAAGTTTCAGGTTCTATTCGTCATCGTCGTCATCGAAGCCGTCGTCGCCGTGTCCGGCTACGGCGTTCGCGGAGACAGTGACCTCCGCGCGTTCTTCGTGGCGGCGGCCTGCAGCAGGCAAGCCGGCGATCCGCTCCTTGAGCTCGCTCAGCTTGCCGATCGCCGAGGCGTCTACGACGATTCCCGCCGCGCCCGAGTCGCGCAAGACCTGCAACAGCGAGGCGTCGATGCCGGCGTCCGCCTGGACGAGCAGGGGGGTGCGGGCGAGCCCGGCGACGCGCCGTAGTTCGAGCAGCTGCGCGAGCGTGACCGGCGCCTTCGGGGACGGGACGATGATCGCGTCAAGGTTGAGGTCGCCGAGCAGACGCGTGCGGGTGTCGTCCAGCGGCTCATTGAGCTGCAGCACGTAACCGAGCTTCTGGTCGAGCATCGCTTCGGCGAGTGCGGTGGCCGGGTCCAGCAGCAGGAAGTCGACGCCGGCCTCGCGGGCAGCGGTCGCCGCGTTGCGGTCGGTCTTCTCCAGTGCCGCGCCGAGAATCACGCCGTCGGCCTTCAGCCTGGCAGGATCGCCGGCGTCGATGACCACGTCGGCGCCGGCCTTCGCCGCCTCCGCAGCCTTGGCCGATTCGTTCGCCGCGAGCCGTACGACGATCAGCATGCTGGGGGCCTTCGCGGGGGCCATCGCCGCCCCGAAGCCGAACGGCGCGGGGACTGAGCGGGCGGCGCGCCGGATATGCTCGGAAAGCTTACTCATGGGTGACTCCTATCTCTGTTGTGATCATTATGCCAAACGGCTGGCGCAGTGGCCTGTACCCTCTTGCACGAAAGCTGAAAAGAACCTAGAACTTAGAACCCAGAACCTCCCAACACGGAAGATCGGCTCGAACCAGAGGTTCCAGGTTCTCGGTTCTGGGTTCTAATCAAGGGGGTCGCTCATGGCAGACGGACGCTTGCAGGGGAAGACGGCGCTGGTCACCGGCGCGGGCTCGGGCATCGGGCGGGCGATCTCAACTACGTTTGCCCGCGAAGGCGCGCGCATGATGGCCGCCGACATCAACGAGGAGACGGCGAAGGCCGTGGCGGCTCAGATCGAGGACTCCGGCGGCGAGGCGCGCTCGCTTCGCACCGACACGACGAACGAGGACGACGTGAAGGCGGCGATCCAATCGGTCGTCGAGGCCTGGGGGCGGATCGACATCATGGTGAACAACGCGGGCATCGGCGGGCCGCAGTACACGTGGGAGCAGTTGATCGCCGTCAACCAGAACGGCGTCTACTACGGCTGCCTGCACTCACTGGCGCAGATGCAGAAGCAAGGCGGCGGCGGCGCGATCGTCAATCTGTCCTCGATGATGGGGCTGGTCGGCGCGACACCGCCCGGCGGCATGGGGGGCGGCGTCGGCTACGCGTACCACGCCTCGAAGCACGCGGTAGTTGGCCTGACGAAGCAGTTCGGGCTGGACGGGGCGCCGCACAACATTCGCGTCAACGCGCTCTGCCCCGGCTGGATCGACACGCCGCTGGTCGCCCCGCTAAAGGCGATGGAGCCGCTCCTCCAATGGGCGATCTACGGCACACCGATGGGACGCCTGGGCCGGCCGGAGGAGATCGCCAAGGCGGCGCTCTTCCTCTCCAGCGACGACTCTTCGTTCGTGACCGGCACGTACCTGGTGATCGACGGCGGCTGGACGGCGAAGTGACGGGGAGGTAGGGCTACGCCCGGCGCGCGAAGACGAGCGGGTGATGCTCGGGCCTGGCGTTGTCATTGGAGTAGCCGTGGCCGACTATGGTCTCGCTCAGGATCTCGAAGCCGCTTGACGCGAGGACGTCGCGGTACTCGGGGAGGCTGAGGTTGCTCCAGAACATCTCGGCGCCGAAGAAGTCGTCCTCCGTGTAGCCTTCTTCCCGGTTTGGGCTGAGAGTCGCCAGGAAGTAGCCACCGGGCCTGAGCCACTCGCCGATTCTCGCGATGAGGGGAGCATGCTCGGACAACGGTGTATGGAAGATGGCGTAGAAGCTGACAACGGCGTCGAACGAGCCAGGCCGGAAGCAGCAGCGCGACATGTCGCCCTGAAGGAACTGCGCGTTCGGCACTTGCGTGAGGGCGTTGGCCAGTTGCCCCGCCGACAGATCGACGCCGATCACGTTGTGCGAAGCCGCGAGTGCCTTCGCGATGGGAACGCCGGAACCGCAGCCAAGGTCGAGGACGGTCGAGCCCGGGGCCAGGACTTCGAGCAACGGCGCTAACTCGTCTGGCGATTCGAGGACGCGGGTGCGATTGAACTCGGCAGCGATCTGGTCGTAGGTGCGCCGGATGAGCGGGCGGTAGTCGCGATTGGGGTCGGAGAGCTTCATGGCTGCGGACGACGTTACACCAGCTGGCTTGACGCGTCGCGTTCGCAACACATAGGCTCCGAATCGCTATGCCGAACTATCCCGTAATCGTTGGCGTCGGGCAGCTGACGAACCACCTGAAGTCGCTGGATGAGGCGATCGAGCCGGCGGAGATGATGGCGAGCGTGGCGCGCGCGGCGGCGGACGACGCGGGCTCGCGGGACCTGCTAGCCAGGCTCGATTCGGTGCAGGTGGTGAACATCCTGAGCTGGCAGTACCCGGACGCGCCGGGCCTGCTGGCCGGAAAGGTCGGGGCGACGCCCGCGCACAAACTGTACTCGGCCGTCGGCGGCGAGACACCGCAGCGCCTGGTCAACGAGACCGCGCAGGCGATCGTCGAAGGGCGGACGCGGATCGCGCTGCTGGCCGGCGTCGAGGGGATGGCTGCGCGGCGAATGGCACGCCGGCAGGAAACGAGGCTGGCGTGGCCGGTCAGCGGCACACCGGAGAACGTCACCGGCAACATGAACTCCGGCTTCTCCGACGCAGAGGCGCGGCACGGCGCGATGACGCCCGTCCGCGTCTACCCGCTCTTCGAAAACGCGATCCGCGCGTACCTCGGCCACGGCGTCGAGGAGCACCAGCGCTTCGTGGGGGAGCTGTGCTCTCGTTTCACGCAAGTTGCGGCGCGGAACCCCTACGCCTGGTTCCCGATCGCGCGCACGGCGGAGGAGATTGCCACGGTGGGCCCGCAGAACCGCTGGATCTGCTTCCCCTACCCGAAGCGGATGAACGCGATCATGGAGGTGGACCAGGCTGCGGCCGTGATCATGACCGGCTCCGAGACCGCGAAGGAGCTGGGCATCGCAGAGGACAAGTGGGCCTACCTGCACGGCTGCGGCGAAGCGAACGAGAAATGGCTGGTCAGCGAGCGCGTGGACTACCACCACTCGCCGGCGATCAGGGCCACGACGAGCCGCGCACTGGGGATGGCCGGCCTCAGCGTGGACGACATCGACTTCTTCGACATCTACTCCTGCTTCCCCTCGGCCGTGCAGTACGGGCTCGAAGCGCTCGGCCTCGACACCAGGGAACCGCGCGACATCACGGTGACCGGCGGGCTGCCGTACTTCGGCGGGCCGGGCAACAACTACGTCATGCACTCGATTGCGACGACGGTGGAGAGGCTGCGCGCGAACCCCGAACAGAAGGCGCTCGTCACCGGCCTCGGCTGGTTCGCGACGAAGCACGCCGCCGGCGTCTATAGCGGCCGTCCGCCAACCGGCGAATGGCGCAGCACCGACCCGGCGATCGACCAGGCCAAGGTGGACGCCGACGAGAGCCCGCCGTTTGCCGCCGAGCCGAGCGGCCCGGCGACGGTCGAGACGTACACCGTTGTCTTCGGCCGGGAGGGCGAACCGGAACAGGGGATCGTTATCGGCCGGCTCGACGACGGCACGCGCTTCATCGCGAACACGCCGGCGGACGCCGGGCTAATGCAGTCGATGACACGCGAGGAGTTCGTTGGGCGTAAGGGCCGCGTGTCTCATGACGCGGCGACGCAGAAGAACCTGTTCGAGGTGTGAGGATCCAACTGCTATAATCGTCCGCATTGTGCCGCTGCCGGTTGCCGCCAGTCGCCGGGGCTGCCGTCCAACCGTAGTACACTGTTGCCGCTACTCAAAAAGGGGGGTAGGAACGCTTGCCAGCTCGAACCATCGGTATCATGCTCCTGACCTGTACCGTAGTTGGCTGGATGGCGCCGGGCGCGGCGGCGCGACAACCCGATTTATCAAGCGTCACGACCTCCACTAATAGTGATTCGAACGGCGCCGCGATGCTCGTCGCCGCCTTGTCAACGCCATCCTCCCCGGGTGTGGCGCAGCAATCGGCTGCGGCTGACCTACCGATAGAGACGCTGCCACTCAC
>DAINDD010000107.1:5419-5882 GCA_036732045.1 Chloroflexota bacterium
CTGCTGTTCATGGTCAGGCGGCGAGCTCGCCTTATCGCCCAGTCCCGGGCGGCCCTCATATCGCGCTGACTACTCAAGGCGTGGCCCAGGTCCGCGCGGCTCAGGGGCTCGCTTCCTCGTCAGTCGCGAACATGACTTACCATGGTGGGCCGATTCAACAGACCCTCACTGCTTATACAATCTTTTGGAGTCCGCACAGCACGCTTTCCTTGAGCTACCGTACGCTAATCAACCGTTACTTCCAGGATGTCGGCCGGTCGAGTTTCTACAACGTGCTTGCCCAGTACGGGCAGCTCCCGGGGCCGACTTACATCCAGAATGTCTCGACGCTGGGTGGCACCTGGATCGACACTAGCCCCTATCCCGTTGATGGGAGCCCTTCGCACCCCTTGTCCGATGCTGACATCGAAAACGAGGTCACGCGGGCCTTGAGCCAGAATTCTAGCTGGAACCCGGCGGGCCT
>DAINDD010000108.1:0-5835 GCA_036732045.1 Chloroflexota bacterium
CGAAGGGCCGGGGGTCTGGGGGTGTCCCCCAGAGTTTTTCTTCCGCTTTGGGGAGGGGCGGGGAGCTGGTCGGTGACGACGCGCCGGCGCTTCCGGATCTGCTGTCGCGCCCTCGGGAGTCAACCACCCGACGCCGCGGCCAGCTTATGATCGACGATCTGCGCCAGGCTGAGCTCGTCCACGCCACTCGATCCGCCACCCAAAGCGACGCTGACGACCCCGCCGGCGAGGTTGCCGTGGACTGACAGGTAGATGTGCATGGTCATGGCCAGGTTGATTGGGGTCGCGTCCGACGGAGTCGCGCTGGCGCCAAAGGCGCCGGCAAGCTGGTTGATCAAGGCGCTGAGATCGAGACTGACGGCCAGCCCAACGGCGTTATCCCCAAGGGAGGAAGTGTCGAGGACCTGGACGTTCGTGACGAACGGCGCCTCTGTTCCCAGCGAACTCTTCAAGTCCTGAGTATTCAACTGTTTTGCCTCTGACAGAGCCCCCTGCAAAACGGCCGGGTCGGTCAGCTTCATGGCGATCGATCCAAGGACCACCAGATTGTCGCCGTTAGTCCCCTGTGCATCACCCCGTGTGGCTACCGACACGGCGACGTCACCGACGCCGCTGCCTGATACGCCGCTCGGGACGGGTTCACTGAAGGAACCTTCAGACGTGAACCCGGCTGGTAAGTCGTTTGTCGTGAGCAGGTAGTTTTTCAAGGCCGGATCACCGTTGTCCGCGGAAGCCGGGGCAGAGCCGTTGAGCAGGCCGGAGCTGAAGATGGTATCGAAGATGCCGCTGAGGGATCCGGCGCTGGCCGTTGACGTGCTGTTTGCCGGGGACGGCGTTCCCGCCAATGATGAGGGTGGTGAAGCCGTCGATGTCTGCTCTGTAGAGGCTGACCCGCCGCCTCCACAAGCGAACGAGGCTAGCGCCCAAAGGGCGATCAAGGCAAGTAATGCGTACTTCATCAGCGAAAATCCTCTACACACAGAATGATCATCCGCGATCGCGTGGCAGCCCGTGTCAAGCCAGTTCTGCTTAGCTCAGCCGATGAAGAAGACGGGGAGTCAGGCCGCTTGGTTACAATCTGACGTTGCCGCCGGCCTTACGGCTCGAACAGGTCTGCTAACTAGTCCTTAGATACAAGTGCTCTCAGATAAGTAATCGTGATATATAACGGGGGTGAGAGCCAACGCCCGCGTGGCCGAAGTTCGCAGCGAGCGGCTCATTGAAGAGTTGCTAACCGCGCAGGGTTGGGACTTGCACCGCCCCCCATCAGGGGACGTGCTCGCCCAACAGGAATACAAAGACTACCCTTCACTTCGCGAAGCTCTCGCCAATTGCAGTAAGTCCGGCCCCGGTGCTGGCATCCCCGAATATGTGCTCGTTGAGCGGCACTCCGGCGAACCGTTGGCCGTTTTTGAGGCGAAGGCGTATACCAAAGACCTCATTGCAGCGATAACCGACGTTCAGCGCTACGGCCGGGCATTCTATGACGCCGGGTTCCACCCTCTCGCGGTGGCGGTCGCGGGCACGGCCGATGACCGCTTTGAGATTCGCGTCCTGAAGTATCGCAGCGGCGTATGGGAGAACGTCACCTACGAAGGCGAGCCGATTGCCTGGGTGCCGAACAGGGAGCAGATGGCGCGTCTATTGGGCACCGCGCGAGCGATGGACTTGCGGCCCGCCGTGCCACCCGTGGAAGTGCTCAAAGCGAAGGCTGAGGAGATTAACGGCCTGTTGCGTGAGTCGGGCCTCAAAGACGACTTTCGTCCCGCCGCGATCGGCGCGATCATGCTGGCACTTTGGAAGACAAAGGGTGCAATCCGCCGGGATGCGAGGTACATCCTAGCGGACGTCAACCAGGCGTGCCAGCAAGCGTTTTGGGACGCCGGCAAAGCTGATCTGGCGCAGAGCCTTCGCGTCGATGAGGCGAACGAAAAGTTAGCCGTGCGGTCGCGTCGCATCGGCGAGATTTTAGAGCGACTCAACATTACGACGTTGACCGCCGAGCATGATTACATCGGTGCTCTCTACGAGGAATTCTTCCGTTACACGGGTGGCAACACGATTGGACAATACTTCACGCCCCGGCACGTGACGAAGCTGATGACCGACTTTTGCGCCGTCGATCAGCATGACAAAGTAATCGACATTGCATGCGGGACGGGTGGGTTCCTAATCGCTGCGATGCACCGGATGCAGCAGCAAGCGAAGCTACCACATGACCAGATCATCAAGATCGTGAAGGATCAGCTGATCGGCTTCGATGACGAACCCGTGACCGCCGCTCTATGCGTTACGAATATGATTTTGCGAGGCGATGGCAGCACTGGGGTCAAACGCGCTGATGCCTTCGACGATAACGCGTTCCCGTTTGGGAAGATCAACGTTGGCCTAATGAACCCGCCGTTCCCCCATAAGAAGACAGATGTGCCAACGGAGCGATTCATCGACCGTTTGTTGCAGTCGTTGACTCGGCGGGGTCTAGCCGCCTCGATCGTGCCTAGTAGCCTGTTGGTCAAGGGAGATAAGGCGAAGTGGCGTAAGGCGGTGCTGGCTGAGAATTCTTTGCGAGCGGTCGTCTCGCTTACGAATGAGTTGTTCCAGCCCTACGCTTCGACCAATACCGCGATTTTGCTGTTTGAGCGCGGCGTTCCGCATCCCGCCGAGCGAACCGTCTTCTTCTGTCGGATTGAGAACGACGGCTTCCGCCTAAAGAAGGGCGTCCGCGTACCAATGCCTGGCAGTCAGATGGACGCCACCCTGACCGGATTCCGGAAGGCGAGCAACATCCCCGGATTCTGCAAGTCGGCCGTATTGACTGAGGCTGACAACTGGGCGCCAGGAGCCTACATCGACGCGCAGCCCATGAGCGATGACGAATTCCGCGATGAGGTCGCGACACTCGTTAGAGGTAAGGCGGCTTTTGTCGCCCGTCACGCAGCCGCTCTCGGCTCATTAGTGCGTGCTGTTGAGCAACGTCAGATCCAACCGCACGGGCAGGTGAAGAAGACGAAGGTGCCCACAACGCAGCGCGGCAACACGATCAGCGACCTATTTGACATCACTTACGGCCAGAAGTCCTTGCACAGTAAGGAGCACCTAGAGCCGGGTCTCAGCCTCATCATCTCGTCAAGCGGAGCGGATAATGGGAGCTACGGTTTCTTTGACTTCCCCGACGTGATCGCACCGCCATTCGTGACCGTCCCGAGCACGGGCAGTATCGGCGAGGCCGCCGTTCAAGAATTCCCGTGCGGCGTGACCGACGACTGTTTACTTCTGTTCCCGAAGAAAGACACGCCGTTCGAGGCGCTTTACGTCGCCGCTGCGACGCTGCGGCACGAACGCTGGCGATTCAACTATGGGCGGAAGATGACTCCCGCCCGCATTGCAGCATTCCCGCTTCGGCTCGACAGGGGCTTGTTGGAATGGGTGCGCGATCAATGGGAGAAGGCCGATACAGTAGGACGACTAGCCCTCAAGACGCTCGGCCCTACGCGCCGAGAGGCGACAGCCGAGAGCGAGCACCTAAAGCAGGGTCGGGCGAAGGGGTGACCCGCGAGGACTTCTTGGTGCTCAAGCGAATTAAGAAGCCGACGGATTCGGAGACTGGCTCGTAGCAAGCCGCTCCGCGCACGACACTATCGGGTCCTAGCGTGGCGTTCTACCTCTCAACCAACCGCGCTTCCCGAATGCCGGGCGAGGAACCAAGAGAACGCCGCTCGCCCCCCGCATAGTGTAGCGGCATGTTCCACAGAGCAGTCCGACTCCAGTCTCGATGTGGCCCGGCCCCATCAGGATTCTGCACGAGCGGCAGCGTTGGTGCACTGCCGCCTCCCGCTTAAGACAGTTATCGATGGCCAGCAGCCAGTCGGTAGCGGCTCGTTGACGACTCGTCAGGCTTGCCGCTGATCGACTAGAGCGTGATGACGGCCTTAAGACTCGGACGACACTCCTCCGTAGCACCTCAGCCTTGACATTCAGTGCTGCGATCCTACCGCACGTCAAACACTGGACACTGGGCGGCCGTTTATAACTCATGTCCTTGCGGATGCGAGCTACGTCGGGCGTCATGCCTTCACCTCCACCCGCTGGAACCCAGGCAGCGCGAGCACCGTGCGCTGTTCCAGCCACTCGCGCAGCGGTTCCACGGTCACGGTGTCCAGGATCTCGCCGGCAAAGCCGCGGACGCAGAACTGCATCGTCCTCATCGAGCCAGCGTCGGCAGGATGTCGCGACAGTCGCCGTGCCAAATCTGCACCGCCGAGTCCTCGTAGCACGTCTTCATCTTCCGTCGTTGTTGTGGTAGACCGCCGACTTGTAAGGCAGCCTGTACGGAGCCTTGAACGGCATAGCCGTCTTGTACTTGCGAACGTCCCCGCACAGCCGGCACACAGCCGGCGCGGCGCCCCGCTGTTCCTTCGCGGGGGTGGCGATACTCCAGATGTGGCGGCAGCCGGTCATGCGACGTACCCCTTCGGCGCGGGCTTGCCGGCGTTGGGGCATCAGAAGCGACCCGCTGGCCCGAATGGCCCGCGGCTCTGCATGTACAAGCGCGCTTTGCCGGCGAGCGCGCCGGCCGTTGCGCCGTGGCCGCCCTTCACGTCGTCGGCGTAGATTTCGAGAGATGGCTTACAGCCATCTGGCAGATCGCGGGAGTAGCCGCAAAGGCAATAGAGCCTATCGCCCCAAACGCCGCTGGTCTCAAGGAAAAGGGGATTCCTCCGGCATTTCGGACAGGCGCCGGACGGCTCCGCAACTGTTTTCATGGTTCGTATCTCGCAGCCAAAATAGTCACGGTACGCTAATAAACATACTTTCTACTGTGTAAACTATATATAGACACGGGCCACTGTGTCAACGAGCTGGCAGTAGTTGCCATCCAGATCCATGAACGTGGCGACGAGTCCACCCCAGGGTTCTCTCGTGGCCAGCCGGACGAACCTCACGCCCTCCCCCTCAAGGCGCTTTTGCTCTTCAACAGCGTCATCAACGGTGAAGGTGATCAGCACGCGCTGCGACTCTCGGGCTTGTCCTTTGACCTCGCTGTGGGCGTCGACGAGTAACGCGGCAGTTCCCGCCAGGAACGCGCGGGAAATTCGCTGAACATAATGTGCTCCCTTTGGACCACGAAATTGCACCCGTAATCGGTCAACATTAAAGACCACCCTCGCCGTGCAGCTATAAATCGACGTTGCTACTGATGTCTAAGTCTAGAATCGCACCGTAATCCCAAAACACGAAATTACCAAACGAACTCCACCCAAAAAACACGAAAATGCAAAACGAAATCACTGCCATCTCCCCCTTCCACCTCTCCGTCGCACCTGCCATCATGCTCACAGACGTGTCCGCCTCTGGCGCGATGCCACTGACCGGCCCAAGATCCCAGCTCGGCATCCAACATCGCGAGCTGGCGGGCGTTTTACACGCGCCGAGCAGTAGAATCATGGCGCGGAGGTACCCCATGACAAACGATGGAACGCGCCCCAACCGGCAAATCTTGCTCATCGAGCGGCCGGCAGGACGGCTCGAGGAACGGCACTTCAAGGCCATGGACGGTACGATTGGCGAGCCAGGGCCGGGTGAAGTGCTCTGCCGTACGGTTCTGCTCTCGATCGACCCGGCGAACCGCGCCTGGATGCGCGGCCGGACATACCGTGACCAGTTGGCCGAGAATGAAGTGATGGCCGGCTTCACACTCGCCGAGGTCGTCGCCGAGAACAGCACCGGCATACCTGTCGGGACGATCGTCACCTGCGAGAGCGGGTGGCAGATGTATGCTATTCACCCCGCGAACAACGTCCGTCTGCTTCGCTCGCGCGGCGCCTTGACCCATCA
>DAINDD010000109.1:0-3423 GCA_036732045.1 Chloroflexota bacterium
CGATCCCGAACTTCGGCAAGAAGTCGGTCGAGGAGGTCAAGGAGACCCTGCAGGGCCACGGTCTGACCCTGCGCGGCGACAATCTGGATGGGCGCGAGGTGCTCGGGGATGCCTACGAATACTTGATCAACCAGTTCGCTGACGACGCCGGCAAGAAGGGCGGCGAGTTCTACACGCCACGCTCCGTGGTCACGTTGCTGGTTGAGCTGTTGAAGCCTCAGGAGAAGATGCGCATCTGCGATCCAACCGTAGGGTCCGGCGGCATGCTGATCTACTCAGCGCGGTACGTGAAGGAGCATGGCGGCAACCCCGCGAACCTAGTCCTGCACGGGCAGGAGCGCAACCTCGGCACACTGGGCATCTGCAAGATGAACATGCTGCTGCATGGCCTGCGCTCGGCGCGGATCGAGGCCGGTGACACGATCGCCGAGCCACAGCTGCAGGACTCGCAGGGGCGGCTGCTGTCGTACGATCGCGTGATCGCTAATCCGCCGTTCAGCCTGAAGGAGTGGGGGTACGAGTTCGCGCCGAACGACCCTCACCACCGATTCGACCGCTTCGGGGCGATTCCACCGCGCACGAAGGGCGACCTGGCGTTCCTGCAGCACATGATCGCGACGACGAACGCGACGGGGATGGTGGGCGTGGTGATGCCGCACGGCATCCTATTCCGCGGCGGCGCAGAGGGAACGATCCGCAAGGGGATCATCGAAGCGGACCTATTCGAGGCGATCATCGGGCTGGCGCCGAACATCTTCTACGGGGCGAGCATCCCGGTGGCGATCTGCGTGCTGAACAAGGCGAAGAGGCAGGAGCGTGGCGGCAAGGTGCTGTTCGTGGACGCAGCGCAGGCGGGCTACTTCCGGCCGGGCAAGGCGCAGAACTACCTCGACCCGGAGCACATCGAGAAAATCGTGGCGGCGTACGAGGCGTTCGAGGAAGCGCCGGGGTTCGCGCACGTGGCCGAGCTGGCCGAGGTGCAGGCGAACGACTACAACCTGAACATCAGTCGCTACGTGGCGCCGGTGGTGGACGAGGAGCAGGTGGACATTGGCGAGGTGCTGGCCCGCCTGCGCGAGGCCGAGCGCGAGCGCGACGAGGCGGCGAAGCGGATGGACGAGTTGCTGGCGGAGCTGGGGTATGCCCGATAACGGACTGCCTGCAGGCTGGCGACGAGTTCCGCTGCGTGAGGTGGCAACTATCGTCATGGGCCAGGCACCACCCGGCTCAGCCGTAGTCGATTGGAATGGCACGACTCCGAGTAAAGGCTTGCCATTCATTCAAGGCAACGCCGAGTTCACAAACAGTCATCCGGCGCCAGTTAAGTGGTGCAGTGACCCCGCCAAGATCGCACAAGCGGGCGATACCTTGATCAGTGTGCGCGCTCCCGTGGGCGAGATGAACTTTGCCGACCGGAAGTTGGCGATCGGTAGGGGAGTGGCGGCAGTCAGATTCACCGGTGTCGATGGGCGTTTTGGTTGGCATCAGGTTGCTCGGGCTCGCGCGACCTTCTCTCGGATATCCCAGGGCAGCACTTTTACTGCGATCAACTCTGGCGATCTGGCGGAGCTCGAACTTCTTGCGCCCCCGCCCGACGAACAGCGGCGTATCGCCGAGGTGCTCGACTCTATCGACGCGGCGATCGAGAAGACCGAGGCGGTGATCGCGGCGACGGAGCGGCTGCGCTCGGCGCTGCTGGGGGAGCTGCTGACGCGCGGCGTCCCCGGCTGGCACACGGAATGGAAGCAGGTGCCCGGCATCGGCACGATACCGGCGTGCTGGGGGGTGATGCGGTTGGGGGATTGCGGGAAATGGCTGTCAGGCGGGACACCCTCGAAGTCACGGGCTGACTTCTGGGTCGGGTCACTTCCGTGGGTGAGTCCGAAGGACATGAAAGTCCGCATCATCTCCGACGCCGAGGACCACATAAGCGCTGAAGCAGCCTCGCGGCTTCGAATCATCCAGGCAGGCGCGCTCCTTGTGGTCGTGAGAGGGATGATCCTGGCGCATTCATTCCCGGTCGGCATGACATCTCGCGACGTCACATTCAATCAGGACATGCGCGCGTTACTCTGTGGAACGGGCATCGTCCCTGGTTACCTGCTGGCGTGCTTGGAGTCGCGACGTGACAGTCTCGTGAGGCTGGCAACACCCTCAACGCACGGCACGATGCGAGTCGTGAGCGAGGAGTTGTTCGACGTCCAAGTGCCGAAGCCGGATGAGCGCGAGCAGGAACGCATCTGTGAATCGATAACTGCGCTCGACGAGCGAATCAAAATTGAGCGCGACTTGCTTGCCGAACTTTCGACCCTGAAGCGAGCAGTTGGTGAGGCCCTGCTGTCCGGGCAGTTGCGGGTATTCGCGAAGGGGAGAGCCTGATATGCCGTATCACGTTCGTGTTACGTGCAAGTCGAATCCATATGAAGATGAAGTAAGGTTGGACCTTAGCCTTGACGAATTGGAGCAGCGCTTCCTACGACCGTACCAAGAAGGGCGTCCCATCGTCATCGGCGGTAAGACCGTTCCACCAGACGACTTGGCGCGCATACGAATCAACGAGACTGATGAAGACTCTGATCAGTTGCGTCCGCGTGTGGAAGCTGAAAGACGACGGAGCATGGTAATAAGCAGCACGCCGACTGAATGGTATATAGCAGACAAGGGCAAAGAAGTAACCGATGACTTCATTACTGGCCCGCCAGGCAGCGGACTGGACGTTAAGAGTGCAGAACAAGGACCCGGCCCAACGGCTTCCGGCGCACGCGTAGTATTCGTAGTGCATGGCCGAAATCAGAAGGCCCGTGATGCCCTGTTTACATTCCTACGTTCAATTGGCCTTCATCCGCTGGAATGGTTAGAGGCCATCCAAGCGACGGGCAAGCCCACGCCTTATATCGGAGATATACTCGACGCCGCCTTTTCGAATGCACAAGCCGTCGTAGTGCTGCTATCGCCGGACGACGAGGCGCGCCTCAGGGAACCATTCCAAGCTCCAGGTGATCCTCCTCACGAAAAGGAGCTGACTTCTCAGGCTAGACCCAACGTCCTATTTGAGGCGGGCATGGACATGGGCAGGGATCCAAACCGCACCATCCTCGTGGAAGTTGGCCATCTACGTCCCTTCAGCGACATTGCGGGGCGACATGTGGTCCGGTTAGACAACAGCACTCAGAGACGCCAGGAACTTGCGCAGCGACTAGAAGCAGCAGGCTGCCCGGTAAACCTGACGGGAACAGATTGGCACACGGCCGGTGACTTTGATTCGAGTCTGCCCTGAACTGAGGAATGTTGTGACGAATCCGGGCGACAAGGTCAACGAACTGAACGAGGCTGAGCTGCCTGCGATCGCACTGCTGCAGCGGCTCGGGTACACCTACGTGCCGCGCGAGATACTCGCGCCGGAGCGGGACAACGAACGCGAGG
>DAINDD010000109.1:3433-5699 GCA_036732045.1 Chloroflexota bacterium
TCGGCTGAAGGCGGCGCTGCTGCGGCTGAACCCATGGCTCAAGGATAACGACGCCGAGCGCGTGATCTTCGCGCTGGAGAACCTGGACGCCGTCGGCATGGCGCGCAACCAGCTCGTGCACGAGTACCTGGGGTACGGCATGCCGCTGGAGGTGGATGACGCCGAGGGGCGCCGCACGCGGACGGCCGCCTTCTTCGACTTCGAGCAGCCAGACCGCAACGAGTTCGTCGTGACGAACCAAATGCGCGTCAGGCGAGGCAACGAGGCCGCGGGCAAGACGGAGGACGATGAGCGTGTCGTGAAGCCGGACATCGTGCTCTTCGTCAACGGCATCCCGCTCGTTGTCATCGAGGCGAAATCGCCGACGCTGATGGACGTGTGGAAGGTGCGCGCGGTGCGGCAGATGCTGCGCTACCAGGAGGCCGGCCCGGAGTTTCACGGCACGGGCGCGCCGGAGCTGTTCTACTACAATCTCGCTTGCGTTGCCATCTGCGGCGCAGACGCGGCCTACGCGGGAATCGGTGCGCCGGAGAACGCCTACTCCGGCTGGAAGTCTGTCGAGCCGTACACGGAGGCGGCGGTCCGGGAACAGTTCGGCGTCGAGGCGAAGGGCCAGGCGCAACTGATCGTCGGGCTGCTGTCTCCGGCGACACTGCTCGAAGTCTTGCGCGACTTCGTCGTGTTCGAGCCGGAGCGCGGGAAGCTACTCAAGAAGCTGCCACGCTACCAGCAGTTCCGGGCGGTACGGAAGGCGATGGACCGCCTACTGACGCACGAGAAGCCCGAGGAGCGAGGCGGCGTCGTCTGGCACACGCAGGGCTCGGGCAAGTCGCTGACGATGCTTTGGCTGGCGACGAAGCTGCGCCGTGAGCCGCGGCTGGACAACCCGACGATCGTCATCGTGACCGACCGGACGCAGCTCGACACGCAGATCAGCGAGACGTTCAAGCGCTGCGGCTTTCCTGCGCCCGAGCACGCCGGGTCGACGAAGGAGCTGCGGAAGCTACTGACAGTGGGCTCGGGACGCACCATCACCACTACGATCCAGAAGTTCGAAGACGCACTAACCGGCGATGACGGGCGGCTGCAGGAGTTGAATGCGGCCGACAACGTCTTCGTGATGGTGGACGAAGCGCACCGAACGCAGTACGGACTGCTCGGCGCGAAGATGGCGAAAGCGCTGCCACGGGCGACGTTCCTCGGCTTCACCGGTACGCCGATCGACAAGAGCTTCCGTAAGAGCACGATGCGGCGGTTCGGACCGCTCATCGACAAGTACACGATCCCGGAGTCGGTCGCGGATGGGGCGACGGTGCAGATCATGTACGAAGCGCGACTGGCCGAGCTGTCGATCATCGGCGCCAACACGCTCGACCACCTCTACGACGCCATCTTCGGCAACGAGCCGGACGACGTGAAGGCACAGATCAGGCGTCGCTACGCGAACAAGGATGCTCTCGCCGCGGCGGAGAACCGCATTGCGATGATCGCGCTGGACATCGCGGAACACTACCGGACGCGGGTCAAGCCGAACGGCTTCAAGTGCCAGGTCGTCGCGCCCAGTCGGGCCGCGGCGATCAGATACGCGGGCAAGCTGTGCGACTTCGGCATCGATGCGTACCCGATCATCACGACTACGCCGGACGACGGCCCAGAGTTCGCGTCCGCGAGAGGTCTGAACCAGGAGCAGACCGTCAACCAGTTCAAGGACCCCGACGGGAAGCCAGAGATGCTGGTCGTCGTCGATATGCTGCTGACGGGCTTCGACGCACCGATCGAGCAGGTGATGTACCTCGACAAGCCGGTGCGCGAACACGGTCTGTTGCAGGCGATCGCGCGTGTGAACCGCCGGTTCTCGCGGCACGTGGACGGCGTAACGATCGAAAAGGAGTACGGCCTGATCGTCGACTACTACGGGGTCTCGAATGAGCTGGAGGCAGCGCTGTCTGAGTTCGACCCGCGAGACGTGCAGAGCAGCCTCGAACCGCTGGAGGACAATCCGGAGGTTGTGATAGAGAGCGCGGCGGCGCAGGCCGAAGCGTTCTTCAGGGGGAAGTCGCTGGACAACGCGTGGGAATGCGTCGAGGTGTTCGTCGATCCAGCGACGACGGAGCTTCGCGTAGATCTTTTCGAGAAGTTCGACGCGGCCTACAAAGACTTCGCGGGTCTCATGGACAGGTACCTGCCGTCAGCGGGCGCGCTCGCCTACACCGATCGGCTGACACGGCTGACGCGGATTCGGTCGTACGTGCGGGCGCAGTTCCTT
>DAINDD010000110.1:0-5637 GCA_036732045.1 Chloroflexota bacterium
AACAGGCTTTCACTGCGCGCAAAACACCGGTCTGTTGGCGTTCATCCAGGCCGAGTGCCGTCACTTCGATCTCGAATGATGCCAGCCGGGCTGGCTGAGCTGCCTTTTCCGCGGTGACCCGCACTCTCAGATCTTCGGTGGGTAGTCCGCGCGCCTTGAGGTATTGCGTCGCATAGTAACCCGCGCAAGTCGCGAGCGACGCCAACAGGAATTCCGGCGGTGACATGCCTTCATCGGCACCACCGTTTTCAATCGGTTGATCACAGATAACCCGATGGCCTCGGGCGGCGACTTCGAACTTAGTATCGCCCAGATAGTGAGCTGAAACTTCCATTATTCTTGCCTTCCTGCTTATCAGGATGCAAACGCCGCAAAAAGGTGACGCTCTGTCACCTCGGCCGACCGATTGCATCTTCAAAAACAGGACCAATGAAGAAAATACTGCTGATGCTGGCCTGGTGGCCGCTTACGGGCTGGGCGCAAGACCCAATGTCGTTAAAGGACGCAGTTCGCCTGGCGCTGAACAGGAACAAGTCGGTGGAGGCGTCCGACGCGTCCCGGAAGGCCGCAGAGAGCCGCATCGCGGAAGCGCGGGGCGGCAATTTACCCAAAGTAAACTATTCGGAGTCCTGGACGCGCAGCGATAACCCAGTCTTTGTGTTCTCGTCGCTACTGACTCAACACCAGTTCGGCGAGCAGAACTTTCAGATCGGTCCCCTGAATCGACCCGATTTCCTGAACAACTTCCAATCTCAGGTAACAGCCGATCAAACGCTGTACGACGGAGGTCAGACCAGACACGCAGTGCGCTCCGCCGAATTGACGAAAGACATTACCATTGAGGACGGCCGGCGGACCCGTATGGAAGTCATCGCCGTCGCGATCCGTTCTTATTACGATGCCCTTTTGGGCGCAGAGGAGCTTAACGCAACCAGCCAGGCAATGCGTTCGGCGCAGGCGGACCTTGAACGCGCCGAGTCGGTCCGCTCGGCTGGAATGTCTACCGATGTCGACGTGCTCTCAATCCGCGTCCACCTCGCAGGCGTTCGCGAGCAACAGATTCGCCGGGAGGCCGATCTCGACGTGGCGCGCGCGGCTCTGAACGATGCTCTGGGCCTGCCGCTCGACACCACCCACACTTTAACCACCGGGTTGGCGCCCTTGCGGCTCCCGGATGGCTTGCTTGCGGACTACGAAAAGAATGCGCTCGGTGAGAGACCGGAGGCGCGCCAGGTGAAGCTGGCCATCAATCTGGCCGAAAATCAAGCTGCCACTGCACGCAGCAATCTTATGCCGCAGGTAGGCGTCCACGCCGCTTTCGAGGCGGACCGGCAGACTTTTTACGACAAGGGCGGGGCCAGCTGGCTGGTTTCCATCGGACTGCGCTGGAACCTTTTCAACGGCTTCAGTGACAAGGCGCGCATCGAGGAAAGTAATTTCGCACTGCGCCGGAGCGAGGCGGACCAGGCGCATGCCAATTCCGCAATTCAGCTTCAGGTGCGCCGGGCGTACGCCGACATGCGTGCTGCTGCGCAGCGTATCGAAGTGACGGATGCAGCCGTGGCGGAGGCGGAGGAAAGTCTTCGTATCACGCAGAACCGCTACGAAACCGGGCTGAGCAATGTCACGGACTTGCTTCGCACGGAGACGGCGGTTCTCGAAGCGCGGACCCGGCGTCTGGCGGCGATTCGCGATCAGCGCATCGCCGCGGCAATGCTCGAACTGGCAGCAGGGACGCTGACGGAATCTTCGGAGGTCCTGAACTAAATGACGAAGCAATTGTTTCTGGTAGTCCCCGTCGCCATGTGGCTCGCAGCGTGCAGCTACGCTCCGAAAGCGACGTCAGTCAACTCTTCGGCCAAACCCGTTGCCGTATCCGTCATCACGGCAGTCACCGAGACGTGGCCTTCGATCTACGAAGCGACAGGCACCGTTCGCGCCCGCACTTCCGCTGTCATCTCCGCGAAACTGATGGGCTATGTACGCGAAGTGAAGGTGCAGATCGGCGATCACGTGCGCGAAGGCCAGTTGCTCGTTACTCTCGATCCACGCGATCTGGATGTCAGTTCGCGGCGCGCCGAGTCGGCCCGCGAGGAAGTCCGCGCCGGAATACCGGAGGCTGACAGTGCTGTCGTCGCCGCGAAAGCGAATCTCGATCTGGCGCAGGTGACATTTGGCCGCATGCAGGACATGTATCAAAAGAAGTCGATCTCAAACCAGGAGTTCGATGAAGCCTCGGCCAGACTCAAGGCCGCACAGGCTGCACACGACATGGCGCGAGCCAGGCGCACTCAACTCGACTCCCGGCTTGCTCAGGCCGATCAGGAGGTACGCTCCACGGAAGTAACCCGCAGCTACGCCGAGGTTCTGGCCCCTTTTGCCGGTGTGGTCGTGGCCAGGTCGGTGGAACCCGGCATCCTGGCCCTCCCCGGCACCCCGATGTTCACCATCGAACGCGAAGGTGCTTACCGGCTCGAAGCGTCAGTGGAAGAGTCTCGTTTATCGGCAATCCGGGTCGGTCAGCCGGTGTCTGTGACACTCGACAATCTTGACCACACATTGGAGGCGCGTGTCTCAGAAATCGTCCCCGCAGTAGATGCCGCATCAAGGGCTTATATCGTAAAGATCGATCTGCCGATGCTGACAGCATTGCGCTCGGGAGTCTTCGGGCGCGCCGGGTTTCAGTTGGGAAGCCAATCGGTGATGGCGATTCCGGTCGCGGCAGTCGCGGAACACGGCCAGTTGCAATCCGTATTCGTGGATGACAACGGCATTGCCCATTCACGCCTGATCACCACAGGGCAAAAGGTCAAAGACCGGATTGAAGTGCTCTCTGGCCTGACTGCCGGGGAAAAGGTGATCTTTCCGGTTCCGCCGGACATTTCCAATGGGACAGCGCTAACAGTAGGCAGCGCGGAGGTCCACCAGTGAAGACAGACCACCCGCTGGGTCTTGCGGGAAAGTTCGCCAGCGTCTGGATCGGCTCCAAGCTGACCCCTCTGGTGATCGTGACGTCGATCCTGCTCGGCGCCTTCGCGGTGTGGAAGCTGCCGCGCGAAGAAGAGCCGCAGATCATCGTGCCGATGGTCGATGTCTTCGTGCAGATGCCCGGCGCATCGGCTCGCGAGGTGGAAGAGCGCGTCACCAAACCGATGGAAAAACTGCTATGGGAGATTCCGGGCGTGGAATACATCTATTCCACTTCCAGCCCCGGCATGTCTACCGCCATTGTGCGCTTCCTTGTCGGTCAGGATGAGGAGAAGAGCATCGTCAGGCTGAATCAGAAGCTCAACGCGAATCTGGACCTGATTCCACCCGGTGCATCGCCTCCGCTGGTCAAGCCCCGCTCGATTGACGACGTTCCTGTCCTGGCGCTGACGTTCTGGAGCAAGCGGTACGGTGACCTCGAACTTCGGCGAATTGCGGCTCAGGCAAGCGACACGATCAAACAGACGCCGGACGTTTCCGCCGTCGCTCTGATCGGCGGCCAGCGCCGTGAAATTCGCATTACTCTCGATCCGTCCCGCCTCAGCGCTTACAACCTTTCTCCACTTCAGGTGGTGGGTGCTTTGGGCCTTTCCAATCGCAGGATGCCATCGGGCGAATTCGCCAGCGGTAACCAGGAATACCTTCTGGAAACGGGCCAGTTCCTGCGCACTCCTGAGGATGTTCGGAACGTAGTCGCAGGGGTCCCCAACGGTTCACCGGTCTTCGTGCGGGATGTCGCACAAGTAACCGACGCCGGTGAAGAACCCTCGCAGTGCGTACGCTTTTCCGAGGGCAAGGGTTTCTACCCGGCCGTGACGATCGCGGTCTCAAAGCGCAAAGGCACCAACGCGGTGACGGTCGGCGAGGATGTCCTGCGTCGTCTGGAGCCACTGCGGGGCAGTGTCATCCCATCCGGCGTCGAAATGACAATTACCCGCGATTATGGAGACACAGCGAAGGAGAAGTCCAACGAACTGCTGTGGCACATGCTCATCGCCGTGATTTCGGTGAGTGTTCTGGTTGCCGTTGTTTCTCGGTCTGCGCGAATCGCTTATCGTCTTTATCGCCATTCCCGTGACGCTGGCCCTGACCCTCACGGTCTTCTACCTCTACGGCTACACGTTGAACCGGATTACTCTTTTCGCCCTGATCTTCTCCATCGGCATTCTGGTCGACGACGCCATCGTGGTCGTGGAAAATATCGTGCGCCACTGGCGGATGCACACCAATCAGGGGAGGCCCCCATTCGATGTCGCTCTGGAGGCCGTGGATGAGGTGGGCAATCCCACTATTCTCGCCACACTGGCCGTTGTCGCCGCGATTCTTCCGATGGCGTTCGTCGGCGGACTGATGGGACCATACATGCGCCCGATCCCAATTGGTGCTAGCGCCGCAATGCTCTTCTCTTTGCTGGTGGCTTTCATCGTGACGCCATGGGCAGCGGTACGGATACTAAAGCCGGGCAAGCATCATGAAGGCGAACGTGAGGACTTCGTAACGCGGCTTTACCGGCGCTTCATGGGCAGCCTCCTGCATCGGCCCGTCCTTCGGTGGGGCTTTGTCGGCGGAGTGGTAATCCTTCTGCTCGCCTCCTGCTCCCTCTTCTACTTTGGCTTCGTCAAGGTCAAGATGCTGCCGTTCGACAACAAGAGCGAGTTCCAGGTGATCGTCGACATGCCCAACGGCACCACGCTCGAAGAAACGGAGCGAGTTACGCAATTGCTGGCTGAAGAAACGCAGAAGCAGCGCGAAGTGGTGAACGTTCAAACCTACGCGGGAACGGCATCACCTTACAACTTCAACGGACTCGTGCGCCATTACTACCTGCGGCGCGGCTCGAATGTGGCGGATATTCAGGTGAACCTGTTGCCCAAGGGAGCACGGGATCTGCAAAGCCACGAGGTCGCCAAACAAGTGCGCATCCGGATTCAGCCCATTGCGGATCGTTATGGCGCGCGCATCAAAGTAGCCGAAGTGCCGCCCGGCCCTCCTGTTCTTGAGACGTTGGTTGCCGAAATCTATGGCCCGAGTATGGACGGACGGATTGCACTGGCCCGCCAGATTCGCGGTCTATTCAAACAGACGAAAGGTGTTGTCGATGTCGACTGGTACGTTGAAGACGATCAGACGAAATACAGCCTGTCGGTCGACGAGGAAAAGGCTGCCATCAACGGCATCTCCGAAGACGATATTGCCCGCGAGATGCAGGTTGCATCCGCTGGTTATGCCGCCGGTCTCCTCCATCAGGATGCGGAGAAGGAAGATGTAGCGCTCACCATACGGCTGGATCGGGCTTCGCGTTCCGATTGGAACCGGCAAGAGCCACTTGGCGCAGGCGATCGGCCAGTGCGCCATCCAGCAAGGCTACAAAGTGCTGTATCGGAAAACGCACATCCTGCTTGATGAACTGGCCGACGCGGTCGCCGGCGGCACGCGCAAAGAGTATATGGAATCGGTAGCCACCGTACCACTGCTGATCATCGACGACTTCGGCATGCGCAAACTCCCGCACACCGCCGCCGAGGATCTGCTGGAAATCATCATGCGCCGTTACGAACGCTTCAGCACGCTGCTCACTTCCAACCGTCCGGTCGAAGATTGGGGTAAGCTGCTCGGCGATGTTGCCGCGGTTAGCGCCATGCTCGACCG
>DAINDD010000111.1:0-5434 GCA_036732045.1 Chloroflexota bacterium
TCGTGCTTTATCCAGGTCGTGATTGGTCCACGCCTCCAGGTGGGCGCGGGCAAGTCTCACCGCTGGTGAATCCGATATCTGCGAGATGCCCATGGTCGGCTCCTTTCCTTGCCTGTCAGCGTAGATGACCCAGAGGATGCACTCGGTGGAGTAGCGGGTCTAACGGGGGTGCCGCCAGGCCCTCTCCAGGCAGGCCGTTCGGCCATTGGACGGCATACGCAACGCGGCCAGGGTTGGCGGTGAGCCCTTCCATTGGAATCATTCATAACGGTTGACGGCAACGAGGCGGCTGCACGCGTCGCCCACCGCCTGAGCGAAGTCATCGCGATCTATCCGATCACGCCGTCAACAGCTATGGGCGAGCTCGCGGACGCCTGGTCGGCCGCCGGCCAACCCAATCTCTGGGGCACGGTTCCCGAAGTCATGGAGATGCAGAGCGAGGCCGGAGCGGCGGGCGCCCTACACGGGGCGCTGATGGCTGGAGCACTCTGCACCACCTTCACCGCCTCACAAGGTCTGCTGCTGATGCTCCCCAACATGTTCAAGATCGCCGGGGAGCTGACTCCGGCCGTGTTCCATGTCGCGGCGCGGACAGTGGCAACCCATGCCCTCTCCATCTTCGGCGACCACAGCGACGTGATGGCGGTGCGCGCTTCCGGTTTCGCGATGCTGTCTTCGTCGTCAGTGCAGGAGGCGCATGACCTCGCGCTGATTGCGCATCGGGCCACTCTCGAGTCTCGAATTCCATTTCTGCACTTCTTCGACGGCTTTCGAACGTCGCACGAGGTGAACAAGATCGTCCCGCTCGCTGACGAGGACCTCCGTGCGATGGTGCCCGATGAGCTGGTCACGGCGCACCGCATGCGAGCGCTGTCGCCCGACCATCCGGTTCTCCGTGGCTCGGCTCAGAACCCGGACGTCTTCTTCCAGGCTCGCGAAGCGGCAAACACCTACTACGCGGCTGTGCCCGGAATCGTCAGCGCCGCTATGGAGCGGTTCGCACAGTTGACCGGCAGGCGCTACCGCATCTTCGACTACATCGGTCACCCCGAGGCCGACCGTGTTGTGATCCTCATGGGCTCAGGCGTCGGCGCGGCGCAGGAAGCAATGGAAGCGCTTCTCGCCCGCGGCGAGCGGGTCGGACTTTTGAACGTCCACCTGTTCCGGCCGTTCGACGCCGCCGCCTTTGTCGCGGCGCTGCCGTCGACCGTGCGCCGGATCGCCGTGCTCGATCGCACGAAGGAACCCGGAGCCACGGGCGAGCCTCTGTTCCAGGACGTCGTCGTCGCCCTCGCCTCCCGGCCCGAGCCGCCCCTCGTCATCGGCGGAAGGTATGGCCTCGCATCCAAGGAGTTCACGCCCGCCATGGCGGCCGCGGTGTTCGAAGAGCTCGCCGCCGCCACGCCGCGACGCGAGTTCACTGTTGGGATCGTGGACGACGTCACCCACCTGAGCCTCGAAGTCCATCCCGGCTTCGCCACCGAGCCTGCGGACGTCGCCACCGCGATGTTCTACGGACTGGGCTCGGACGGCACCGTGGGCGCTACCCGCAACACGGTCAAGATCATCGGCGAGCAGACCGACCTCTTCGCGCAGGGATACTTCGTTCTCGACTCGAAGAAGTCGGGTTCGGTCACCACGTCGCACCTTCGCTTCGGTCCCCGACCGATTCGATCCACCTATCTGGTCCAGCGAGCGGGCTTCATCGCCTGCCACCAGTTCGGCTTCCTCGAGAGGGTGGATGTGCTGGGCCGTGCGGCCGGCGGCGGGACGTTCTTGCTCAACAGCCCCTTCGGGCCGGAGGAGGTCTGGAGCCGGATCCCGGTCGAGGTGCAGACCCAGATCATCGACAAGCGCCTGCGCTTCTACGTGATCGACGCCAGCCGGGTCGCTCGCGACGCCGGCCTGCCGGGCCGAGTCAACACAGTCCTCCAGGCCTGCTACTTCGCGCTCGCTGGCGTCCTCCCGCAAGACCGGGCGATCGCTGCCATCAAGGCCGCGATCAAGCGCACATATGCGAAGCGCGGCGCAGCGGTGCTGGATCGGAACTACGCAGCGGTCGACCTTGCGCTTGCCGAGCTCCACGAGGTGACCGTGCCCGCGCGCACGAACGGCACACTGCACGTCCGACCCGTGGTGCCGCCCGAGGCGCCGCCCTTCGTCCAGCGCGTCACGGCCGAGATGCTCGCGGGGCGCGGGGATTTCCTTCCGGTCTCGGCGCTGCCCGTGGACGGCGCGTTCCCGCTGGCGACGTCTCAATGGGAGCGGCGCGACATCGCCGAGGAGCTTCCGCATTGGGATCCTACGATCTGCATCGACTGCGCCAAGTGCACTCTGGTGTGCCCACATGCCGCGATCCGGATGAAGGTCTTCTCGCCCGAGTTGCTGGCGAACGCCCCCACAGGCTTCCAGTTCAAGGAATGGAAATCGAAGGAACAGCCGGGGATGGTGATGGCCCTCCAGATCGCGCCTGACGACTGCAATGGCTGCGGGACCTGCGCCGACTACTGTCCCGCCCACAGCAAGCAGGTCGCCAAGCACAAGTCGATCGACATGGCGCCCAAGGACGGCCGCATTGAGATGGAGCGCGCGAACTGGGAGTTCTTCAAGTCGCTACCCGAGTTCGATCGCACGCAGGTGAAGGTGGCATCGATCAAGGGCTCGCAGATGCTGCAGCCCCTGTTCGAGTTCTCCGGCGCCTGCAAGGGCTGTGGCGAAACGCCCTACCTGAAGTTGCTGACACAGATGTACGGGGATCGCATCCTGGTCGCCAACGCCACGGGTTGCTCTTCCATCTTCGGTGGCAACCTGCCGACGACGCCATGGGCTGCAAATGCCGATGGCCGCGGTCCCGCCTGGGCCAACTCGCTGTTCGAGGACAACGCCGAATTTGGGCTCGGGATGCGCCTGGCGCTGGACAACTTCGCAGCTACAGCGAAGAGGCTGCTGATCGAGCTTGCGCCCGTGATCGGCGCCGACCTGGCGGCGGCGATCGGCGCCGCGGACCAATCTTCCGAAGCGGGCATTACAGCACAGCGGCAGCGCGTGGAGACGCTGCGCGCCAGGCTGACGCAGCTGAAGTCGCCGGCGACGGCACGACTCGCCGAGCTGGCCGATCATCTGGTGCGGAAGAGCGTGTGGATTGTCGGCGGCGACGGCTGGGCTTACGACATCGGGTTCGGCGGTCTCGACCACGTCCTCGCCTCCGGCCGCGACGTCAAGATCCTTGTTCTCGACACCGAGGTCTACTCGAACACCGGAGGGCAAGCGTCGAAGGCGACACCACGCGGCGCGATCGCCAAGTTCGCGGCCGCCGGCAAGCGCACGGGCAAGAAGGACCTCGGCCTCATCGCAAGCGCCTACGGCAACGTCTACGTGGCGCAGATCGCGCTTGGCGCGGACAACGCTCAGACGGTGAAGGCCTTCGCCGAGGCGGAGAGTCACACGGGACCGTCGCTGATCATCGCGTACGCGACCTGCATCGCCCACGGCATCGACATGGCCACCGGCATGTCCCACATGAAGGACGCGGTCGACAGCGGCTACTGGCCTCTCTACCGCTTCGACCCGCGAATCGAGGCGGAGGGCAAGCTTCCGTTGGTCCTCGACTCAAAGGCGCCCACGATCCCGCTGCGCGAGTTCGCCGCGAAGGAAGGCCGCTACACGCTGCTCGCACGCTCCAAGCCCGAGCTGGCCGAGCGCCTCATGACGATCGCGCAGGCTGATGTCGACGAGCGCCGGCGGCTTTACGAACAGATGGCAGGAGTCGAGCGTCATGCACCAGACGACACCATCGAAACCGACGGACACGCTGAGGCTCCTGCCAAGGAGCCGGAGGAGGAGCTGCCATGAGCGCAGACCTGCGGACCACCTACATGGGGATCGAGCTCGCGAACCCCCTTGTTGCGGCGGCATCTCCGCTCACTGGAACGATCGACGGGCTGCTCTCCCTGCAGGACGCTGGTGCGTCCGCGGTCGTCCTGCAGTCGCTGTTCGAAGAGCAGATCAAGCACCACGAGCTGCAGGTCGATTCCATCCTCGAGTCGTTCACAGACAGCTTCAGCGAAGCCCGTGACTTCTTTCCAGCCCTCGATAGCTACAACACCGGACCCGAGTCATACGTGCGGTTGGTCGAACAGGCGAAGGAGGTTCTGGAGATACCCGTCATCGCGAGCCTGAACGGCATCTCGCCCGGCGGCTGGACGAGATACGCGCGGCTGATCGAGGAGGCAGGCGCCGACGCGCTGGAGCTGAATATCTACTTCGTCTCCACGGACGCGAGGGTCGCCGCCGCCGAGGTCGAGGCTCGGTACATCGATCTGGTGAGTGACATCGCGGGCTCGATCTCGATTCCGCTCGCTGTCAAGATCGGCCCCTACTTCTCCTCGCTCACCAACATGGCGATGAGGCTCACCGCTGCCGGTGCTCAGGGACTCGTCCTCTTCAACCGTTTCCTCTACCCAGACATCTCGCTGCACCGGATGAAAGTCGTCCCGACGCTGCACCTGAGCTCCTCGGAAGAATCCTTGATGCCGCTGCGCTGGATCGCCATCCTCAGCGGGCAGCTGTCGGTCTCGCTCGCTGCCAGCAGCGGGATCCATTCCGCTCACGACGTGGTCAAGCTGCTCCTGGCCGGCGCGGACGTAACGATGATGGCGTCAGCGTTGCTGCGGCGTGGCCCCAACCACATGCGACAGGTCATCGGCGGGCTCCGTAGCTGGCTCGACGAGCACGAGTACACGTCGGTGAAAGAGATGAAGGGCAGCATGAGCCAGGCGGCCGCGCCCGAGCCTGGCGCCTTCGAGCGAGCGAATTACATGCGCACGCTCGTCGACTTCACGGTGGCCTCGCCGGACCCGCGGCACTTCTACGCCCGCCGCGATCCCATTCCGTGGGACTAGAGGTGGCCGAGGGACGTCGAGTGGCTGGGGAGGAAGGATTCGAACCTTCAACCTTCCGGTCCAGAGCCGGCTGCGCTACCGTTGCGCCACTCCCCAACAGGTCGGCCGCCTATTCTAGCGACGCTCAATTCGGCCCCCCTCGAGCCCGGTTATCCACACTCTGTCCCCAGGCATGCTTGGGTCGCCTGCCGCTAACCTGTCGCCTGCTTACGGCCCATTTGCAAGCAACCGTACCCTCGGGCTGCAAGCCGCGGGGATGGGCCAGGCCATGCCGCTGACGACGGATCCTCTCGCGGAGCGGGCCGCAGCCCTCCGCCAATCCACAGACGCCTAGTCCCGGTCCTTGACCCCGGTCTTCGTGCGCTCGCTTTGCGGCCGCGAGGCCATACGGATGGACAGCGAAGGCGGCGGCCCCATAAGCCGCTCGAAACCGGTCTCGAGCAGCGCCTTGGCGCGGTAGAGGTTGATCGCCCAACCAACTCCGAAAACCCTGTCGCTGAAAAGTGAATCTGACGAGGGGTTCCAGTACGCGT
>DAINDD010000112.1:0-215 GCA_036732045.1 Chloroflexota bacterium
TCATTGGAACGATCCTCGTGGTCATCCTCGTCATCGCGGCGATCCTGTTCTTCCGGCGCCGCCGCTGCTCCTCTCGTTCGCGTATCTCGCCTTCTCGGCTGTGCTGCGGCTGCTGGTCAGGGGCCGACGCAGCGAGTTCGACAAAGACCTGGAGTTACTGGTGTTGCGGCATCAGTTGGTCGTGCTCGGCCGGCAAAAGAGGTCGTGGCTGTCGA
>DAINDD010000112.1:225-5209 GCA_036732045.1 Chloroflexota bacterium
CGCCAGACGGGTTCAAAGTGGATCGGGCGCGCTCCGACGGCGAGGTGGTCGTCCCACCCACCCTGCAGCCGCGGCCGGTGCCGAGCTTGTGGCCCGCGGCGTACGCGAGGGCACGAAGAACGACTACCGCAAGTCCGTCGAGAAGGTAGGCCACGCTCTGCCAGCGTTCGGTGGCGAGAACCTGGGCGACCGCGAGAGCTTCAAGAAGAGCAAGGCGGAGAACGAGTCCGGCCTTCGCTCCAACGTCTTCAACCGAATCCCTGAGGTGTGCCGATGAGTGCAGTACTGGACGATCTTTACGCGCAGCGTGACCAGCGCGATTCACTGGACGAACGCATCAAGCGCGCCGAGTGGGAAGCGGTAGTCGAGACTGACCGGCGCGAGAAGCAAGCAAGCGAGGCGCGCGTCAACTACGAGAAGTCCATCGAGGGATACACCGAGGCGCAGGACGATTTGCTCGCTACGGCACAGGCTCTGATCGAACAGCACGAAGCGCTACGGCTACACCGCGAGCGCATCGAAGCCGCGCATCGCAACGCTACTCGACTAGGTGTCGGCGCACGGATCCCGCCCCGCATCGCCATCCGGATCTCCGCCCGCGAGGCAGGCATCGACCACTATCTCGTGTCGAAGCTGAAGGCCATCCCGCTGGGGGATGTCTGATGGCGACGACCGGCACCGATTCGGGCGGCAGCAAGTCCATCCTCACTTCCGACCCGGAGGTGATCGAGCTGCTCGAATCGCTGCCGCGTTCGCCGTCGCCGGATGACCGCTGGGCCGATAGGCGCGGCCCTGGGTTCTGGGGCGTCTCCGATTCGGTCTACCGCGAAGCGCTCTTTCTCGGCGGGCACGAAAACTGGGAAGCGGGAGGCGCGCACCGACGCCAGCGCGAAGGCCGCGACCTGAGCGCACGAGAGTTCTAGAAAAGATCGGCGGCGCGTGGTGCTAGGAAGAATCCGTCCACGCTCAATCCTAGCCCCGCCGCCGAAAACTCGAAAGGACCGATGAAACGTACGCCCGTAACAAAGTCCAGCGATCCGAAGGCGTACCAGCGCCACGTCGATTTCCTGACCTCTGCTGCTTTCCTAGCCGCATCCGGCGACGAGGTTGCGCTGGATGGTTTCACCACGGTCATGAAAGAGCGAGGCGTGGACGACGATGGGATCGTGACCATGCTTGGTGCTGCGCGCATCATCCTTGACGAGTTGCGGAAGTCGCAGGGACTGAACGCTGAGCATCATTCCGCATCCCAGCCGCGCGAAGAGGGGACGCAGCGGTTCCGGCGCTCGCTGATCCTGCGCCACGGCGGCAACAGTTTGTTCAGGTAGTCGCAGCGAGCAGGGCGCAACTCCAGGACCCGGCACCAGCGCATATCCGCAGTTCGAGATGCCGCAGGGCTAGCGCCGCGACGCGCCGCCAGCCGCGCCGCGAAGCGCTCCCAATGCGCCTCGAGAAAGGGCGTCCGGTCGACGGGACGCATCCGCTCCCACTCGCCGAGCAGCTCCTCTGCAACGTCGAGATCGTTCGTCTCGAGTGCAGCCTCGACGCCTTCAACAAATCCGTGCTTTGCGAACACGTGGCGCGCCGGGAGCCGACTGTCCGGCGCGAGCGCCTCTTGGATCGCGGCGAGCGCCTCCCCCGGCCTCCCCTCCGCGCGCAGGACCATCGCCGCCGAGATCAGGTAGCCGACGCGCGCCTGCACCTCGTCCGAGCTGCGGCGCCCTGGAAGTCCAGTTCCCGGAGGCGGACGGCGTTCTAGGGAGCGCGGCCGGGGCGTCGTCGGGCCTGCCGAAGCTCAACACGACCAGAAGCGTCTACATCGCAACAGCGAGTGAGCCCCCTCATCGTCACGGAGCGACTGCCGCGAGAACGCGCGCCAGAGGGCCGGGGTCGTTCAAAGGTTCTAGTCTGTCGTCGATGAGTGAGGCGTATGGGAGACAGAGAGCCAAGGTGATCCGCCGGGGGCTTCGGCTTCAGATGTTTTTAACGGCCTTCCTTCTAGGTAGCGGTCTGCTACTCGCGATCTTCGTTCAGCCCGCCGCCCGCGGGTCGACCACCGGAGTCAGGGCGGGCGGCGTTTTTCGCATCAGCCTGGAGGGGCTTGACTACATCGACCCAGCCCTTTCCTACTCATCAGAGGGGTGGGCCCTGATCGACACGACCTGCGCGCGGCTGATGACGTATCCGGACAAGCCGCCGCCGGAGGGGTACCAGCTCGTGCCCGAGGTTGCCGCAGGCTACCCAGGCGTCTCGCGCGATGGCAAGACGTACACGTTCACGCTGCGAAGCGGCTATCGCTTCAGCGACGGGACTCCCGTCCGGGCGAACGCCTTCGCGCGGGCGATCAATCGCACCTTGGCGCCAGGCGTCAGGTCGGCCGGCGCCCAGTACACGCAGGACATCGTCGGGGCGGAGGACGTCCAGGCCGGCAAGACGGCGTCCGCGGTAGGCGTCCACGCACGCGGGAACCGGCTCCTCGTTCGCCTCAAGCGGCCCGTGCCCGACTTTCCCGCGCGGTTGACGATGCCCTTCTTCTGCGCCGTGCCGCCCACGCTTCCGGCCGACCCCGAGGGCGTTGGCGTTTTCCCGGGGGCCGGCCCGTACTACGTCGCCGAGTACCGTCTTGGCGAGAGGATGGTGATCAAGCGAAACCGCTTCTACGGTGGCAAGCGGCCGCACCACGTGGACGGCTTCGCCGTCGATCTTCGGGCGAACTCCTCTCAAGAGGTACTCGACCGGATCGAGCTAGGCGAGGCCGACTGGGGCCAGGCAGGACCACCGTTCTACTTCGATCCCGCCCGACGGCTGGTCGCCAAGTATGGCGTCAACAGGTCGCAGTTCTTCGTCAAGCCGGGACTCGATTTGGTTGGCTTTGCCCTCAACAGCTCGCGTCCGCTGTTTCGGAATAACCCCCGTCTCAGGCGGGCGATCAACTTCGCGATTGACCGCCGGGCGCTCGTTCTCGCGCGCGGGACTCCGCTTTTTGCGCGTACCACCGACCAGTACCTGCCGGCGGGGCTGCCGGGATTCCAAGCCGCTCGCATCTACCCACTCAGCGGCCCGGATCTTAGGAGGGCCCGTGCTCTAGCACACGGGCATACGCGAAGCGGAAAGGCCGTGCTCTACACGTTCGACGCTCCGCCGACGCTCGTGACGGCGCAGATCGTGAGTCAGAACCTCGCCAAGATCGGGCTCGACGTCGAGGTTAAGGGCATCCCATTTCCGGCCTACTTCGGGAGGCTGAACGCTCGTGACGAGCCCTACGACATCGCGTTCTTCGCCTGGGCTCCGGACTACCTTGACCCCTTCGCGTACATCAACCTGCTCCTGGACGGGCGCTTCATCGGAGCCAACAACTCGGCCCGGTTCAACTCGGCCTATTACAACGCCCTGATGAGGCGCGCGGCCCGGCTGCAAGGTGGTGCGCGCTACCGGGCGTACGGGAGACTCGACGTGCAGCTCGCCCGCGACGCGGCGCCCTTGGTTCCCGTTTTCCACCCAAACGCGGCGACGCTCGTCTCCAAGCGCGTCGGCTGCGTCGTGGTGCGTCCGCTCCTCGACCTGACGGCCGTCTGCCTGAAGCGGTAGCCGCCCGCGTCGGAACGCCTAGGGCGCCTGCACCGTGACCCAGACCAAGCCGGCACCGACCGCGACCCCCGCTGGAGCGTTGCCGACCTCGATCGTCCGCACGACCTCGTTCGTCGCCGGGTCGATGCGAGACACGGTTCCCTCCGCTCTGTTCGCGACCCAGACCGAGCCTGCGCCCACCGCAACAGCGGCCGGGCCGTCGCCGACGGAAATCGGCGTGAGCGCGTTCGTTGCCGGGTCGATGCGAGTGACCCGGTCGTCGTCTGTGTTCGCAACCCAGATCGCTCCCTCGCCGAAGGCAATCGCGGTCGGCGTCCGGCCCACGCTGATCGGTCTACCGATCGGGCCTTCCGCGAAGGTGCTCGGATTGAAACGAGTCACCGTCGCATCTCCCGAGTTCGCGATCCAGACGAAGCCGCTCGCAACCACGACCGCCGCGGGACTAGCCCCCGCGTACGTCGACCCGGAAAGGCGGACTCCCGTCGGATCGATCCGGGCGACCGTCGAATCTCCGTAGACCGCCCACACCGACCCGGCACCGACATCCACAGACCCGCGCTGAGACGTCAAGCCGGCGACATCGATCGTCTTAGTCACCTGGTTGAACTGAGGATCGACGCGGGAGAGCTGTCCGCGCTGGCCGTGAGCCACCCACACCGCACCCGCGCCGACCGCGACTCCCGTCGGCGTTCGATTCTCGAGCGGAATCGACCCGGTGGTCGAACGCTCCCGTGGGTCGATCCTCGTCAACGTCCGATCCTGAAGATTGCCAACCCAGACAGATCCGCCGCCAACATCGACCGGACCCGGCCTGATCCCCACCTGGATCTCGTCCACGACCTCGTTCGTCGCTGGATCGATGACGCCGACGTGATTGGGGCGGACCTCGCTCAGCCCGCCCGCGGAATCTCGGGTCGCCTGGAACGCGGCTGCACCAACGAGCGCGGCGACAACGAGTGCTGCGGCGACAACCACAACCGGGCGCCGCCACAGCGGCGGTTGGATCGCCGCCTCAGCGACCTGCGCCAGCTCGGCCTCGTGACGGAGCGGCGGGAAGGAGGCGGGCAGCCCGTCCCCCGCAGCCTGGTAGAGCCGTACGGGGCGATCGAGATCCTTCAACCGCTGCTCGCCGAGGTCGCGAAGGAAGACGTGGAGATCCTCCTCCTCATCCTCGAGCAGCGTCTGAGCTGCCTGTGAGACCAAAATCTGCCCGCCGTGGCCGGCGGCGCCGATCCGCGCGGCACGATGGACTGCGAGCCCGGTGTAGCGGCCACCGTCGGCGACCGCCTGGCCGGTGTGCAGACCCATCCGCACCTTGATCTGCACGCCCTCGGGCCACGGGTGCGAGATAAGCGCGACCTGGCCCTCGACCGCCGCCAGAAGCGCGTCGCGTGCG
>DAINDD010000113.1:0-5168 GCA_036732045.1 Chloroflexota bacterium
CCATCTTGGAGAAGGTCCGCAGAGCTAACGAAGCGTTAGAAGCACTACACTAGGACGAGGCGTGAAGGCTGGTCAACGTGCCGTCACGGTCCCAGATCACGCGACGATCTCGACCTCGCCTTCGATCTCGACCGGAATGTTAAACGGGAGCTCGGCGAGCCCGACGGCGCTGCGGGCGTGAGCGCCGGTTTCAGGTCCGTACAATTCGAGAATGAGATCGGAGAACCCGTTGATGACGCTTGGTTGCTGCTGAAAGCCCGGCGCGGAATTGACCATGCCGAAGACACGGCCCCAGGAAGCGACGCGGTCGAGGTCCCCTAGCGCGCGTTGCAGGCTGCCGAGGATGGAGAGCGCCGTGAGGCGCGCGGCTACATAGCCTTGTTCCACCGAGAGCTCTCGACCGAGCTTGCCCAATGGCTGAGCCAGCGACCCGTCGGCGTTCTGCGGCCCGTGACCCGAAATAAGGGCGCGATGGCCGACGAGCCGCACGAACTGGAACGGCAGAACCACACCTGGAGGGGGTTCGAGCTGAGGTGGCAGGACCAAGCCGAGCGCGGCGAGCCGGGATTCGATCTTCGTCATCCGGAGGCCACAGCCCTCTGTCTACTGCAGGCCGAACCAGCGGGCCCGGCGGCTTGACCCGAAGTGGCGCTTCTCACCGACAAGGGCGACGGAGGGCTCGATGAAACTCCCCGTGGGCGAAGGCCCCGAAAGGAAATCCACGTCCACGCGCCCGACGCGGCCTGCCCCGAACTCAACGAAACAGGAGCCCGCCCCGGCGTAGGCCGAGGGCCGCTCGCCACCCTGCAGTTCCGCGATCAGCGATGCGGCGACGACGCGCGCGGCGCCCTCGGAGAATACGCCCGCCTTTGGCGTTCCCACACTCGTTACGTCCCCGACCGCATACACGCCAGGGAACCGCGTCTCGAGGGTCTTCGGGTTGATGGGGATCCAGCCGTCCTCGGTCATGCCGCTTGCCGCGACCACGTTCGGGACCCGGTGCTTTGGGACACCGAGGAACAGGTCGTAAGGCATCTCACTTTCATCGTCAAGAATGGCGACGCGGCGCGCCGGGTCCAGCGCGCGCACGATCCGGCTGGGAACGTAGGTGATACCACGCTCGGCGAAGGCGGCGAGCAACGCCCGTGAGGTTTCGGGCGATGGAGGGATCGGGACAGCAAACGGCATGACGAGGCTGATCTCGCATGCGTCGCGTACGCTGCGTGCGGTGAGGTAGTCGTGCAGCAACAACGCGGCTTCGCTCGGCGCCGGCGGGCACTTGAAGGGCGCCGAAGTTACGCCGACGATCGCGCGGCCTGTCGAGAAGGTGAGAAGCACCTCGCGCAGGCGCTCGGCGCCGTCGAGGGAGTAGAACTCGTTGCCACCTTCGGCGAGCCCCGGTGTGGCGTTCAGATCGTAGTCGGCGCCCAGCGCGACGACCAGCACGTCGGCGTCGTAGGTCCCGCCGTCTGTTGTGACGCGTCGCGCTTCGGGGTCGATCGCGGTGATCGTTTCCTGACGGAAGCGCACGCCAGGCTTCACGATGTTTCGGTAAGCGAGGCGTACGGCGTCCGGTGTCTCACGGCCGAACATCACGTCGAGCTTCGAAAAGCCGAAGATAAAGGAGTCGTTCTTGTCGATCAGCGTGAGGTCGAGGCCCTCCCCGAGCGTCTCCGACAGCATCGTGCTGAGCTCAAGCCCGCCAAAGCCCGCGCCCAGGACGATCACTCGTAGTTTCATTGTTTATTTCCTTATCTCCTGCTTGAGCATTGGCAACGGGTCTGGCGGGTCCGCCCGATCTCACGCGTACGCGAACACGTCGCGGGGCACGGGACTGCGGCTCGATCAGCGCAAGTTTACGGCATCGGAATGGTACTGGTGACCCTTCAGGTATCCGGCATCAATGCTCTGAAAGTTTGCCAGACATGACATGGCCCTCAGCCTCCACGAAAAAAGACCGCCGATTGGCGGTCTAGCCGACAAGAAATCGTATCTGCAGCGGGAGACGGGGATCGAACCCGCGACTCCGTTCGGCTTCGCTCAGGGCAGGCACTCTGCTTGGAGGGCGGATAGCACGCGCCCCTTGACCCGTAACCCCTGACCCCCTGACTCTATCGAACGGGAGTGGAAGGGTCCCGGTGGGCTCCTCGGTCTTCAAAACCGGTGTGAGGTGCTTTGCGTCTCAGGTGGGTTCGACCCCCATGCACTCCCGCCAAGCGCTTAGACTGACGGTATGACGCATCCCAACGAAGAGTTGATCGGCCGCTGGTTCCTCTCGCAGGCCCGTGGCGACCCGGAGGCCGTCCGCGCCCTTCTCGCTGACGACGTTGTCTGGCACGTGCCCGGCCGCAACCTGGTGTCGAATGACTACCGCGGCCCCGACGAGGTCATCGGCTTTCTCGCCCGTGTCCGCGAGCTCTCCGGCGGCAGCGCCCGGCCGCAGTTGCTCAGCGTGCTCGCGAACGACGCTTACACGGTCGCGCTCGTCCGAATGTTCGCGGAGCGGGAGGGGCGGAAGCTGGACGGCTCTTTCCAGGCGTGGGCGTACCGGATCGCGGACGGGAAGATCGCTGAGTTCTGGTTCCTGGTAGAGGACCGCTACGAAGTGGACGCCTTCTGGTCGTGAGGGCTTCAACTTAACGGCACCCCCCTCCACCCCCTGCGGCGCTGCGCCGCTTGATACACTCGTCTCGTGCTGTTCGCGGATTCGGTCAAGAAATCGTTCGGCAGGCTTGATGTCCTGAAGGACGTCTCGTTCATGGTGGGCAAAGGGGAGCGTGTCGGCCTGGTCGGGCCCAACGGCGCCGGCAAGACCACCCTCCTGCGCGTCATCTCGGGCGACGAAACCGTTGACGGTGGCGCGGCGGGCGTGCGCGGCGGCAAGGACGCCAGCGTCGGTTACCTGCGCCAGGAGGCGGGACTCGACTTGCGGCGGAGGGTGCTCGAAGAGCTTTGGACGGCGTTCCCGGAGGCGCGCAACGCGGAGCTGCGACTAGAAGAGATCGCCACACTACTCGAAAGCGGCACGGGCGATGTCAATGCGCTGATCGATGAGCAGGCCGCGCTGTTCGAGGAGTTCGAACGCCTGGACGGCTACCGCGTCGAATCTCGCATCGGGCGGGTGCTGGACGGCCTCGGCTTCGAGGCGGACGCCAGCGGCAGGCTCTGCGGCGAGTTCAGCGGCGGCTGGCAGATGCGCATCGCCCTGGCGAAAGTGCTCGTGCGGCGGCCGGACCACATGCTGCTCGACGAGCCGACGAACCACCTCGACAAGGCGGCGCAGGACTGGCTCGCCGGTGACCTGACCGAGTACAAAGGGTGCCTGCTGATCGTCACCCATGACGCCGAGTTCCTGGACCGCGTCGCCAACCGCATCCTGGAGATGCGCGACGGCGCCGTCGAGTCGTACACCGGCAACTACACGGAGTACCAGCGCGTGAAAGCGGAGCGCCTGCAACAGATCGACAAGGCCGCGGGGCGGCAGGAGCGATACATCGAGAAGCAAGAGCGCTTCATCAATCGCTTCATCGCCAAGCCCGGTAAGACGTCCGTGGCCCAGGCGCGCAAGCACATGATCGCAAAGATCGAACGCATCGAGCGGCCTCGCAAGGAGTCGGAGGTGCACATCGGCCTCTCCGCAGCGGGGCGCACGGAGAACGACGTGCTCGTGATGGAGGACGTTAGCCACGCCTACCCGGACGGGCGCGGAGGCGACCTCGTGGTGCTCGTGGACGTGAACCTGTACGTGGAGCGCGGGCAGAAGGTCGTCCTCGTCGGCCCCAACGGCAGCGGCAAGACGACGCTGCTCAAGATCGCCGCCGGCTTCATCCACCAGAGCGAAGGCGTCGTCCACTGGGCCGATCTGGCACGCCGCGGCTACTACGATCAGCTGCAGGACGAGGCGCTCGATCCGGAGCTGACCCCGCTAGAGGAAGTGCGCACCGTGGCGCCGCTGGAGGAAGAGGTGCGCCTGCGGACGGTGCTCGGCCAGTTCCTCTTCCGAGGCGACGACGTGTTCAAGAAGATCAACATGCTCTCCGGCGGCGAACGTAGCCGCGTTGCCCTGGCCAAGCTCGTCCTGCAGCCGACAAACGTGCTGATTCTGGACGAGCCGACGAACCACCTCGACCGCACGACGCGCCGCAAACTTATCGAAGTCCTCGCCAAGTACGACGGCACGATCATCTGCGCCGCGCACGACCCGGGCCTCCTGGAACGCGTCGCCACCCGCGTCTACGAAGTCCGCGACGGCGAGTGCGGGGAGCTGATCGACTATCGCAAGGACTGACCTGGCCGCCGATAGCGCAGATAAGCGCAGATTGAACGCAGATCTCCGAGACGACGCCGCTCCTCTTGTCATCCTGAGCGGCAACCAAATGTGCGACGGGCAAGAAGGCATCTCCGCGAAGGATCTTGGGCGGGGCTGACAGTGTTCCAGGGGAACCGAGGCCGCTGTTCAGAAGAACGCGCGACACGCAGAAAGCGACACGTTGTTCGAGACGTCCCACCGGGACGTCTCTACGTGGCAGCGCCCTCCGTCGCACGGATAACCAGGCACGGCACGTCCGCGCTGCGGCGGACGACGCCATCGGCGACGCTGCCGAGGACCGCGCGCCCGATGCCGCCGCGGCCGTGGGTGCCGATCGCGATGAGGTCCACCTTCTGATCGTCGGCGGCGCGCAGGATGCCGTTCACAGCCGTATCGAGCGCCACCACCATCGTCGCTTCGACGCCGCGGGACTTCGCATCTTCCATCGCGCGGGTCAGGATCTGGCGGGCCTGAGCCTGCATCTCGTCGAGGACGGTGGCGGCAGCGGATGATTGCGTCTCGAAGCCCGGATAGGCGGCTATCGGCATGACCGAGTGGAAGAGCACGAGAGAGGCGCCCATCACCCTGGCGAACTCCTCCACCGTGTGCAGAATGCTCATCGCGGTGTCAGAGCCGTCCAGCGGCACCAGGATCTTGCGCACAACGGGGCCCGGCGCGCCTTTATCCTCGCCTGTCTTCGGGCGCAGAAAGAGCACCGGCAGAGTCGCCGCCTCGAGCAGCTTGGTAGCGGTGCTGCCAAAGAGCCAGCGCGCGAGGCCAGACCGGCCGTGCGTGCTGATCGCTATCAGATCGGCCGACTCTTCGCCGGCCGCGCGCAGGATCGCCTCCGCCGGATCGC
>DAINDD010000114.1:0-5095 GCA_036732045.1 Chloroflexota bacterium
GCATCACGATGAGATCCGCATTCACTCGTGCTCGCAACGTGCGGACGAGTGTCTTTAGAGCGTCGCCTGGGACGCCGTCCAGGAGCACAGCATCGGGCTGGACCTCTTCGACGGAACGCAGCACCAACCCCAACGTCGTGGCGCTGGCTCTGGCCTCGTGTCCAAGGAGCCCCAACTGGATAGCGAGCCCTTGTGCCTTGTCGGGCGCGGCAACTACCAGAATGCGCATAAGCGTCCTCTCACTCCTAGGTTACAACCTCAGGCGCGGCAAGTGAAGGACGTTGCGCGCCGGAAAACTCACCAAAGTTGCGCAGGCGGCGTCGAGCCAGGCATGGTGATTAACCAGCAGGTACTTAGCGGGCGGGCGCGCAAACGGCCTCGGATCGAAATTTAGGGGTGTATAACTTATAGTCGATAGCTATATCAATTTTTCAACTTTCTATTGAAATATGTGGACAAAGTGTAAAGGGCAAAGAAGGGAGCTTGAAATGAATCCAATCAAGGTGACTCCGTCGGTGATCCTCGTCGCCGTCGCAGCCATCATCTTCGCGATCGCGGCTTATGAAGCCGAGCCGCGCGAGTTGAAAAATGTATCGTTCGACCTCTGCCTGGGCCTTTGCGTCTACATGATTTCCATACTAGCGGGAGCGTTTACAGGTAAGTCATAGACGCCTATTGAAGCTTGGCCATGAACTCCGCGTAGGCGCCCGGCGACAGCCGGCTCGATGGTGCGCATCGTGCGATAATCGGTTCCACAACCAGATCATGAGGTGACCCCAATGGCGTACTTCCTCGCGAAGACCGATCCGCAGACGTACTCGGTTGATGACCTCAAACGCGATGGCAGGACCGAATGGGACGGTGTGCGGAATCCGGCAGCTGTCAACGCTATCAAGACGATGAAACCCGGCGACACCGTGATCATTTACCACTCGCAGAGCGGCGCGGCGGTCGTCGGCCTGGCGAAGGTGGTATCTCTGCCCCGGCCGGACAAGAATGATCCACGATCCTGGGTCGCCGACTTCGAGTACGTCAACCATGCCAAGCGGGCGGTTACGCTGCGGGAGATCAAGGATTCGCATGAATTCGACGACTGGGCGCTTGTTCGCCAGGGCCGGCTGAGCACGATGTCCGCGCCGGCGGAGTTCTGGAAGTGGCTACAGAAACAGGGGGTGTTCTAGTTTTTTGGGCCCAGGATGACCACATCCAGCCACGGCTGATCGAGTCTTCTCGATGACACGGTTCTCTCGTCTAAGTCTTCTGACTCTTGGAGCCACCGGCCTTTCTGTTGGGGCGGCGTTGCGTCTGGAGCTCCTGAAGTCGTCAGACGATAATGCACATCGATCTTGTACGAGCGCTTCAGTTCCCGCGGCGGCGTGGACCTGGCCGACAAACGATTGTCGGCCAGGTGATTCGAGTTCGGCGGTCACCTGGAAGAGGGTCCAGCCCGCGGAACTGACGGAGCGGAAATGACATCCGATTCGGACGCGCTCGTCTTTTTCGGCGCCACGGGGGATCTGGCGTTCAAGCAGATCTTCCCGGCGCTCCAGGCGATGACGCTGCATGGTCACCTGGGAGTTCCTGTGATAGGCGTGGCCAAGCCCGAGTGGAGTGACGATCAGCTGCGAGCCCGGGCCCGGGAAAGCCTGGAACAGTACGGCGGAGTGGACGAAGAAGCATTCGCCACACTTTCCGCGCACCTGAAGTACGTCGCAGGCGATTACGGCGACGCAACGACCTACGAGCGCCTGCGCCTCGCGCTAGGCAAAGCGAAGTGCCCGCTCCATTACCTCGCGATTCCGCCGGCTCTGTTCGAAACGGTGGTCGAGGGGTTGGCGAAATCTGGCTGCGTCAAAGGCGCCCGCGTAGTCGTTGAGAAGCCTTTCGGACGTGACCTTGCGTCAGCGCAGGAGCTTAACCGTATTCTCGGCCGCTTCTTCCCGGAGGCCGCTACTTTCAGGATCGATCACTTTCTCGGCAAAGAGCCGGTGCAGAATCTCCTTTACTTCCGTTTCGCCAACTCCTTCCTGGAACCAATCTGGAACCGCAATTACGTCGAGAGCGTGCAGATCACCATGGCTGAAAACTTCGGGACCGCCGGGCGCGGTAGCCTCTACGATCAAACAGGCGCGATCCGGGACGTCATCCAGAATCACCTGCTACAGGTGACTGCGTTACTTGCGATGGAGGCCCCCACCAGCAACGATGTCGATGCCACCCGCACCGAGAAGGAGCGCCTCTTCAAGACGATGCGACCGCTGGTCCCATCGGACGTCGTGCGAGGTCAGTTTCGCGGTTATCGTGAAGAGGATGGTGTCGCCTGGGACTCGCGCGTGGAGACGTTTGCCGCGCTCCGGCTCCAGATCGACACCTGGCGATGGGCCGGCGTTCCGTTCTACATCCGGACCGGAAAATGCTTGCCGGTGACTTCAACCGAGGTAATGGTTGCACTGAAGCACCCGCCCCTGTCCGTATTCGGTGAGAGCGAGCCAGGCCAGTCGAATTATCTTCGCTTTCGCCTGGACCCGGACGTCCTGATCTCTCTTGGTGCGCGGGCCAAGCTGCCGGGGGAGGCCATGATCGGCGAGGAAGTGGAACTCGTCGCCCGCCAGCACGCGGGTGACGAGTTGAGCCCATATGAGCGTCTGCTCGAGGATGCGATGCGGGGTGACGGTACCCTCTTTGCCAGCGAGGCTAGCGTCGAGGCAGCGTGGCGAGTGGTCGATCCGGTCCTGGGCGACGTAACGCCTGTCCATGAGTACGAACCCAACACCTGGGGTCCGCCTGAAGCCGACGCGATCATCGCCGGAGCGGCCTGGCACAACCCCATGGTGAAGGCTATCCAACGATGACGCTGCCGCACCCGATCGTCTTCCTGTTGGACGTCGACAACACCCTGTTCGACAACGATCAGTTCGAGCGCGACCTGCAGCGTCACCTCGAGCAACAACTGGGAGTAGAACGTCAGGCGCGCTATTGGGACATATTCGAAGAGTTGCGGGCAGAACTCGGCTACGCCGACTACCTTGGCGCGGTCCAACGTCTCCGGGTTGAGTACCCGCGCGACCCGCGCCTGCTGCAGATCTCGTCGTTCCTGCTGGATTATCCCTTCGCCGGCCGGCTCTATCCTGGCGCGCTCGACGTGATCGCGCGACTCCGCGGCTGGGGGCCCGCCGTCATCCTGTCCGACGGAGACGCGGTCTTCCAGCCGTGGAAGATTGAGCGGTCCGGGCTGTTCTCGGCGGTTGATGGACACGTCTTGATCTACATACACAAGGACCATGAAATGGAGGATATCGAAAAGCGTTACGCGGCCAACCACTACGTGCTGGTAGATGACAAGCTGAGCATCCTGACCACCATGAAGAAGGCCTGGGGATCCCGCGTGACGACCGTTTTCCCACGCCAGGGGCACTACGCCCACGATCCCAGGAACGGCGAGACGTACCCGCCCCCGGACATCGCCATCGAGCGCATCGGAGACCTGCTCCAGCACGATCTGCCTGCCGTAATTGCAGGCGACACCGGCGACGCTTTCAAGAACGCCGGCTGGTTGCGGGAGAGTTCCTTATGAACATCCTCGTAATCGACATCGGCGGCTCGCACGTCAAGGTCCTGGCAACGGGCGAGAAGACCCGCCGGGAGTTTACATCCGGGCCGACGATGACGGTCGAGCAGATGGTCTCCGGCGTTCTGAAGGCGGCTGAGGGCTGGAAATACGAGGCGGTATCGATCGGTTACCCGGGCGTCGTCCTCCACGGCCGGCCGGTTTCCGAACCGCACAACCTTGCACCTGGTTGGGTCGGTTTTGACTTCGAAGCTGCATTCGGGCGGCCCATCAAGATGATGAACGACGCGGCTATGCAAGCACTGGGGAGCTACAAGCGCGGGAAAATGCTCTTCCTTGGACTCGGGACTGGCCTCGGGTCCGCGATGATTGTGGATGGCGCCGTCGAGGCGATGGAACTGGGCCATCTTCCGTACAAGAAGGCAACCTACGAGGACTACGTAGGCGAGCGGGGGTTGAAGCGCAGGGGTAAGGAGAAGTGGCGGCAGTACGTCAACGACGTTGTCGCGCTCCTGGTTGCTGCCCTCGAACCCACTGATGTCGTCCTCGGGGGAGGCAATCTCGATAAGCTCAAAGAGCTGCCCCCGGGTTGCCGAGCAGGCGATAACGCCAATGCATTCCGGGGAGGGTTTCGTCTGTGGGAAGAAGCCGGCAAACGGAAGGCTTCGGGACACTTGAGGGGCAAGAGGGACCACAATGGCGACACGAATCTCTAAAGGCAAGTTTGACGGGCTAACCGCCCTGGCCGATGAGCACGGCGTGATCTCCGCCGTGGCGGTGGATCAACGGGAGTGGCTTACGAAGGCGATCGCCCGAGCGCGTGGTGGAGGTTACCAGACCACGGCGGACGATCTGACGCAGTTCAAGATTGCTGTCGCAGAAGTCTTGACGAAGTATGCCAGCGGTATCCTGCTGGATCCAGAATACGGCCTTCCCGCCATCCGGCACAAAAGCCCTAATGCTGGCGTGCTCTTGGCTTACGAACAGACCGGCTACGACGAGACCGTCGAGGGACGCTTGCCGGGTCTGCTGCCACTGTGGAACGTGCGCAGACTGACCGAGGCCGGCGCGGACGCTATCAAGATCCTACTGTACTACAACCCGTTCGACAGGGCCCAGATCAACGAGACTAAGCATGCCTTCATCGAGCTGGCCGGCGCCGAGTGCCTGGCCAACGACGTTGCGTTCTTCCTGGAGTTGGTCACCTACGATGATGCCCTAGGAGACGTGCAGGGGCTTGAGTACGCCCGGAGGAAGCCAGAGCACGTGACCCAGGCCATGGAGGAATTCAGCAAGCCTAATTACAGGATCGACGTCCTGACGGTCGAGGTTCCGGTCAACCTGGCCTACGTTGAGGGAGCGCGGGCCTTTGGTGGAACGGCAGCCTATACTCGCTCAGATGCGATGCGACTGTTTCGCGAGGCCGCCAGCGTTGCGGCCTCGCCGTTCATCTACCTGAGCGCTGGTGTATCCGACACTGTCTTCCGTGAGACGCTGGAGCTCGCGGCCGAGGCTGGAACCAGCTTC
>DAINDD010000115.1:0-3911 GCA_036732045.1 Chloroflexota bacterium
TCTCCGAACACCTGTCAATCATCTGTCAGTCCATACAGACCCCCGGTATGGGGCTACTGCCCCCTTCACCCTCGCCAGACGCATATTCCCCGAGCGAGGGTGGCCTATGGCTTCAGCAGTGGCCCGGCCCTGACTCCGCGGACGCGCCGGGATCGAGCCGCTACGCCCGCCTTTCCCCTAAAGATGAGAAGAGTCTGGGGGACACCCCCAGACCCCCGGTATGGGGCTGCCGCCCCCTTCACCCTCGCCAGACGCATATTCGACTGCTCCCCGAGCGAGGGTGGCCTGTGGCTTCAGCAGTGGCCCGGCCCTGACTCCGCGGACGCGCCGGGATCGATGCCGCTACCTCATCGTTCCTGAAAATGTTCAAGCAAGTCTCCGGCTACCGCTTTGATCGGCGCGACTCGAAGCCGCTCTGACAGAAGGGGTACTATGACCGCATCGTGCGCTTGGAAGAGAACCTCGAAGACTACGCGTTTTGCGTCTACGCGAACCCGGTTCGCGCAGGCCTCATTAGTGACGCTCGGATGCACGGGTCTTCCGGGAGACCGTGCTTCGAGCTGATGTTGGGCGGGCGACCTTCAGGTCGCCCCTATGGATGGATAACGCAATGACCGACGCCCTGGCCGGCATCCGCGTGCTCGACCTGACAATTTGGCAGCAGGGACCGATGACGACGGCGATGCTAGCTGACTGGGGCGCGGACGTCGTCAAGATTGAGGGGCCGGATTCGCCGGACCCGGGCCGGGCGCTCGTGCGCTATGAGGCCTCGCCGGGCGGGGCGAACGCGTACTTCGAGACGCACAACCGCAACAAGCGCAGCATCGTCCTCGATCTCAAGCTCGACGGCGGGCGCGACGTCTTCTACCGCCTGGCGCAGGACGCCGACGTCGTGATGCAGAACTTCCGGCCGGGCGTCGGCGAGAGGCTCGGCATCGGCTACGAAGCGCTGCGGGAGCTGAATCCACGCCTGGTCTACTGCCAGGCCTCCGGGTTCGGCCTGCGGGGGCCGGACGCCGGTCGGCCCGCCCTCGACCCGCTAGCGCAGGCGCGTGGCGGCCTGATGAGCGTCACGGGGGAGCCTGACGCGCCGCCTACGCGCACGTTCACCGGCATGGCCGACCAGACGAGCGCCTTCCTGCTGGCATACGGCATCATGGTGGCGCTCTTCCACCGCGAACGTACCGGCGAGGGACAGATGGTGGACGGCTCGTTGCTGCAGTCGATGCTCGGGGCGCAAGCCTTCAACATCGGGAGCTACCTGATGTCCGGCACATACGGCGGCTCGCCGATCCCGCGGCTGCCGCGCGGGCTGACGCTGCCGATCTGGAACCACTACCGAGCCCAGGACGGGCGCTGGCTGATGCTAGCGATGTCCCAGATCGGGCGATACTGGCCGCCGTTCCGCTCGGCGATCCAGGAGGCGACGGGCGAGCTGCTGGAGCCGGCCGAGATCAGCGTCGAGTGGATCCGTATGCACGCTGGCGACGTCGTGGGGCTTGTGGCAAAGCTGGACGGACTGTTCGCCCAGCACACGGCGGCGTACTGGCTGGATCTTTTCCGCAAGTACGACCTGCTCGCCGAGATCGTCCAGGAGTACCGCGACCTGTCCGCCGATCCACAGGTGACGGCGAATGAAATGCTGACGACGCTGGAACACCCTACGCATGGCGAGCTTCGATTCGTCGCGCCGCCCGTGAATCTGAGCGCGACGCCGGGGCGGATTCGCACGCCGGCGCCGGAGTTCGGGCAGCACACGGAAGAGGTGCTGCTGGAAGCCGGCTTCTCGTGGGAGGAGATCGGTGCGCTGCGAGAGGGAGGCGTGATCGGGCACCGGTAACAGCCAGGGGCAGAGACGGGACGTAATTGCAGGCCTCCAGGTCTGCCTGCGGAGAAGGCGGGGTCCTGTCACCGGATTTGGGAACGGATTAAGAGATACGGATGTTCGACATCATCCGTCAACCCGTTTAATCGCATCCGTTGACAGTTAACGCCGCGCGGCGCCGGCCCGACCCGACCCGTATGTCTGCCCCGCCCAAGCTTCCTTCGCGGAGAGATGTTTTTGCGGCAGATTAGGCGTGGTCGGCGCTCAGAATGAGACGGAGCGGTGTGGTCGCGGGGATCGAAAATGCTTGTCTAGAAGGCTGCGGGTTAGCGGGGACGAGATTCTTCGTCGCTGCGGCTCCTCAGAACGACACTTGAGAATGGCGACGACATGTCCGTTTGTCCGTTGTTGCATTTCGTTGACGGACTAATGCCGCGCTGTCCCGACCCGACTCTTACCCCGCCCAAGGATTCATTCGCGGAGAGATGCTTGGCGGCCGATTAGGCGTGCTGGCGCTCAGAAAGACACGGCGGGGGTGGTCGCTGGGGTCGAAGCGCTTATCTAGAATGCCGCGGGCTAGCGGTTGCGCTCAGCGATCATCAGTTCGCGGAGCTTGCGGAGGGTGCGGAAGATGATGACGCGGACGTTGGGCTCGGACAGCTCCATGATCTCGGCGATCTGCTGGTTCGAGAGCTCGGCGTCGAACTTGAGGGAGATGATGTCTTGCTCGCGCTGGGGGAACTCGCGGACGAGGCGGGCGACGGCGCTCTGCTCTTCTCGAGCGAGAATCTCCGTCTCGACTGATACCGTGCTCGGCGAGATGTCGCCCATGACGTCCGGATCGACGAGGGTCTCGCGGCTGTGCTTGCGGGCGTGGCTGATGATTGCGTTGCGGGCGATCGTGAAGAGCCAAGTGGAGTAGGCTTCCTTGCTGCGCAGGGAATCGGCCTTGGTGTAGGCGCGCTCGAAGACGTCGGCGACGAGGTCTTCGGCCAGGTGGACCTGGCCGACTCGCGCGTAGACATAGGCGAAGAGACGTGGGAAGTAGCGCTGATAGGTCTCGCTGAAAGCGTCGAGACCGGTCTCAGAGTCACGGGTGCGAACAGCTTGGTTAATCATGCGGAGGAGATCAGGCTAGACAGCAGCAGGCGTCACGGGCATAATGACACCTGAATTCCATGTCGATATAGCGTAAGGTAGTTTCTCGGTTCGCGCATTGGCGTCCCGATGACGCTGCTCTCACGTGTCAGTAGAGAATTTGCTTTCCACATTCGGCTCCATCCACTGTAGGAACGGTGTGGAAAACCTGTCAACCCTTTGCGTGACAATAAGCCTGCCAAATCCGCTATCCAACGGCAGGGCGTCCGAGAACTGAGGTAATCGTGCCCAAGAAATGGAACTTCCTCAGCAACTACGGCCTCGTCCTCACACACCTCTTCCAGAACTCCCGCGCTACTCTTCGCGAGATCGCCCGCGGCACTGACCTCACCGAGCGCGCCGTCTACCAGATCGTCCGTGAGCTGGAGGAGAGCGGCTTCATCGAGAAGAAGCGTGTGGGCCGCCGCAACACTTATACGGTGAACCAATCCGCGCTCTTCAGCTTCCCGGTCTACCAGGGGCTGAACATCGCGCAGATGATCACGGCACTCCGCCGGATCATGGAAGGCGGGGCCATGCCGACGCCTCCGGAAGAGGCTAGCCGCTAAGGTTCACGCTGAGGACGCCCTGCTCGTACGCCCAGGCGGTGGCGTGGCCGTAGTTCGTGTCCGGCAGGGTCAGCACACAGCGACGGCCGTTGAGGTGAACGGCGATGCCGCCCTCGACTTCTTCCAGCCTCAAGTCCTCCCGGCGGGCGAATGGCACGAACACCCGCAACACGAAGCCCTCATGATCGCTCGCCACCGTGTGCTCGTTGCTCGCCGCGAAGAACGCGGCAGGATCAGCCTGGCCGTAGGCTGAGAGTGCGAACGTCGCCAGCGCGTCTACCCCGGTGAGCGCCGTGGCCTTCAGGTCGGCCTCGACAACGGGCGGCGCGGGAGAAAGCTGGCGGAGCGCGCTCAGCGCCGCGATCTGCTCCTTGCGGCGG
>DAINDD010000115.1:3921-5063 GCA_036732045.1 Chloroflexota bacterium
ATAGCCGCGCTTGGGTTCTGGAAACAGGAGTGTAGCCGGTTTGCCGGTCCTGGTTCCCAAACCCGAGCGCGACCATCGCGCCAGGTGCTGACGCTAAGCGCTTACGCCTTGCCTGCGTCCTTGCGGCGGGCGGCGAAGAAGACATCTTTCACGGTCGCCGGGAGCAGTTGGTCCACGACGATGGCGTCGACGGCATACGAGAAGAGCCCCAGCACAGAAAGCGCCTCACGGGCGATGGTCACGGAGGGTGGGTCGGCGCCGACGACGACTCGTACGGAGGTGACGCCCGAGTCCGTCAGGAGATCGCGCAGGGCGGCCAACCGGCCAAGTAGCGCCCGGCCGGTCTCGAGGACCGCTTCGCCTGCCGTAGCGTAGTCGCCGGCAAAGGCGCGCAGCAACGGCTCGAAGACGTTAGACTGGCGCGGCGCGAAGACGCGGTCCAGCCAGCGGGCGGCGGCGTCGAGGGCGGACGGCAGGTCGAGGAACTGCGCGAGGCCGCCGGCGTCGAGGACGGCCGCGTCGTAGTCGCCGGAATCGAGCACGTGCTCAAGCTCCAGCAGGCGGCCGATGTGGTTGATGCCCGGCAGCGAGGCGAGGTCTTCGGCGAGGTCTGCATCCATGCCTCGCCAGTCGAGGAGGCCCTGGACCCAGTCGCGGAACTCGTCATGGGCAGCCAGGCCACCGTGCCCTTCGAGCGCGGCGAGCCTGTCGCCGATCGGCTGCGGGTCGGGGCTAAGAGGCACGTTGAAAGCGTCGCCGAGGCCGCGGTCCAGCCCGAAAGCGAGCGTACGATGCCCGGCCCCGGCGAGCAGGCAGGCCGTGCCGGCGGCCATCGTGCTTGTGCCGCATCCGCCTTTGCCGGAAAAGATGATGATCCGCATGAGATTGGGAGGCCCGGAGAGTGCGTTGATGATAGCACAGCGTAGCGGGTGGACCGGCGTTGACGCGCCCGTGTAGTGCGACTTAGAATCGCGGCACGATGCCAGTGGATAGCGAGACTGTTCCCGTCGGCGCCGAAGCACCGGACTTCACGCTGACGGCAATCGATGGGCGAGAGGTTTCGCTCTCGGCCTACCGCGGCCGGCCCGTCGTGCTGGTCTTCCTGCGCGGCTTTGGCTGACCGTTCTGCCGAAAGCATCTCT
>DAINDD010000116.1:0-4900 GCA_036732045.1 Chloroflexota bacterium
TGGGTGGCCCTCCGTATGTGTCTGGCGGGCGTGAGTATAGCAGGTGGCCGGAGGAGAACCGAGAACCGAGAACCTAGAACCGTGTGAGCCTAGAGCCCAGAACCAGAACCGAAGAACCTCAGGCTAGCGGGATACTTCTACGGACGATGGTCAGCTAAGGGGGTCGACCTTCGTCCAGGTGGTCTCGCCGGGCGGGCGGACGGAGAGGTGGACGAAGTGGGAGTCGGCAGTGGCGCCGTGCCAGTGCTCCTCGCCGGCAGGGACGTAGACGACGTCGCCGGGCTCGACGAGGTTCTGCTGCTCGCGCGTGGCGAGGATGCCGCGGCCCTCGGTGCAGTGGAGGACTTGCGGAACGTGGTGCGTATGGAGGTACGTGCGGGCACCGGCGGAGAACCGCACAAGCGCGATCTCGAGTCCCTCCGCAGCGGAGACGATAGGCTGGACGCGCACCTCGCCGACGAAGTACTTCGTTTCGGCGTGGGCGGCGGATTCGGGCGTTTGGGTTACGCGCACGCGGTCAGTATAGCGCTGCATACGGCGAGGGAGAAACGCCCCGCGGAGCGCTCCTCCCTCGGTGTCTGGGCTCGAGCGGCTAGGCGCCTGGCGTGGCGCTAGAGCTACTGTTCGTGCCCATGTTCGGGCAGTTGGCGGTCGAGTAACCGCCGCCCGGCATCGGAGTGGCAGAACCACCGGACGGCGCCGTTGTCGGGGCGCTTGTCGCTGCCGGCGTTGGGGTCACCGTGCTCGTCTGAGCGAAACTGACGGCGCCGGTCCCGAGCAGGGTGCCCGCTGTCAGCGCGACGGCGGCGGCTGCTCCGATCGCCCATTGGCGTAAGTTCGTCATGCTACCTCCTTTCTATTGGATCGAGGCGTCGGCGGGGAGAACGACGCGGCCTCTACTCACCGGCTCATTCACTTCGTCTCGGGCGGGTCGCGTCGTTCTCCTCATCACCAACTCCAACGATAGGAGGCAGCGGTTAAGGGTCGTTTGGAGCGAGATTAGGGTTGCTTAACGGGGGAAGAGGGTCAAGGCTCAGGGGTCGAGGGTCAAGAAATTTACCGCGAGACGGCGCAGATCGACGCGAGATTGGCCGCAGATTTTCGCGGACGCGGATTTGTTTTGGCCACAGATGCGCACAGATAGGACACAGATATTTTGGATCGGCGGGTTGGCTAACCGCAGCGGTTGTAACCGCAACTCCGGCAGGCCAGGCAGCCTTCCTGGTAGACGAGAGAGGCGCCGCAGTCGGGGCAAGCGAGGCCGGTTGGCTCTCCGGATTGGACAGAGCTGAAGCTTTGTCCGTACGAAGGATCGTCTGGCGACACGTGATAGGAGGCGTCGGCGCGGGCGGCGTGGGGGGCGAACTTCAGCTCGAGCCAGCGGAAGATGTAGTCGGCAAGGCTGGTGGCGAAGGGGATCTGCGGGTTGTTGGTGCGGCCGTAAGGCTCGAAGCGGGTGTTCTTGAGCTTGCGGGAGAGCTCGTCGATGGGAACGCCGTACTGGAGGGTGACGGAAGTTAGCAGGGCGACGGCGTCCATCAGTCCGGAGACCGTGGAGCCTTCCTTATTGATCTTGACGAAGATCTCCCCGGGGCGGCCATCGTCGTATAGGCCGACGGTGATGTAGCCTTCCTGGTCGGCGACCTGGAACTTGTGCGTGATCGAGCGGCGCTCGTCGGGGAGGTGCTCGCGGAAGGACTTCGGGCGCTCGATGCTGGCGAAGCGGCCTTCGATCTCGTCGAGCGCGGTCTGGGTCTCTTGCTCGGGGCCTTTCACGTTGGCGGTGATGTGCGAGAGGACGGAGAAGTCGCGGGAGCCTTCGCGGTAGATCGTGATGCCTTTGCAGCCCTCGCGGCAGGCGAGCCAGAAGGCGGAGGCGACGTCGGCCTGGGTGGCCGTGTAGGGGAAGTTGATAGTCTTGGAGACGGCGTTGTCGGTGTGGCGCTGGAAGGCGGCCTGCATCCGGACGTGCCACTCGGGCGCGATCTCGTGGGCGGTGGCGAAGACGCGCGCAGCCCACTCGGGGACCCGCGTGCCCTCACCCACTGGCTCCGTCTCCTGCTCCGGCGGGCGAGGGCGAAGGGAATCGAGATGCTCGTTCCACCCGGCGAGGGTGCCGCCGGCGGCGACGTGCTCCATCAGCGCTTCGCTGTAGAAGCCACCCTCGCGTGCGGCGGCCAGGAAGTAGCGGTTGGCTTCGCGCAAAGTGGTCAGCCTGGCCGGGTCGTCGGGGTCGAGGTAGTGCTGGCGCTCGAAGGCGAGGGCGAAGGCGGGCTCGATACCGGAAGAGGCGTCGGCGATGATCGAGATCGTGCCGGTCGGCGCGACGGTGGTGCGCGTGGCGTTGCGGTAGGAGACGGCGGGGTCATATCGCGAGCCTCTCCAGGCGCCGAAGACTCCGCGCTCACGAGCGAGGTCCAGGGAGGCGTCGTTCGCCTTTGATTGCAGGAAGCTCATCACCTCTTCGCCGAGCGCGAGGGCTTCGTCGGAGTCGTAGGGGATGCGCAGCTGCATGAGTGCATCGTGCCAGCCCATGACGCCGAGGCCGATTTTGCGCGTGGCCTTGGTGGCGCGGTCGATCTCTTCGATCGGGTAGCGGTTCATGTCGATGACGTCGTCGAGGAAGCGGACACACTGGGGGATGACCCGGGCGAGGCGCTCCCAGTCTAAGCGAGGCCGCTCGCCGCTGGTCCGGACAAAGCTGGCGAGGTTGAGCGAGCCGAGGTTGCAGGACTCGTAGGGGAGGAGGGGCTGTTCGCCGCAAGGATTCGTGGCCTCGATCGGGCCTAGGTTGGGGGTTGGGTTGTCGCGGTTGATGCGGTCGATGAAGACGATGCCGGGGTCGCCGTTCTTCCAGGCGTCGGCGACGATCAGGTCGAAGATGCGCCGCGCGCGCTTGCGGCCGGTGACGACGCCGTCCTTCGGGTTGACGAGCTCGTATTCGTCGTCGCGCTCTACGGCCTGCATGAACTCTTCGGTGACGGCGACTGAAATGTTGAAGTTGGTGAGCGTGCGCATGTCCGATTTGAGGGTAATGAACTCTTCGATGTCGGGATGAGTGACAGCGAGGATGCCCATATTGGCGCCGCGGCGGGTGCCGCCTTGCTTGATCGCCTCAGTGGCGGCGTCGAACACTTTGAGGAAAGAGACGGGGCCGGAGGCTACACCCATCGTGGAACGGACGCGGTCGCCGCGGGGACGCAGGCGGGAGAAGGCGAAGCCGGTGCCGCCGCCGGACTGGTGGATGACGGCGGTCTCCTTGATCGCTTCGAAGATGCCGGTGATGCTGTCCGGCACCGGAAGGACGAAGCAGGCGGAGAGTTGCTGGATTTCGCGGCCGGCGTTCATCAGCGTCGGCGAGTTGGGCAGGAAGTCGAGCCGGTCCATGAGGGCGAGAAAACGGTCTTCCCACTCGGCGGCAGCAGATTCGGCGGCGACTTTATCAACATTTTGGGCGTTGTACAGGAGCTCCCCCTGGGCGATATTGTGGGCGACGCGCCGGAATAGCTGTTCCGGCGTCTCCAACGGCGTCCCGGAGCTGTCCCTGGCGAGATAGCGTCGCTCCAGGACGATTCGCGCGTTATCGGACAGCTGAAGACCACCCGCCCGGCCTTGCTCTCTGGTAGTCATGACTATTCCAGTATACGTCCGCTATCGAAGACTCCCAGACCCGTTTGGCACGTTACTTTTGGCCTGGAGGTACAGATGACGACCACGATGACGGCCCCCGAAAAGACATCGCCAAACGGAAAGCCAACCGCCGCGGAGCCGGCACCGCTCAGCGTGTACGCGATCCGCTTCCGGCAGAAGCGGCCGGACGTCAGCCTTTACGTAACGACGCTGCGGCTGAAGGACCTTTTGGGCCGCTTCCAGTCCGACACTTGCGGCGATGACGAGAACGGTGGCTATCAGCGGCCGGTCACGCAGTCCCGGTTGCGTCAACTCTCGACGTACCTGCGGAGCGAGGAAGGGATGCTGCCCACGTCGATCCTGCTCTGCATCCGCCAGCCGCACCGAGCGGAGTTTGAGACCAGCGTGGCAGCGAACGGCAAAGGCGAGACGGGCACGCTGACGATCGACCCGGAGGTGCCACTCTGGGTGGTGGACGGGCAGCACCGGCTGTACGGCCTGGAGCGGGCGTTGAAGAAGGACAAGGCCAAGTGGCTCGCCGATTACCCGCTGCCAGTTGTCATCGTCGAGGGGATCGATGCGTACGAGGAGATGCGCTACTTCCACGTCATCAACACCCGCCACAAGGGCGTGCCGACGGACGTCGTCGACCGGCACCTGCTCGCGATGCGCGAATCGGAAGGCTCAGCGCTGATCGAGCGTGAGGGCGAGAAGAATTTCCTACGGGCGCGCGCGACGAAGCTGGCGGACGTGCTGAACCGCAGCAAGGAGAGCCCGTGGTTCGGGATGATACGCACGGCCGGGCAGGCAGCGCGGCCCCAGCAGTTGATGAGGCAGCACAGCATGGTGTCATCGCTGGACCCGGTGGTGCGCGACAGCTTCGTAAAGCGGCTGACGGACGAAGAGGCCGGCAAGGTGCTGCTCAACTACTGGAACGCCGCGCGAGCCTGCTGGCAGCCGGCGTTCGAGGAGCCGGGGGAGTATGTGATCCAGAAGCCGCTGGGCGCCGGCGCGCTGCACCAAATCTTTCCGGACGTGCTGGAGGTCTGTCGCAGCGCGGACGACTTCAGCCAGGAGAAGATGGTTGACGTGATGTCCTACCTGGGGCGAAGCGCAGGCTTCTGGCACATCGGGCGGGGCCATCACCTCACGCAGGCCAGCGGGAGCCGCGCGACGAAGGTGCTGGCGGAGTACCTGCGAGACCGGCTGCCGCGGCCGGTGCTACGCCGAATCTAGCCGACAGCAAACTTCTCTGGCCGTGCAGCAATGC
>DAINDD010000117.1:0-3687 GCA_036732045.1 Chloroflexota bacterium
GGTATGGAGGCGGCGTTCAGAACATCGAGTCGGTACGAGCTGGCGTTCTGGGAGATGGCCTGGTCGAAGGAGCGCTGGCCAGTCTGAGCGGCGTCGCCCGACGCCTTATTCGGATTCAGTGGGTGGCGCCGAAGCTCTTAGCCAGCGGCGTTGATTGAGGCGTGCCCCTGCTCGTCGCCGAGGATGAACGGACCCGTTTCAGCTTGGCCCGTTACCCAATGAGGACAGAATCGCTTGCCGGTACCCTTCCGGAAGGGAAAGATTTGCCAGGACCTCGGCGGCAAACCAGCCGAGGTCCGTGTGCTCGTGACTTAGACGCGCTTCCAGCCTTTCAGATTCAATGCAGATGTAGGCGACGACGAATACCTCTTTATCAGGGCGGATCTGGTACACCCACGTCTTAACGACCGGGCCGGGGGCAACCTGTAGGCCCAACTCCTCCCTGAGTTCGCGAACAACACACTCCTCCGGCGTTTCGCCCGGATCTAGCTTCCCGCCCGGAAGCTCCCGGGATTTGAACCCGGGGCCTCACGGTCCCGAACCCTGTCGCCGGCGTGCCCTCGGCTATCCTCCCGTGTCCTGGTTTTCATGATCTTTACTCCTAGGCTGCGCACTCGCCGTCGGCGAGAGCGCTCCTCGTTTCCAATGAAACTGCCTGGCGAGTGCGCAGGACCGCGACCGCAAGGACGAGCGTGACCAGGACGGTGGCCGCTCCCATCAGCCAGGCGAGGTGATAGCCCCCGGCCAGGGCGGTCGCTCCGTCGAGCCCTTGCTGGACGAGGCTCGAGGTGCGAGCGCCGGCGAGGGTCGCCAGGACGGCCAGCCCCAAGGCACCGCCGACCTGTCCGGTGGTGTTCAGGAGGCCGGACGCGAGGCCGGCGTCCTGCGGTCGTGCGTCGGCCATCGCGATGATCGTCAGCGACGGGAACGACAGGCCGCCGCCCAGACCGAGCAGCGCGAGGGGGATCAGCAAGTTGATCGTGTAGTTGGCGGCGGTCGGGCCGAGCCCTAGCCAGGCCAGCGCGCTCACGATCACCACCTGCCCCGCGACGAGAACGGTCAGCGGGCCGAATCGGTTGATGAGCAGAGCCGAGAACCGGAGCGAGAACAACCCCATTACCACCGTGACTGGCAGGAAGGCGAGACCGAGGGCGAGCGGGCCGTAGCTGAGCACACGCTCGAGGTCCAGCGAGGCCATGAAGAAGAAGCCCAGGAACGCCGATGACATCAAGGCCTGGATGACGTTGGCGGCGGAGAGCTTCGTGGAGGCGAAGACGCGCAGAGGAAGGATGGAGTTGGTGCCGCGGGCCTGGCGCACCACGAAGGCGGCGAGCAGGGCGATCGAGAGCGCTCCCAACCCGAGCGTGCGGACCGACGTCAGGCCGTAGTCGGACGACTCGACGATCGTGTACACGCCGAGCATCAGGGACGCGGTGATCAGCATCGCGCCAAGGACGTCGGCGCCCTTGCCGAGACCGATTCCGCGGTCGGACTGGAGAAGGCGGGCGGCCGCGATTGCGGTCACCGCTCCCAGCGGGAGGTTCACGAAGAAGATCCAGTGCCAGCTGACGGCTTGCGTGATGAGGCCGCCGGCGATCAGCCCGATGGCGGCGCCCGCCGACGCGATGAAGCTGAACACCCCGAAGGCCTTCGACTGTTCGTCAGGCTTGGGGAACAGGGTCACGATCATGGCCAGGATCACCGCGGAGCTGATAGCCCCGCCGATCCCCTGGACGAAGCGCGCGGCGATCAGCATCGGCTGGCTATACGACAAGCCGCACAGCAGCGACGCACCGGTGAAGATGGCGAGACCGACGAGGTAGACGCGCTTGCGGCCGAGCAGGTCGCCCAGGCGGCCGGCCAGCAGCAGGAGGCCGCCGAAAGCGATCAGGTAGGCGTTGATGACCCACGCAAGGCCTGACTGAGAGAAGCCGAGATCCTTCTGGATGCTCGGCAGCGCGACGTTGACGATCGTCATGTCGACGACGATCAGCAAGAAGCCGGTGCAGAGGATCGTCAGGGAAAGCCAGCGTGTGTTCTTCATGCTGATTTAGACGACGCCCCGCTGAAAACTCATCGGCCCCGGCGCCTCAGGTTCCAACCCCGCGCAGCATTTGAAGTATTCCGCAGTCATGTCTGCATCTCCAGCGCGGCGGGATCGATGCAGAACACGTCCCAGTGGTGTCCGTCGAGATCGCGGAAGCTTCGCCCGTAGAGGAAGCCTTGGTCGTTCGGCTCGTTCGCCGGCTGGGCGCCTGCCGCGAAGGCCTTGTCGGCGAGTTCGTCGACGCGCCGACGGCTATCGACTTGCAGCTGCACGATCGCCTCGCTCGTGGTTGCTGTGTCGGGGATCTCCTTCTTGGTGATCGCCTTGAACTGTGAGTCGACGACGAGCAGGACGTAGATGTCGTCGCTGATGACGACGGCCTCCGTATTCTCGTTCGCGAGCCGCTCGTCGCGGCGGAAGTCCAGTGCGGCGAAGAATCGGGTCGACTCGGCGAGGTTCCTCACCGGGAGGTTGATAGCAATTCTGATGGACATTCGGCACCTCCTGTCTCGTAACTGGCCGGTGGCTGCTACTTGTCGAAGAAATCCTCGAGCGGCGGTGCGAGTGACTTTGCCTTGACGTTGTGGGTCTGGCCTTCGACGACGCGATGCGCTGCGTTGGGGAGGACGTCGGCGAGCGCCTGCGTGCTGTGGCGGAACCATGCGGGGCTCTTCCCGCCGACCAGGACGAGCGTCGGGATCCTCACGTCATTCCAGCGGTCGGCGGGCAATGGGGTTCCGGCCTGGTAGGGGGCGAGGATCGTCATGTCGTACGGAAGCGTGTGCGCGATCCGCGTGAGCTTCGCCCACAGGGGCAGGAGGCGCATCAGCGCGATGACGATCGCCGGTGCGCCCATGTGTCGCAGGAAGAGGCGGACTGCGTCGCCGCGGCGGTTTGCCGCGATCAGCGCTGTGAGCTGCGAGGCGATGTCGGCGGGAATCGGCGGCCGGCTGTCGTCGACGATGAAGGGCGGCTCGTACAGCGCCAGCTTCGTGACGTCAGCGCCGCGGCGCGTCGCCTCGAGCGCAAGCGCTGCGCCGGAGGAGATGCCCCACACGTATGCAGATCCGCCGGCCTCCTCGATGAGCGCTTGCAGGTCTTCGATTTCGCGCTGGACAGTGTAAGGCGGCGTGTCAGCGCTGTCGTTGCGGCCGCGCCGGTCGTAGGTGAACACGGTGAACTGCTGCGCCAAGAGCACGGCAAGCGGGGTGCTCGGCCCCATGGCGCGATGGCAGAGGGCGCCGTCGACCAAGATCACCGGCGATCCCTCGCCCACCCGCTCGAACGCGATGGCCGTGCCGTCGCTTGATCTGACGGTGTTGATGGACGCGTCTCTCGCGTTGCTACTCGTTGTCTGCCTGACAGTCTGGTGGTGGGCAAGCTGGCTCATGGTGTCTCCTCTCGTGGTCTGCGCCCTGTTCGGCGGGCGGTGGTAGTTAGAACTAGACGGTACAGTACCCTATTAGAACTGTACTGTCCAGTACCATGGGGGGAGCCTGATGACCAGCCAGCTTCCGCCCAGCGCAGCAGCAGCCCCCGCTGACGAGCGGCGTTCGACCCGCAAGCGGAAGGCAATTCTCGAGGCAGCCACGACGCTGTTCGTCCGCAACGGTTACCTGGGCACGAGCATGGACGAGATC
>DAINDD010000117.1:3697-4838 GCA_036732045.1 Chloroflexota bacterium
CCCCACCGAAGTCTGGATCTGCATCCGCCGCGACCGCGTTCGCTCGGCTCCACCAGACCGATCGTCTCCAGGCCAATCCTCGGATTGGTCTCCATCACGTTTACTCCAGAGCCCACGTGAACTCATACCGAGTTTTGCCCTCCCACAGCCTCTTCAGCGAGATCGTCGTCAGCACGGTCAGCGAGGTCAGCGAGCCCGTGCACAACGAGGTCGTCCACCTCCAAGACAGCGGCGACCTCGAGGCAGACCTGCGCGACCTGGCACGCCGGCTGCTCGCAAGGGTGATGCAGCCGCAGCTCCTCCAGCTACGGCGACTGGTGATCGGCGAGGCAGACCGCTTCCCAGAACTGGGCCGCGCCTTCTCCGAGCGAGGCCCCGAGCGGACGGTCGCCGCACTGGCCACCGCCTTCGAGCGCCTCGCAGATCGCGGCCTGCTGCAACTCGAAGACCCCCTCTTCGCCGCCGCACACTTCAACTGGCTGATCGTGTCCATCCCCTTGAACCAGGCGATGCTCCGCGGCGATGACGAACTCCCTGCCCCCGCCGACCTCGACCGGTACGCCGACGCCGGCGTACGCGTATTCCTCGCCGCCTACGGCCGCCGCTGATCCAAAAGACGACAGTCTTCGATGGGAACAGGTAAGGCCGCCCCCGGATGCGGCCAAGAGGCGCGCCCCCGGGCAGTTGGCGGCTTAATGATCACCGCGACTTGGGTTTGCCTTAAGCGGAGCGACGGCGACTCCTGCGAGAGGTGGCGCCGCTCCGACAACATCGCAAGGGCTCCTATGCGCTTCACTTCTTGTTGAAGGCGTAGCTCTTGCTCTCGTGGCATCTTTGTCAGACTGTTCTCGTACGCCCGCATAGAGAGCTTGGACAGCACCGCCTTAGGGAGCTGTGAGTGAGTGGCCCGTGACGGACTCGAACCAATAGCCGCCGCCTGCCCCGTGTTTGCCAAAGTGCATCAACTTCAACTCGGGTGTGGCTGAGACCTGCGCGTCGTGTCCTCGGCCACGGCCGCCGTGCCCCTTAGCTGTCCAGAGCTCGGGCCACGTGAGCGGAAACGGTGACAAGGCCGTCGCACGCTCCGACTAGGCTGGGCTACGCGAGGCGAACCGAGCCGTCGTCTGCCAGGGTCCAGCCA
>DAINDD010000118.1:0-4796 GCA_036732045.1 Chloroflexota bacterium
GTGCGCGGCCTCGCGGTCGTCGCGCTGATTGCGCTCGTCGTGATCGTCCTGAATCCGATCGCCCGCATCGCCTTCCCGCTCGCCATTGCCTTCTTCCTCTTCATGCTCTGCCTCCGGGAAGTCAAGGCGCTGTGGACGCTACGGCACGGGTTACTCACGCGGTCGAGACCCTCGTGGAGGATCCTGGTGGCGGCGCGTCACCTGGACGGCTGGGCCGATGCACTAACGCGCGTTCACGGTGAGCCGCTGATGCGCTGCGAGTACGGCTACGGCGAGAAATGCACGAATCCCGCGAAGGAGGTCGTGGTACTTTTCCACGATGGTTGGGCTGATGTCGGGGACGACGACTATTATATTTGGATCGCGTGCGTGTGCGGCGTCCATAAGCGAGAGGGGATGACGCGGCGCCAGGTAGTTCACTACATCCACAAAGCCGCACTACGAGCCTAAATGGTGGATGCAGCGCCGTCAGAGTCCGGCTAGCTCGTCGCGCTCTAACGCCCAACGAAGCCGGGGCGCAGGGTCGAACTTCCGGCAGGCTCGGGCGCTTCCCCGTGATGCCCGGCCTTGTCCAGCAAACCTAAGAGAAGCCGAGACGGCCCCCAGAAGCCGGGCCGATCAGGACGCGGCTAGGCGGTTATGAAGGGAAAAAGCCGTTCAGGTAGCGACAGACGACGCCGACTTCACGCCGAATGTGCCGGGTAGTCCAGTACAAGCTCATGGGCGGGATGCCGTCTCCGAACTGGAGGACTACAGAGCCGGTCGCTTCGAGCTTCATCTTGAGGCCGGGGTTCGGTTCGTTGAGGACGACTCGGAGGAGTGGCGCGCCGTCGATGAGCGGGCCTTCGTTCCAAAACGCTCGGAAGGTCCCTGGCGGAGCATCGATGGCGATGTCGTCGGGATGGGCGGCAACCACCGAAATGTGCGAAAGACGGTGCTTGTCTATGTCGTGGAGTTGCGCGAGCCACCAGAGCGGCATGAACCACTTTCCCGGCTTGAGCCTGTTGTACGGCTGTGCCTTCTCGATAGCTGTCTGGGTGTCGGGATCCAGCGACCGGATCCGGAACCGACTCCTGGCGAAGTAGCTTGGGTCGCTCGCGATGGGGAAAGCCAGGGTCGCGTCGTCGTCGGGCGGGTCCTTCCCAGTCTGAGCCGTCGCCAGCGCGTAGACCATGTGGTCGAGGGCGCAGCGAAGGTTATGCAAGGCGTCGCCCAGCAGAACGGCCCAACGCCAAACGTTCGGCTGAGTTTTGAAGCGAAGGGTGAATATGTGTTCGCGGCCCTCAGCGTTGCTCTTTCGCTCGACAGCAAACGGATCACCGTCGCCCCACCCGTCGGCCTCACGGTGGAGCGCAGCAAGGTGCTCGTCCGCCCGCGCAAGCTTGGCGGTGGAACTTGCCACCCAGTCGTCGCGAGTCACGACTGGCGGCTAAGACGTTTCAGGGTTCAGGTTTCGCCAGAGGCGTTCAAGGCGTTGCGTCGCCGCTTCGGGCGGGGCGCTGAAGTCGGCGGTTTCGATCTCGCGTCGCGCTTCCGAGTAGACGCGGATGCGGGGGTGTCGCGGCTCGTGTGCGGCGTAGAAATCATCCAGCGAGCCGTAGCCATTGCGCCACGCCTCCGCGTCCTCGACTCCTCGCACGTACTCGATCGACTCGGGGAACGCGTCGATGGTGTTGTCGAAGTCGGCAGGGCTATGTTTCCGCAGGATTCGCTCGGCTTCCGAAAGGAGGGCGGCGCTCATCGTCTCAGTCGCTGGGGACGATCTCGTCGGGGGTTTGTGCCACCTCGAACCCGAAGGATTTTTCCTCGGACTTAGCGAACGCGATATCAACCTTTGCGATCTCATTCTCGGGGACGGCAACGACGCGGACTTCAGAGTCCTGGTCGATCGTCTGGAAGATCAAGTACGGCGGCTCACGCCTGACGTTGGCGGGCGGGAAGGACTCGCCGCTGCGAAGGTGGATCACCACGCGCGCCTCGCGGCCGGGCTTTACGTGTTGCTGCATGCGCTCGCGCATCTCGTGCACGCTGGCCCAAAAGAAGTTGGGGTCGCCCGGCATGTGATGTGAAGACTAACCGGGCCGTGTCCAAAAGAGCGTCTGGCGGTCGCCTCGGAAGCGGCGTAGCGTTCGCAATGGGCCGGGAGGGGGGAAGCGCTGCGGCGTTCGGCTCGCTGCCCGGCCCGATCTGTCAAGCCGGATTTTGTAAAGCCTGCGTCGGCCGCGTTTCGGCTTGAACAGGGCTTCTGCCTCCTTCCCACGTTCGCGTCCTCCCGGCTTGTAGAGCGCCGAGGATTACAACGAAGGTTCGGTTACTCCGGCCCGCTAGCGGGCCGAAATGAAAGTCGCGCCGATACTGGGCCGATGGCGATCAGGCCCAGCGTCACACCGGCAGGCGTACTCGATCTGTCAAGGCCAATATCTGCCCGAGCCGAATCGAACCGCCGTGCGAATCTGCTCCATGGGCGACAGCCAGGGCGGGATCCCGGGCTGTGCAGATTCGCACCGATGTTCGATTCTGCACCGACCGCGAGACACGCTCAAACTCGCGCCGATACTGGGCGCACGATGCCGATCGAGTCCACCATCGACACGCCCGCGGCCCGGGCCGTCGCGACTTGTCAAGGGGCAATCTCGCGGCGGAGGCGTCGGGAACCGAAAAGTGGTTATGTTGCGTTCGGCCGATTTCGCGAGATTCACCCTGCATATCGGGCCGTCCGAAACGCACCATAACCCCCGTACTGTTCCGGCGGCCTCGGGCGGAATTCCGTGACGAGGGTTGCGCGGATTCACGCCGATACTTCCCGTGTGTCCATCCTGCGGAAGCTCCGCCGATAGGCGCGGCACATGTCTTTCAACGCGAACTTCAATGTGGACGGCGGCGACGTGACGACCTGGGTTGCGCTCGTGCTGGTCGCCCTCCGCACACGGCCGCGCCGCGACTCAGAGAAACGCACGCTCCGTGTCCAGGGCCGCGTTCGTTTCGGCACGGACGATCATCCGCACGAGCGTCGGCAAGTCGGCGGGCGGGTCGATCGCGAACTGCTCGATGAGGGCGAGCGTGTCGCCACTCGGGAACTCCCTCGCCCCGAATGACGGCGTGAGGAAGGCGAGCACGCCCGCCGTCTCTGGGTCGGCTTCGAGGTAGCTCGCGAGCGCGTGGAGGCGGGCGCACGCGCGGTCGGCGCGGGAACGCACCTGAGGTGGTCGCGGGCAAGCTCGACGCTCACACGGGCAGGGATACACCCCGCCCCGGTCGGACCGGTCCGATCAGGGTGCAGCGGTTACATCGGGGACATGCGCGTAGTCGCACGAGTTGACGAGCCCGTCGATCACGGAACGGCCGATCTCTAGCGCCCTGTCCGTCGCTCGGGGGATCTCCGCGTGTCGGGCCGCGTAGCAAATCGCGTCCACCGCCCTCGGGCCAGACGAGACGCGCGGGCTTTAGTCGCCCGCGCATCTGCGCGGCGAGGAAGGGGCGTTACGCCCCGAGTTCGGCAAGCGCCCGTGCGACGCCGGGTCGATCGGGCATCAGGTAGTAGATGCGCCCTGACTCGTCGAGGTCGACGCCGTCGACGACGCCCCAGCGCTTGTGCTCCAAGACGCCCCAGTTCACGAGCGGTCTGAGCGACGACACCTGCACGCCGGTCTGATTCTTGATCCAGACGGCGCAGGTGTGATCGACGCCCCCTCCCGCGACCTGCTGCTCGATCGCGTCGCGACAGGCTCGAATGACGCCCAACCAGGCCGGGTGCTGCTCGCGCGCGACGCGATGGACCGCTTCGCACCCTCGTGATTCGGTCACGCGGGGCAGTCTCGCGATGCGGTCGGACGGAAGCGGCTTGGTCGTAGCGCTGACGTGTGGTACTTCTTCGGAACCGATCCGTCTGGCGTCTGTGAACGCTGGCCCAGCCGAGCGTGTGATCATCATGTCTCTCGTGAAGAGACCAAGATCAATCCGGCGTAGCTGCTTCGGCAAACCTGCCCCAACTGAAATCTCGGACGACCGTTGGCCGAGCACAAGCGTCGTCGGTCGGTGTGCGGCGGGGTGAGCGCGGGCGAGCGAGGAGAGGAATGACCACCAAGGCTTCAAACCGTGGTCTTCACGTGGTCACAGCGGCTTTGCGCTGTTGCTGCTGCAGGGTGCGGATCGCCCTTCGCTCATCCCGCACCTGCGCCTCGTACGCCGAGAGGGTCGCGGCCACGTGCTCCGCCTTGTCCTGGGACCGCTCCGCCGAACGCCAGGCGAGGGCCGCGACCACCAGGGACGCAAGGGCCACGCCGCACGCCACGGCCACGAGCACGCGCACGCCCGCAGTATCCCTCTCCATGCCGGAGCCGGAGCGCACGGGTGGCCGAAGGCGTACTGCCCCTCCTAGCGCCCGGCGCTGCCTATCCCACGCCCGTAACGGGACTCGACTTTCCGGGCGATCAGAGCATTCATGTGCCACTGACGCGCGCCACTAGGGCGCGCCCAGCAGGAGGTACAAGATGAGCAGCAAGGCGAAGGCAAAGGCGAAGAAGAGCGGCAAGACCGCCGCGATCGAGGTGCTGCGGAGCAGCCGTAAGGCGATGCCGGTCAAAGAGGTTGTCGCGGCAGCGCTCGCGGATCCCGAGGTCACCGGGATGAAGGGAAAGACTCCGGCGGCGACGCTCTCAGCAGCGCTCTACACCGAGGCGAAGAAGCCGGACGGCGCGGTGATCCTGGTGGAACGCGGGATGATGAAGGCACGGCCGCAACGGGTAACTGCGAGGCGATGAGAGACCGCGCTTGCCGTCCCCACGCCGCACAACCCC
>DAINDD010000119.1:0-4765 GCA_036732045.1 Chloroflexota bacterium
CCCCCAGACCCCCGGTATGGGGCTGCCGCCCCCCTTCACCCTCGCTAGACGGCCCCGCCGCTCCCCGAGACGAGAAAGGAATCCAGGGGACCGCCCCAGACCCCCGGTATGGGGCTGCCGCCCCCTTCACCCTCGCTAGCCGCAAAATTCGGCTGATCTTCCGAGCGAGGCGCCCGCTACTTCGGCGAATGCAGCTCCGTCACCAGTGCCGACACGTCGCTCACCTTGCGGTCGAGGCGCAGACTGGCCGGTGCGGAGTGTGACTGGATCACGCTGCCCTCGTAGTTAGGGCGCCCAGCACTCTGCATCGTGGCTGAAGTACACGCGCTGTGGGTTTAGCTCCCGCAGCACGCGTATCGACTGCAGAAACGCCTGGCCGTTCCACGCCGCCTTAAAGCCTCGCGCCGGCTCGGCTTCAGGGTCGGCAAACTCGGTGGCCGTGTACGCGGCCTGGCCGGCAAGGATCACCGGGCCGTCGCCGTCGCGAATCACGAGCGACTCATGACCGGGTGTGTGGCCCGGCGTAGGTACGACCCGCACCCCGGGAGTGACCTCCTCTTCGCCATCGATGAGACGCAAGTCGGCACCCTCGAACTCGACGCGATCGGGGACATACCAGTTCAAGTCGCCGCGGGCCTCGTATTCACGAGCCTGAACGAAAGTCGGAACCCCGGGAAAGAGCGAGTTTCCGCCGCAGTGGTCGTAGTGGAGATGGCAGTTGACGATCGCCGTGACGTCATCAACCTTCCGAGCGATTGCAGCCAGCGCATCGCCCAGTTTTCTGCGCGTGGGCGCGAGAAGCTGATCGAACCGCGGATGCTCTGCTCCCATCCCAGTGTCGAACAGTAGAACACCGCCCGGGTGTGCGATGAGGAACGCTTGGACTGGTAGGACGCGACCCTCCATCGGAGTGCCCTTCGGGATCGTCAGCGACCTAGCTTTAGGGTTGCGATCCGGTACGAGCCGACGCCACCGATATGGCCGGAGAACATGATGTCACTCAGGATAATGGACGGCAGAGAGGAGTGCCGCTACTTCGGCGAAAGCAGTTCCGCCACCAGCGCGGACAGGTCGCTCACCTTGCGGTCGAGGCGCAGGTCAGCCGGGGCGAGGTGCGACTGGATCATGCTGCCTTCGAAAAGCGCCATGAGGACGGAGGCGAGCAACCCCACGTCGAGGTCTTTGCGCACGATCCCCAGCTCCCGGCCGCGCTCCAGTGTCTCGACGACGAAGGAGTGCCAGCGCTCGTACATCCTGGCCAGCTGCTCGCGGACCTTCTCGTTGCGCATACCGTGGGCGGTGAACTCGAGGATCACGGCCGGGCCCAGCGGGTGGGTGCTCATATTGAACGCTTGCTCCAGGATCCGGCGTTCGTTCTCGGCCACGCTCAGTGACTCGTCGAGCGTCTGGCGGAACAGCTCCTGCTGGGCGTCGATGCGCTCCTGCAGCATCTCCCAGAAGAGGTCTTCCTTCGTCTCGAAGTGGACGTAGAAGGCGCCCTTGGAGAAGCCGGCCTCCCGCACGATCTCGTCCACGGTGGCGCGCTCGTAGCCGTTGCGAGCAAACACCTGCAGCGCGGAGTCCAGCAGCTTCTGGCGAGTCTCCTCGCGGCTGCGGCGCTTCTTGGTGGCAGTTGTGGTGGCTGGTGTCATAGGGCGTCGTACTGACTGGTCAGTATGCTATAGCAGCGGCAATCGTACAAGCCTGCGCGGGTCCTGCAAAGCTACTTTGAAGCGTCTCGCTCCACTTTTCTGTTTGGCTTACGTCGTTCTACCCACCCACCCGCCCGGGATGTGGTTCGGGGGACACCCCCGCGCCCCCGGCATTGGGGCTTCGCCCCTCTGCACTTCCCAGCGAGCCGGGGAGTCTGTGTCGGTTAGCGTCAGGCGTCTTCCCCCGCCTGCGGAGCGCCCAGCCGCATCCACAGCTTCAGCGCCTGCTGCATGTTGCGCATCGCATCGCCCGGCTCTTGCTCGGAGCACATGCAGCGCTGGATGTGGTGGTCCAGCAGGTGGACGCTGACCTGGTCCAGCGCCGTGCGGGCCGCCATCACCTGCGTCACGATGTCCTCGCAGACACGGTCCTCCTCCAGCATGCGCTGGATGCCGCGGATCTGCCCCTCGACTCGCTTCAGCCGCGAAACGAGGTTTTCGACTTCCGGGTCGAGCTTTGTCTGTTCACTGTCTACTGCCATCTGTTTTCTCCCGTTGACATACCCCTCGGGGGTATAGTAGCATACAGCTAGAAGAAGAGGCAAGCACCCCGATTTGCCAAACGATTTCCGAGGAGGAACCCCATGAGCAAGCCCGTAGAAGTAACCGACAACAACTGGGACACAGAAGTCCTGAAGGCCGATCAGCCAGTGCTGGTGGACTTCTGGGCGCCGTGGTGCGGCCCCTGCCGGATGGTCGGCCCTATCGTGGACGAGCTTGCCACCGAATACGACGGCAAGGTGAAGTTCCTGAAGCTGAACACGGACGACAACGTGCAGACAGCCTCCCGCTATGGCGTGCGTAGCATTCCGACGCTGATGATGTTCAAGGGCGGCGAGGCCGTGGACCACGTGATAGGATTTCGACCGAAGAGCCAGCTCAAGCAGACGATAGAGAAGGCACTCGCATAGAAATGACCGAAACCAGGGAATACGACGTCGTGATCATCGGCGGCGGGCCAGCAGGTCTCGCCGCCGGTCTCTATGCCGCGCGTGGCCGCCACAAGACGATTCTCATCGAGAAGGGCGTCATCGGCGGCCAGATCGCGTTGACCGAGATCGTCGAGAACTACCCCGGCATCCCGCAGGTGAACGGCTTCGATCTGTCGCAAACGATGCTCCAGCAGTCCGAGAGCTACGGCATGGAGACCGAGTACACGACGGTCAGCGGCATCGAGGAGACCGGCCGCAAGTGGACGATCCACACCGAGGCCGGCGACTTCCTGGCGAAGGCGCTCATCATCACCGCCGGCGCTGACTACAACCGGCTCGGCATCCCCGGCGAGGAGCGGCTGATCGGCAAGGGCGTCTCCTATTGCGCGACGTGCGACGCAGCGTTCTTCAAAGACCTGCCGGCCGCGATCGTCGGGGGCGGCGACGCCGCGTTGGACGAAGGCATCTTCACCTCCCGTTACGTCTCCAGGGCGACGGTCGTCCACCGCCGCGACGAGCTGCGCGCCAGCATGATCTTGCAGGAGCGCGCCTTCGCAAACCCGAAGATGGACTTCGTCTGGAACACGGTCGTTGACGAGGTCGTCGGCGAGAACCAGGTCGAGTCGCTCAAGCTGCGCAACGTCGTGACCGGGGAGGAGAGCTCGATGCCGGTCTCGGCCGTGTTCATCTTCATCGGCAACCACCCCAACACTGACTTTATCGGCGACCTCGTGCCGCGCGACAAGGGCGGCCACATCATCGTGGATGAGTGGATGAAGACGCCGAAGCCCGGCCTCTTCGCCGCCGGAGACGTGCGCCAGAACTCGGCGCGCCAGGTGGCCAGCTCCGTCGGTGACGGCGTCACGGCGGCCATCGCGGCCGACCACTACATCACCAACGCCTTCCACGACGAGTCACCCACGCCCAAGCACGAGACCGCGACCTCCCAGGCGTAGCGCCGATTTTGCCGCGGATTAACGCGGATTTTCGCGGATTGAACCACGGTACTCCCCTCCCCACCCTCCCCAAGGGGAAAATGGAAAGCTGGGGGACACCCCCCAGACCCCCGGCAGAAGGGCTGCGCCCCCTCTGCACTCCCGCTTGCATGGCTAAAGCACAGCGTCCTCAGTGCTCCCTGGTTGCGTCCGCACAAATGCCAACCGATCGCCCCTCGTCCGCGCACGGGAGAGGGGCCGGGGGGTGAGGGCTCTCGACGCCACTCGTCCCACCCAACGGCTGCTATCGTTCCCCCCTCCCCCCTCTTCCTTCGTTCCCAGTGGTGTATCCTTATCGCGCATCACGATACGGAGGTCGCCCATGTCCGACTACACAGATCTGCTCTACGAAGTCGCCGACAACGTCGCGATCATCACCCTCAACCGCCCCGACCGTCTGAACGCGATCTCGGGGCCGATGCTGGACTCGTTCTCGCGGGCGTTACGGGATGCCGACCTCGATCGCGCCGTGCGAGTGATCATCATCACGGGCGCGGGTCGCGGCTTCTGCGCCGGGCTCGACCTGAAGGACCAGATGTCCGGCACCGGCATCGGCTCGAACAACGGGACCGATCTCTCGCTGCAGAAGTTCGACCTGGCGGGCAGCCCGCCGATCGTCCTGCACACGACAGACAAGCCCGTCATCTGCGCGCTCAACGGCCCGGCCGCCGGCTACGGCATGGACCTCGCACTGGGCTGCGACATCCGCATCGCCTCGAAGCAGGCCAAGCTCGCCGCCATCTTCTGCAAGCGGGGAGTCCTTCCGGAGAGCGGCGGCTCGTGGCTTCTGCCGCGGCTCGTCGGCTGGGCGAAGGCGACCGAGATCGCCTTCCGGGGCCAGGTACTCGGCGCCGAAGAGTCGCTGGCGCTCGGCCTCGTCAACCAGGTCGTCGAGCACGACCAGCTAATGCCGGCCGCGCGCCAGATGGCCGCCGAGATCGCCGCCAACGCGCCGCTCGCCGTGCAGGCCACCAAGCGGATGATGCGCCTGGGCCTGGAAGAGACGTTCGAGGCGAACGTGCACCACGTCTTCCTGCAGCTGCTGCCGCTCTTCCGCACCAAGGACTTCGCCGAAGGCGTCCGCGCCTTCATGGAGAAGCGCGAGCCGCAGTTCACCGGGCGGTAG
>DAINDD010000120.1:0-4618 GCA_036732045.1 Chloroflexota bacterium
CCATCTTGGAGAAGGTCCGCAGAGCTAACGAAGCGTTAGAAGCACTACACTAGCTGCCTTCCCCGACCGCTTGAGCATGAGTACACTTTCCGCGCCCTACCGGGCCCTACGTGCACTCGCCTGGGAACCGCTGGCCAAGAGGACAGCCGCCAACACCGCTAAAGAGGCTAACAGACCGATGATGATGAACCGCACGAAGCTATCCGGTCGCCAGAGTGAAGGTAGTATACGGCAACACGTGGCGAGCCGGAGGCGAGAGGGAGAGCAGAGCGTCGCGCTCAACATCGCCGATCTTCCCTGGACTAGTTCGCCCCGGCGCAGTTCGTCCCGCACCCAGCGACTCCCGGACTAAACGTCCGGACGTCAAGTCTCGCGGCAAGAGGTGCTTCCCGTGCGAGGTGCGGCCCTGACAAACGGCGACGTTTCGTCGAGTCCGGGAGTCCAATTCTTATGGAGGGCTTTCTGATCCGAAGTCAGATGGGCTTGCTCTGAGTACTTCACAAGCTGGCGGATGGGACAAAATTCCGAAACGGAATCGGGCGAACAATTAGGTGCACTCTGATGCAAGCTGGTCGGTAACTGAATCAATCCTCAGCCAGCCTGCGTGATTAAATGGCGCCCCCGGTAGGACTCGAACCTACAACCTACTGCTTAGAAGGTATTTTCGATAATGCAAGCTGCTAAATCGCACTATCGCTCTTATTCCTGCCCCTTTGGCGTATGCAAGCTGCTAACAATTAGGAGCACTGGTGGAATGAAGGGAGCCTTCAGCGGCCCCTCCTTGAGTGGCATTACAGGTCAGCTGATCTGCCTCTCCGCACTCCTGGATCGCTCGTCAGAAGTGGCGGCATCAAGTTGATTGGATGTCTTGGAACCGGCGACGAATAGTCAATAACCACACGTAGTGTCGCATGCAGCGGGTCAGCGTCTGGCGTGAAAGCGGATCGCGGTCCTGTAGGATCCGCTTCCGTTGATGGCTCTTTAGTAGCGGCGCGTCACTGGGGGTGGAGCGTCTCGAGTAGCTCACGCGCTTCGATCAGATCCAGCGTGTCGAAGCCCTCGGTGAAGCGGGCGTAGACCGGCTCTAACAGCGCCAGTCCTTCGGCAGTGCGCCCCTGCGACTGCCAGAGCCGGGCGAGGTCCCGTGCCGCCCGCAGCTCCAACGACTTCGCCTTCTGGGCGCGCGCGATCTCAAGGGCGCTCACAAAGTCGCGCTCCGCCACAACGTCATCGCGGCCCAGCAGCGCCTGGCCATGCAGTCGGTGTAGCTCCGCCTCGTAGAAGCGCTCACCTGTCTCGTCGACCGTTCTCAGCGCTTCAACCACGGTTGCGGCCGCCTCGGTGTTCCGGCTGCCCAACAGCAGCGCGTCTGCTCTCCAGCCGAGAAACCACGTCATGAACAGCTTGGATCCGAGCCGCGACCAGGCCGCGATTCCCTCATCGATTCTCTCAAGGTCACGGTCGGAGTCGCCCTGGCCCGCGATTGCAGCCCCGGCCACGACCTGGCCCATCCCCGGCCATTGGGCGAATTTCTGCTCGATCGACAGGCGGAGCACCTCCTCGCCGTGCGCCTGAGCCAGGGCCATTTCGCGCCGAAGAAGGTGGGTCCCAGAGGCAAAGATCAGGGCGAGTACCAGCGTGTGATGGTCCTTGAGAGCACGGGCATGCTCGACCGCCCGGCGCGCGATTTCCCTTGCCTGCTCAGGGTAGCCGAGGAACCAGGCGGCCCAGCCTTGATACTGGAGGCAGCCAACCAACCCGTCGAGTCCGAACCTGCTGACCTTCGCCTCGTCGCGGTCAAGGTCATACAAGCTGGCGCCTCTTTCCACATGCTTCTGACAGCTTTGGTAATCGCCAAACCAGAAGTCGCTTCCTCCAGCAAGGCGGCAGGCCTGGACTATCAGACTGGGATCGGACTCCCGCTCGGCGATGCGCAGACACTCAGTCGCCAGTTCCTGAGCAGCTTGGAGGTTGCCGTACATGAGTTGATAGCTCCACATTCCCCAGAGCACCGGCACGAGCTCGGAAGCCGCGCCGAGCTTGTAGCACAACTCGCGGGCACGGGCATACGCCGCGGCGGCCTGAGTTGAACCATATCCTTCAGTGGCCCGGAAAGCGGAGCCGAGCGCGATCTGAGCCGGAAGCTCGCTGCGATCACGCTGCTCTTCCTGTGCGAGTGAGGCGGTCACCTGAAGACATCGCTTAAGCTGGGCTATGGCTTCCTGATGCGCCGACCTTGCCAGCGCTCGCTCTCCCGCCACCTGCCAGTAGCCGACCGCCTGCTCCGCCAACCCCGCCTCCGTATAGTGGTGCCCCACAACCTCCGGCTGCGAAGCCGCCATGTCCGGAAAGTGCGAAACCAGCGCCTCGGCGATGCTCTGGTGATAGCGGGCGCGCGTGCTCTTGAGAAGCGACTGGTATGCGGCGTCCTGGACGAGCGAGTGCTTGAAGACGTAGCGCGCGCTCGTCCCGAACCCGCGCCGGTACGCAAGCCCCGACTCCACTAACGCGTCTAGCGCCGTCGCCAGCGCGTCCGGCGAGAGCGGCGACACCGCGGCGATCAGCTCCTCGCTGAACTCGCGGCCAATCGTCGCGCCGAGCTGCGCGACCTCCTTCGCCGACGCGAGTCTGTCGAGGCGCGCCATCAGCGAGTCCTGCAGCGTCTCGGGGATCGCCAGCGCCGGCAGCGGCCCATCCAGCACGAACTGCCCGCCATCTTCGCGCAGCAGCCCGGACTCCAGCACCATCTTCGTCAGCTCTTCGACGAAGAGCGGCACGCCTTCGGTGCGGGCGACGATCTGCGCCGCGACCTCGGCGGGGAGTTGCCGTCCGCCAGCGACACGCCTCATCACCTCGTGCGCCTCGTCGCGGCCGAGCCGCGTCAGCTGCACCATCGCCAACTGCGACCGCAGCGGCCAGGGCGGCGTAAACTCCGGCCGGCACGTCAGCAGCAACAGCATCTTGCCCGGATCCTCCCGCTCGACAAGCATCCCCACCAGCTCCAGCGTCGACGGGTCCATCCAGTGCAGGTCTTCGCAGGCCAGCAGCACCGGCCGGCGGCGCCCCTCGGCGTCAAGCCAGGCGAGCGCGGCCTCGTACGTCTTCTGCTTCTGCCGCTCCGGCGTCAGGTCGAGTGGGGCGCAGCCCTCCGGCAGCGGCAGACCGAGGAGCGCCGCAAAGAGCGGCAGCGCCGCCGTCGTCTCCACCCCCGCCTCGTCGAGCATGGCCGCAAGCCGTTCGAGCGGCGTCCCCGCGTCGCCGAACTGGAGCAGCCGCTGGAAGTGCTCGACCAGCGGGTAGAGCGCGCTGTTCTGGTGGAACTGCGAGCACTGCAGCGTGATGCGCAGATGCGCGTCGGGTAGCCGTTCAAGCAGCGTACGCAAGAGCCGTGACTTGCCGATGCCGGGCTCGCCGGAAAGGATGACGACCTGTCCCTCGCCGTCCGCCGCCTTCTGCCAGCGGCCGAGCAGCAGCGCCGTCTCCTGCTCGCGCCCCACGAGCGGCGTAAGACGCTCAGCGACGTCGAGGCGGTTGACGGCGCTGCTCTCGCCGCGGACATGGAACACTTCGATCGGGCGCGTCACCCCCTTGAACTGCTGCTCACCAAGCGATTCTGTGAGAAAGAAGCCGTGTGCGACCCTCTCGGTCGCGCCGGAGATCACCACGGCGTTTGGCGGCGCGACGGACTGCACGCGCGCCGCGATGTTCGGCGCCTCGCCGACGACGTCAGCATGCTCGATGCGCTCGCCCGAACCCATCTCGCCGATTACGGTGAGCCCGGTGTGTAGCCCGACGCGGATCGCCATCGGCTGATCGCCCCCTTCCGTCTGTTCGCGCGCCCAAGCGACGATCGCAAGCCCCGCGCGGATCGCCCGCTGGGCGTCGTCTTCGTGCGATGTAGGGTAGCCGAAGTAGGCGAGGACGCCGTCGCCGAGCCACTTGCCGACGTAGCCACCGAAGCGTTCGATCGCTTCAGCGCACGCGGCTTGATAGCGCCGCACAGCGTCGCGGTAGTCCTCCGGGTCGAGTCGTTCCGACAGCGCCGTCGAGTCGGCAAGGTCGGAGAACATCACCGTCAGCTGGCGTCGCTCACCGTCGAGCGGCGCGGGCGCGGCGGCCGCCCTTGGCGGCGGCTCACTGAGATGGCGGCCACAGCCGTGACAAAAGGCCTCTGTGGCGTGGTTGATGCGGCCGCAGATTGGGCAAGCCACTTCGCCCACGAGCGCTGTCCCACAAAGGCCGCAGAAGCTGGCGTCCCCGGGGTTCTCTCCACGGCAGGATGGACAGCGCATACGCATCTCTCCGCCTTCAGGCGCGATTCAGTATACGGCCCGGATATGCTCGCATGCACACCGGGGTGCCTCATTGGTGGCCACTATGCAGACATAGAATGGCGCCGACGGCGAATCGGCCTGTGGATTTGTTGAACGTGTGGACAAACGCCTTGTGCCTTCCATGCGGCCAGGTAATACTCGCTCTAGCTTCTCGAAACGAGTCACAGGACTAAGAGAGAAGGGTCTCGCCGGAGCGACAGGGCAACTTGTTGTCCTGATGGGATCTGACCCTCGAAGCCCTTTGGCAACGCCGGGGGGCTATTTTTTTGCCGCATGGCCCGCTC
>DAINDD010000121.1:0-4466 GCA_036732045.1 Chloroflexota bacterium
TCCAGGGGGCACTTACCACCTGAAATCCCGGCGCGAGCCGGCATCCTGGTCGACGCTCTTGATGATCGGATCGTCCGCGATCAGTTCATACATGTTCTGGCACGCGCAGAGGAGCCATGGAGCCCTGGGCCGCCATGCGAACTCAGGCGCGAAACCAGGGGCGCCAGATGGGCACGACTGCGAGGACTGTCAGGCCCAACAAGGCCGGGGCTGATGGCCCTTCGCTTCTCGTCGCCGTCGTCAGATGCTGGGATCAGGAGGAAAGAGAAAACATGAATTACGGCTACCTGATCAAGCGACCATTCGAGATCGTGGCCCGACGCCCCTACCTGTGGATGTTGGGCTTCCTCGCCGGCGGCGCGACCGCGTACAACTTCTCGAGTAGCGGCACTAGCTACACCCAGTCCAGCACCTACACGGGGCCCAGCTGGGCTGCCGTCCAGAACACGTGGAACGGCAACTGGGAATGGATCGTCGGCGTCCTCGCATTTTTCCTCGGGGTCTGCATCGTGATGTTCGCTCTCGGCTGCATCGCCACAGGTGGGATCATCCACGCCGCGGCCGAGCACGACGCGGGCCACGACTACAGGCTGGGCACGGCCTGGCGTTCGGGCTACGCGACCGGCTGGCGGATCGCGGGCCTACGGCTGCTTACCTTCTTGCTCGCATTTGTGCCTGGCGTGCTCGTCGGCACACTTGTCTTGGCGACCGTCGTCGCAGCCTTGAACTCCAGCGCGGCGGCTCTCGGTTTCGGGCTCTTTGCCGTGGTGGCCTTCCTTATCTTGGTGGCGTTCTGGCTGGCGCTTGGCGTCGCGTTCGAGCTCGCCCAGCGAATAGTCGTGCTGGAAGGTGGCCATGTGGCTGCGAGTTTGAGCGCTGGCTTCCGAATGATTCGCTCGCACCTCAAGGCGGTCGGCCTTGGCTGGCTGCTCTTGATCGTCCTGTCCATCGGGATCGGGATCGCTATGGCGGTGATCGCCGTGGCAGTCGCCATTCCAGCCGTCGCGGTCGGGCTTGGGGGCTGGGCGATCGGCGGAACGACCGGAGCGATCGTGGCGGGATCCGTCGGGGCGGTCTTCTTCTTCGGCGTTCTCCTGGCTGCAACGGGAGCCTACTCGGCGTATTCGTCGGTGTACTGGACCTTGCTTTTCAGGAGTGTCCGCGCTCTGCCGGCGCCCGTGGCGCAAGGCGCGATGGTTCCGGCAGCCTGAGCTCTTCGAGGGACGACCGCCGTACCAGGGTCTACGGCGGTCCGTCCCACGTCTGATGTCGGAGCAAGGTGCGGCGTCCGAACGATCTCAAACTCGCCTGAAGTCGCCGCCAGTTGGGCGACGCCGGTCACGAGCGGTTGGCCCAAGGCCGGATGGAAGCTCGGTCCCGGGCCCTCCGCCTCTTTGGACAGCGGGCCCCCGCGCACGATGCTGCTCTCATGGCGGTTCCTATTCGCGGGATCGAGAGAGGTCCCCGGCTGTTGCCGGTTTCGGTCAGCGGCTGGATCGCGCTCGGGCTGGTCGGACTGTCCCTCCTGCTTCTGCTCGCTCGGCTGGTGCTGACACCTGCATTTGGACTCCCCTTCAACTACCTGATCGTCTTCATCGCGATGGCCGCCTCAGGGCTCGTCGCGGTCATGGCCGTGGCGCTCCAGCACGAGCGAAGCATCGGCGTCTTCGTCACGCTGTTGTTTGGCCTGCTCGCAGGTGCGTTTTTGCTCGCGGAGGCTCTAGGAGGATCAGGCACGAACCCCTCAGTGACGCTCGGTGAAGGCGACAACGGCAAGACGGTGACCGTGTCCGCAGGAACTTCGGTCTTGCTTCAACTGCCCGGGAACCCGTCGACCGGTTACGACTGGGAGGTGACCATCGGAAATCCCTCGGTCCTGGAACAATCAGGCATGCCGAAGTTCACGCCTTCGAGCAGCGCACTGGGCGCAGGCGGCACGTACAACTTCTGGTTCCAGCCGAAGACCGCAGGCAGAACCGATCTGACACTGGTCTACCGCCGCTCCTGGGAAACAGATATTGCGCCGTTGAAGACGTACACGATTACGATCGCGGTGCAATAGCAAAGCTCTACGACATGAGCGCCGACCTTACAGCTGATCCAAGCCCGCGCCGGTAAAGATAATCGTCATCCTTCGAGGTCACCGAGCCAAACGTTGGTTGAGGTCTCCGATCGGAATCTTCTGCGGACGGTCAGACCAGGGTGCCTACTTTCGTGCTCAGGTGCCCAACACGCCTCCACACCTCCTCCCAGTGCTCACACCTCACCGCCGGATGCAGCTCGCACGCCGTCATCTCGAACCTCGCGCCCTCCGGCCGGTAGGGGCACCTGCCGCACCGGCAACAGGCGCGTCCGTGGTGGGTGATCAGGACAACGTGGGCAGGCGAATTTGTAGCGCGAGCCATGCGAGTGCTGTGCTCACCGTGGATTAGCGTCATCCCGGCTGTCTCGCCACAGGCCATTAGTCCTTTCGGCTACAAGCCTCGTAGCACTTACCTGCAGATCCGGCTTCGACGAACCTTGAGTTGGCGATATAGGACTGCCCAGCGCCGTGTGGTTGCGCTGAGGTTGGATCCGAGGCCGGAGGACTGTCATGCAACAGCAATCAGGGGTGGGAATCGCGCCAATGCCGGGGCCTGAGGCAAAAGCGAACGCGCAGTTGCGCGAGTCGGCTCTCAAAGAGGAGATGAATCCGAACAGAAATGCGCCGAGGCTTTTGGGAGAAAGCACGATGACTTCACCCAAGCGTCTTGCCAGAATCGCCGGCGTCCTCTACCTGCTCGTCTTCATCTCCGGCGTCTTTGCCCAAGGATTTGTGTTGCCCAAGATCTACCTTGCCGGCGACGCGGCGACGACGGCCGGAAACGTAGTGGCCAATTCCGGGCTTGCTCGCATTGGCGTCGTCGCCGACCTGTTCCAGGCGACAGTCTTAGTCTTCCTGGGGATGACCCTCTACATCCTGCTGAAGCACGTGCACCAGAGCGCGGCGAGGGCAATGCTCGTCATCGTCGCAATCGGGAGCGCCATCATCTGCCTCAACGATGTCTTCACGTTTGAGAGCGTGCGGGTCGCAACCGAGTCGTCCTACGTGGCCGCGCTCGGCACCGCAGGTTCGAGTGCTCTGGTGTTGCTGTTGCTCGACATCCAGCACTACGGCTTCTACATCGCCCAGATCTTCTTTGGCCTGTGGCTGGTGCCGCTGGGCTATCTCGCCTTCAAATCAGGGATGTTTCCCAAGGCGCTGGGAGTCCTGCTCATCGTGGGGGGCGCCTGTTTACTCGTCGAAATGCTCGCGACGTTCCTGGTCCCCGATTTCGGCGAAGCGAAGATCAACGTCTTCGTCACCATCCCGTCGGCAGTCGCGGAAATCGTGATGATCGGATACCTGCTCGTGATCGGCGTGAAGGCCCCAAAGCCAGCCGCGCGCATTGTGGCCGCGGCATGAACGCCACCGCACACCGAGTGGGGCCGGGAACCTTCCCGGCCCCAGGCCCCTCTGCCGGCGCTGGCAGCGCTAGCGGGCTGAAGCCGCCATGGGCCAAGCTGCCCAAGGCATAAGTCCGCGAATAGGCGATCCCCTAATGCAGCGCGGTAGGCGGCCGTCGCTGCGAGCAAGACGTTCTCACCGTCGGCCTTAGCGGACTCGTCTCTCATCGCCACAGCCATTGTCATTAATAGGCCCCATGGATGTGGGTTCGGGTTGTGTTAATTGCCCTGGGTTTCGTTGAGACTAACGGCCTTGGAATTCTGAACCCTGGCGTCTCACGGTCCCGGGGCCGTGCGCGTGCTGATATATCGGCTATGCGATAGCCGTGAGCGAGTTCAATCGACGGCCGCAATCCACTTGAACGGGGTCTGTCGCGGCCGAGTTCCAAGAAAATCTGTGACACGGCTGTGACCTCCCGTCTTCCGACGCTCTTTCCACGGCGTGCGAAATCGGCGATTTTGAACTCAAAATTGGTCGGGGGCCCGGGATTTGAACCCGGGGCCTCACGGTCCCGAACCGCATTAGCCCTTGGATCGCGGTGAGTCGCCAGAGGCCATTTGAGTTCACCGTGTCCGCGCCTTCAGTCCGCCGAGTGCCGCTACGTGCCGCCGGATAGCACCCGGGTTGCTACACGCGTTGCTACACGAGACTTTGTCCCAGTTGGACGTTTCTGTTGTAAGTCGGCGGGTGCATCAGCGCAGGAATGGAGAAGTCGAAGGTCATCACACCGCGACAGTCAACACATAATGCGAGGCAATGACGATCCTCGATGCAATCGGCAAGACGCCACTCGTTCGCCTCAAGGTTCTCCCAAACAAGGCTGGCGCAGAAATTTGGGTAAAGTGGGAAAGCGCGAACCCGACCGGCAGCATGAAAGACCGGATGGCCCGACACATGATCGAAGGCGCTGAAGCTCGGGGTGAACTGCGACCCGGTATGACTGTAGTCGAGTTTACGGGGGGCAGTACTGGGAGCTCCC
>DAINDD010000122.1:0-4418 GCA_036732045.1 Chloroflexota bacterium
CCCACTAACCGCCCGTCTCGTCCTCCGCGCATTCAATGGTGTCGGCGAGTAGATCACGCCTGCGGAACCGATCCGGCTTCGCCTGGTTGCGCGCGTCTCAGTAGCGCCGCGACGAGCAACTCACCGGCGGCGCGTCGATCCTCGCTGTGGACAAGCCAAACGTCGGCTTCGAGCTCGGCAGCGCGTTGGCGTAGCTCGGCGGCATCCATACCCGGCACAACTTGGAGGCCACGCGACACCGAACCGGCAGACGGAAGGGCCGGAACGGCGATCGCGCCGTGGGCTACATCGTGCCTACGCCAACTACCGGAGGCGGTCCTTCACGCGCTCACCAGCCTTCTTGACCTTTGACTTGGCCTGATCGGTCTTGCCCTTCGCCTTGAGTTTGTCGTTGCCTGTCGCGCGGCCCGTGGCTTCCTTTGCCTTACCCTTTGCGCCCTGCGCCGCGTTACGCGCCTTATTGTGGGCTTCTGCCATAATGGCATCTCCTTGAGCAGTGTCGTGCCGCGCAGCTCGCGGTCTGAGTTGCAGATTACCAGCTAACCGCAGGCTTAGCAGAGGCGTGTTTGTTGGGGCACACGGTCCCGGGTTATGGTCGCGCAACACAATCATCCCGAACGTTGGGGGCTCTCCCGTGCTGGTACTTGGGATCATCTTTCTACTGCTCGGTCTGCTTCTGGGCGTGTCCATCTTATGGACTATCGGCGTGGTGTTGCTTGTGATTGGCGCGGTGCTCTGGATTGCCGGGGCAACTGGTCATCAGGTCGGCAGCCGACGCCACTACTGGTAGCGCGACAACGCCCCGTGACCGTCCCGCCAAGCAGGCGAGCGGCCACGGGCGATTGTCGTTACGCCTGCCGGTCGTGCAACGAGAAGGCCAAGCGCCGCTGATCTGGTCCGCGAGTGCAGAGCAGCGCCCCACGTTGGGGGGCCCGACCTGAGCAGCGTTTAACGAACGTGACCGTGCTGACCTGTCTGTGCGTTCTAGCCGGCCTCACGGCCTCTCTCATCCCCATCGCGATCTTGGCAGCGGCAAAGAAGCCCGAAGCAGTAGAAGCTACGAAGCCCGACAAGAACAAAGAACCTCCGAGTCGATGACGCGCCTTTTCCCACTGGCTTTGTCTGCGATGACATACGGCAGGTCGCAGATCATTACCGCTCATGAAATCCGGAGTCTTGGTGGCCTTCTGCAGATCCTCGCGGTGCTTGAGGTCTTCAGAGAGATCACGCGCGTCGATCGAGTGCTCAATCCCACGCACCAGCCTGCTCTCATTCGCTTCGGTCAATGGGTCCTCGAAAGAATCGGTGTTCTACACAGGCGCCAACCCGCGGTCACTCGGAACATGTCTGATTCAGCCGGTGCAACCGACGCGATCACCCGCATGAGTGTCAAACACGGATCCGAGGCTGACCTGTCGGTTCGCGAGCGCCTGGATCGCCATGCTCAGCGACTCCAAGGCGTCGAGCAGCAGCTGGAGCACCTCGGGACCACGCTGGCGGACAGTGCGACCGCGCAGAACCAGAAGCTCCTAGCCCAGGGGGCATCTCTGCGACAGCGGATTCAGGATGAGACCGACGAACTCCGTGCATTGATCAGGGCGGCATCGGGTGACGGCCTGAGACTTCGATGGTGGGCGGCGTCCGTGCTTGTCCTCGGGATCGCTTTGACGACCTGGCCGGCTGGTATCGCCCACAGTCTCAACTCACTCTAGTGAGGTGCAGACTCCTTGCCGCCCCTGCGCCCAATGTTCCCCTTGCCCGTCCACGTTCGGGGTGCCACTTCTCCCGTTCCGTCCCTCCTGGTGTGGCGCCTCGACGTGGCTGGTAGAGGATTTGAACATCTAACCCTGCCGCCGATCTCTGTCGCGCAACATGCGACCCGCCAACCTTCATGGCTGGGACACGCCTTCCGGCACATACCGGGTCGATCGGCGCTGAGCCCGGCATTTGATCGCGTCACTCACGTAGCCGATGCCGCGGGCTCGAGTGACGCGAGAGTTGCACTGAAGCGACCTTCGCCTCACGACAGCCAACTGGGCCGCGAATGCGCATTCCCGGGTGCGGGCCCTACGGGTTCGGTGGATCAGCCGGTGGAACGGCCTACGTATTCCCTGGTCAGTGCCGTACCTGCGGGTTACCAGCCCAACGATCATCGGCCTGGCAGTGAACCCTTCCGGCTGCGTATCGGGCAACATGAACCGGGGAGGGGGGATGAAGGGGCCGAACGCGGACGCCGGGGTCACGCGGTAGCAGCCGATGTCGTCGAGGCTGCGGTCGCCGGCGCTGCCCACCGTGGCGAAGAAGGCGTAGCAGTCGTCGGGCCCGAGGTCCGAGACCGTGAAGCGGGCTGTGTCGACGTTGCTCGTCTCGACCGTGCCGAGCGTCACCGGGTTCCCGCACCGCCCGCTCGCCTCACAGGCGCGAAGGAGAAGTCCACCGCCACCGGGTGCGGCGGACCGTGCGACACGGTGGCCGTGAGGTGAATCGGCGTCCCCTCAGCCACCGGCGAGCGGGGCGACACGTCGAGATCGACGCCGAGGGACCGACCAGGGGGTCACGATCGCCCTCATCGGCAGGCACCGTTCGGTTGGGACGGCTGTACGATCCCGTCGTGGCCGACGCCCAGTTACCCACCTCGTCCTACACGGGCTTCGGTTTCCACCTCGTCGCTCTGCTCGACAAGGGTGAAGTCCTTGATCTGGACGAGACCAGGGCTCACCTCAACGACGGCTCACTGTTCGACTGGCTCAAAGGGCGCTTTGGCGGTGACGTGGACGTCACAACCTTCGACGGCATCGGAGGCGGTCGTCACCAAGCGCTGGAGTTCTTTCAGACTCACGAGATTACCGAGGGAGGGTCAGAGTACGACATCCACTCGAACGGCATCGCGCTCCTCTTGGCCTACTGCCTCGAAGCTGCACAAGAGCTCGCACGGCGGGATTGATCGCGCCGTCGAACGCTCGGAAGCCCCTCCGCGCCGGGGAGTGGCGGGTCGCGCATTTTCGGAGCGCATCGCCGCCCCCGAGATGGCAGTTCAGGGCCTTGTCCAGGCGGCCCCGCCGTAGGGGTTTTGTTGCAAATCCGCGACGACGCCCCTAATCCCCGGTCCAGGTTGCTGGGGTATGGGGCATCGCGGCGAATTTGCAACAACCGCCGGCGGGGCGCGGCGCGCGCGACGGGGCTGGTCAGTGTGTGAATTGGTGCGGATTAGGCGCATCGTCGCGGATCCCAGGGGCGGCGGCGTCGCGGTCCGGGCTTAGAGGCTGCGATCTCGGGCCAAGACAACGGCGTAAGCACCCATCCCTGCGCCGGCGAGGGCGCAATATCCAGCCGCAAGAGGAATGCCTCGCGGCCCGTTCGCGGTAAAGGCCGCCACCGTACCGATCGCTCCAAACAACAGACCGCCCGATACCACAACAAGGACAAAAGTTAGAACTTGGTCCCGTGTCTCGGGGTAAGTCCGCTTCGCAAACGGCTTGGCGAAGGCGATCAGGAATGCCACGACGGCTGCTGGAGCGGCGCCGTCAAAAAAATGATTCTGAAAGAAGGAAAGCGCTGGCGCTTCCGTCATCAAAGCTGCCGCGACGTAAATCGTATACGTCACAAAGAAAGCAACGACAGCCGTCAAATTCCTCTGGGCGTTCTTCTGCGCCTCGTCTCTGCTCTCCCCGGCGCGCCACAACAAGTAGATCGCAGTGCCGCCTACAGTCATCATCGCCAAAGAGATGGAATAGCCAGCGTTACTCTCGCTATTGAAGAGGGTTGTCGCTTGGGTCACGACTGTCCTCTAGCTGGTGCTGATGCCGGCGGGTGTGAGGAGGTCCGACCAGCTAGCGATCCCACTACACGAATTGCCATAACACCCGAGGCCGCGATCGCCGCTACCTCGGCAACGACGGCGGCGACCAGAAACCAGGATCGCAGGGTGTTCATCGAGCGGGCCGTAGCTAAAACCCGGACTCGTGCGCGGGCTACTTCTCGGCCTGCGACCTCGTCGGAGTCGCCCCAGGAGCGCCCTACGACATTGTGGAGATCCTCAACGTTGATATACGTCACGAGCAGTGGCAGCTGGACTACCAGCGCCAACACTGCGGCCACGACGAAGGCAGCGATGCCGAAGGTGAGTGGTCCACGGCCATCGACTGGAAACACTGCAGTCTTGTTGTTGATCGAGGCGAAACCGATCAGTGCTGATAGCAACGTCACGAAACCGCCAGACGTTGACACAACAGCGAGAGACCGTCTGCTCAGCTCCTGAGAGTTCGCTGCAGCCGCGGCGAGCTCTCCTTCGACAAGCTTTCCGTACGCGTCGGCCATTCAGAGCCACGCTCCTAGCGGCCCACGCGGCGACGGCGCCGCTTGGCTGTGCGTGCCGGAAACTCGTCCGGTGGGGTGGGGAGGTGTCGGCCCGTTGTCGC